>NZ_JBHSDY010000001.1:0-436953 GCF_042651965.1 Castellaniella hirudinis
AAGCCCACACACCGGGAAACTTCTACCTGGCCCTGGACCCTGGAGCGACGCGGTAACCATTCTGGTAAAGCCGTTCAATCTAGGGGTTAACCCGGGTGCCTGGCGGCGAAGAAACGAGACTATAGCACAGCTTTTTTAGACGATGCAAATCCTGTCATCAAAACGTCAAAAAAAGCGGACTCAAGGGGGAGCGCCCTCTATGCAGGCGCCGGTACGACGCTGCCCATGCGCTTGCAGACAGCCATCAATACCAGGGAAGCCAGGATCATGACGGCGGACATCCAAGGGAGGTCCGCCAGGCCGAAGGTCCGTGTCACCAGCCCACCCAGGGCGGTGCCCAATGCAATCCCCATCTGCATGCCGGATTGATTGAGCCCGACCAGGACGCCCCGCGCCTCCGGCACGAGGGCTGCGGCCCGGACCTGTTGGGCGGGCCCCGCCGCCCAGGCCGTCACCGACCACATCACCAGGACCGCAGTCACCGCCCACACCGAGCCGGGCGACCAGAACCAGAGGACCAGCGGCAAGGCCAGCATAAAGCACATTTGCAGGAGCTTGGACGAGACCAGCGTGGCATAAAACCCGAGCCTGTCGGTTCCGACGCCGCCCAACTGCGAACCCGCCAGGCTGGCCACGCCGAAGACCAGCAGCACCGGACTGACCCACGCAGAGGGCAGGTGCTGGACCTCTATCAGATAAGGCGTGAGGAAACTGTAGGTCATGACATAGCCCGCCATCCACAGCACGGTCACCATCACGCCGCCCAGCACCGGCAGGCGTCGAAGCAGGGCCAATTGCGCCCGCAGGGGAATGGAGGCCGCGGGACTGAGGACGGGCAGCGCGAGCCGCTGGCTGAGCGCCGCGGCCAGGCTCAGTACGCCGATCAGGGGAAAGATGGCATGCCAGCCAAAACGCAAGGCGATCTCCCGACCGATCGGGACGGCCACGATCAAGGACGCGGTGAACCCCATGATGACTGTGGCGATGGCCCGCCCCTGGCGCTGCGGCCCCGCAATCGAGACGGCTGTCGACAAGACGGTGACTCCGGCCGTTCCGCCCGACAGGGCCTGGATGACGCGGATCGGCAGAAACGTCCAGAAGTCATCTACCCAGACCGTCATCAGGTTGGCCAACCCATAGATCACCATCGCGGCGACCATGATCTTGCGCCGGCCGATATGGCTGGTCAGCGCGATGACGATCGGCACGCACAGACCATAGACGAAGGCGTACAAGGTGATCAACTGCCCGGTCAGCTCGACCGGGACGCCCAGACCCGGCGACACCAGATCCAGGATGCCGGCAAGAATGTATTCATTGGCCCCGGCGACGAAGGTCGTCATGGCGAGCAGAAGAATCTGATATCGGGGAGAGACATTCATGATTTCACATCTACAATTTTGGATTTATCAATACGTTAAGATAAAAAAAACGGCCGAAAGCCCCTCTTCCGACGGCGATGAAGCCGTCCGGGGCCGGACGCACGAGGTCAAAGGTCCCGGATGATGGCGGCGGCCACCGCAGCCACCGCCTGTTCGTCGCGTTGATAACGGGTGTATTTCCCGACCCGGGACGCCGTGACCAGACCGGCGGCGCGCAGCATCGACATATAGGTCGAGGCCGTGGACTGGTTGACGCCCAGCAGTTCGGACACCTGCGTCACACACACCCCATCGATCAGCGGGTCGGTCCCGCCGATCGGCTTGAAATGCCTGCGCGGGTCCCGCATCGCCGAAAGGACGGTGCGCCGGTGGGTGTTGTCCAGCGCTTTGAGTGCCAAGTCCAGATCCATGCCGGGAATATTAAATGACATATCGCAAATCGTCAAATTGTTTGATGGACGCCCCCGAGGCAATCCCCTGAAAGACAGGGTGTCACGCCCCGATCCCGTGACCATTCAAGCCTCTCAGCATTTTCTGGCTATTGTATCCAGTTGACTGGTCTACAATGCCTCCTTCTTGCTCTCATCTGAAAGGTCCTCTGGCGTGGAACAGGCATCCAGTCAACGCAAACCTCTGAAACGTCAGAATCTGGCTTCCATGCTGGTGGACGACCTGCGTAAACGCCTGCTCAGCGGTGAATTCAGCGGCGGCACCCTTTTGCGTCAAGAACAGCTCGCCCAGGAGTACGGGGTGTCGCGGATGCCGGTACGAGAGGCCCTGCGGCAACTGGATTCAGAGGGCCTGGTCATCATGCAGGCCAACCGGGGGGCCACGGTCTCCGAGCTTTCAGTGGCCGAAATCGATGAAATCTTCGACCTGCGCACGGTGCTGGAGCTGGATCTGCTCGAACGCGCCATTCCGAACATGACCCCGGCGTCGATCGACAAATCCCAGCGGATACTCGACGAACTGGACGCGGCCTACGCGACACGCGACATCGCGCAGTGGGGCTCGCTCAACGGCAAATTCCACATGAGTTTGTACGAGCCCTCCGGACGGTCGATCTCGCTGTCGCTGATCAGCCGCATCAGCCTGCAGGTCGACCGCTATCTGCGCCTGCAGATCTCGATGACCGAAGCCATGATCGATGGCGCAGTCGAACACAAAGCCATGCTGGAGCTGTGCAGCCAGGGCAAGACCGTCGAGGCGCTGGAACTGCTCGCCACCCACATCCGACGCACCAAAGCCCAGTTGATCGGCATCCTTTCCGCCCGTCACGGCGACTGACCCTTACAGTCACGATGCGCGTCCGGGATGAAAGCCCGGCGCACGCGCACGCCTCCTGCTTCTGAGCCCAGGGTCCACGCGGCCCTCCCCGCGCACGCCCACGGCGAGCGCGATTCCCGGAATCCGCTCTACCCGCACCAGGGTTTCTCCCGATCCCAATCGCGTTGACACGCCCATGCCCGGCCATTACCATGGCCTTTCATTTTGGATACAGGATACTTTCGGCAGGATCCTATGAACAAATTCTTGATGTTTCTGATCGACCGGATCAACTTTTTCACCCGCATCCTGCTCGGCGTCGGCCTGCTGTGCATGGTCGTGCTGATCTCGCTACAAGTCGCCGTGCGCTTCATCCTGCCCAAACTGGGGATGCCCGCGGGCCTGCCCTGGACGGAAGAGGCCGCACGCTATCTGATGGTCTGGGTGATCTTCCTGGGCGGCGCCATCGCCGCGCGCCACGGGCTGTTGATCGCCGTCACCGCGCTCATCGAAGCCCTGCCGACGACACCCTCGCGCCTGTTGCGGCGCACGGCCCTGGCTCTGCTGGCGTGCATCTTCGCCGCCATGACCTGGTACGGCTGGCAATGGACCTTGTTCGGGGCCGATGAAATCTCCCCTGCTCTTACGCTGTCCAAGTTCTGGCTCTACCTGGCGATGCCCGTCGGTTGCGCGCTGGCCGCCGTGAACACCCTGGTACTGATGTGCCAGAACGGCGAAACGCAGGAAGCCCTGGCCGCCTGAGCCCCCCCCTCCCCACAAGCACAACAACACCGAGACACACCACCATGCTCCTCATGTTCGGCACCTTGCTGTTCTGTCTGGCGATCGGCGTGCCCGTCTTCGCCTGCCTGGGCATCGCCGCCGGCTTGGCCATGCTGCAATTCGGCCTGGACCTGCTCAGCGCCCCCCAGACCATCTTCGAATCGCTCGACTCATTCACGCTGATGGCTGTCCCGTTCTACATCCTGGCGGGCAACCTGATGCAGACCGGCGGCATCTCGCGGCGCCTGATTCATCTGGCCAACTCGATCGTGGGCTGGTTGCGAGGCGGCCTGGGCGCCTCCTCGATCCTGACCTGCATGTTCTTCGCCACCATGTCGGGCTCGTCCTCGGCCACCACGGCCGCGATCGGGTCGAGCATGATTCCCGCCATGGAAAAGAAAGGCTATCCCAAGAACTTCGCCGCGGCCTGCGTGGCCGTCGGCGGCGAACTGGGCGCCATCATTCCGCCCTCGCTGACCATGATCGTCTACGGCCTGGTGGCCAACGTGTCGATCGGCAGCATGTTCATCGCGGGCATCCTGCCCGGTCTGCTGGTGGGCTGCTCGCTGATGCTGACCATCGTGCTGGTGGCCTCGCTCCGCGGTTTCGACAACGTCACCCGGGTCAGCCCCGGCGTCTGGCTGAGCAATGTCTACACCGCGCTCAAAGGATCGATCCTCGCACTGCTGATGCCGGTCATCATTCTGGGCGGCATCTATTCAGGGATTTTCACCGCCACCGAAGCCTCGGTCGTCGCCGTGCTCTACGGCCTGCTGGTGGGCGGTCTGATCTACCGCGAGCTGACCCTGCGCGACCTGATCAAGACCTTCATCGATTCGGCCGTCATGACCGGCGTGATCATGCTGATCGTGGGCTGCGCCGCCCTGTTCGCCTACATGCTGACTCTGAATCAGGTGCCGCAGACCTTCGGCCGCTTCATCGTCGAGATCGCCGGCGGCCCCATCGGCTTCCTGCTGCTGGCCAACCTGCTGCTGTTCGTGGCCGGCATGTTCATGGAAGCCTTCGCCCTCATCATCATCCTGGTGCCCATCCTCGCGCCGATCGCCGTCCAGTTCGGCATCGACCCGATCCACTTCGGCATGATCATGATCGTCAACATCTGCATCGGCATGGTGACCCCGCCGGTCGGCGTGAACCTGTTCATCGCCTGCCAGATCGCCAACCTGCCGATCGAAAAACTGCTGCGCCCCCTGGGCATCTTCCTGGCCGTGCTGATCCTCGACGTCCTGCTGATCAGCTACATCCCCTGGTTTTCCATGGCATTCCTCTAGCCTCCCGCTCCCTCCCCCCACACCATCAACGGAGACACACCATGAAAAAAATCCTGCTTTCGGCCTGCCTCGCCGCCGCGTTGCCTCTGGGCGCCGCCCAAGCAGCCGACGTCGTAGAGCTGAACCTGGGCCACGTGCTGGCCACCGACAGCCACTACCACATCGTGGCCCAGAAACTTGCGGAGGTCGCCGCAGCAAAATCCAATGGCACCCTGAAAATCAACGTCTTTCCCAGCGGCCAACTGGGCGGCGAGGTCAAGCTGATCCAATCGGCGCGCACCGGTGCAGTCCCTCTGGTCGTGACGGGCGAACCCCCCGTCGAAAACACCGTCAAGGAATTCGGCGTCTTCTCGCTGCCGTACCTGTTCCCCGATCTGCAGAAAGCCAACCACGCCATGCAGAGCGACTTCGGCAAGCATATGCTGGGGTACCTGGACAAACACGGCCTGGTCGGCCTGGGCTGGATCTCGTCGCTGGAACGCAATATCTACGGCGTGCGCAAGGTCGCGCATCCCGACGACATGAAGGCCATGAAGATCCGCGTCATTCAGTCGCCGGGCTACGTGAAAGCCTATGAGGCGCTGGGCGCACAACCCACCCCCATGGCGTATTCCGAGGTCTACCTGGCGCTGCAGACCGGCGTGATCGACGCCGGCGAAGCATCGCCGGACACCATGATCCAGGACAAGTTCGCTGAAGTCAGCAAATACTACAACCTGGTCAAGATCCACTACATGCCCGCCGTCCTGCTGATGAGCAAAGCGCGCATGGACAAGCTCTCGCCGGAGCACCAGAAGATCATGCGCGAGGCCGCTGACGAAGCAGTCAAGTACGGCATCCAGTACTACACCGACGGCTACGCCAAGAGCCTGGAGCAGATCAAGGGCATGGGCGTCGAGATCGTCACGCCGGACATCACCGAATTCCGCGAGAAGACCGCCACCCTGTATCCGTCCCTGCTGGCTGACATTCCCGATGGCGAAGCCAACGTGAAGGCCGCACGGGCCGCCATCGACTAGTCACTCCCCCTCTCTCATCAACCCCAACAGATAGCCCGGGCGCTCCCCGGGCCAGGAGATTGTCATGTCCCAAGAATTGAAAGGCATCTGCGCCGCCGCCTGCACCCCCATGAGCGATGATGGTTCGTCGGTGGATTACGACCGCCTCAAGACCCATCTGGACACCCTGATCGAAGCCGGTGTGCACATCATCGCCGTGTGTGGCGGCACGGGTGAATTTCCGTTCCTGTCCACCGAGGAAAAGCGCCGGATCGCCGAGGTCGCAGCACGCCACATCGACGGGCGCACCAAGCTCATCGTCCAGTCCTCGGCCATCCGCACCGAGGACGCCATCGAGGCCTCGCGCCACGCCGCTGACCTGGGCGCCGACGCCCTGCTGGTGCTGCCGCCCTACTTCGAAGGCCCCACCCCCGATGGCGTCTACAGCCACTACGAACGCATCGCCCAGGCGGTCAAGACGCCGATCATGGCCTACAACATCCCCGTGCACTCGGGTTTCGACATTACGCCGGACTTCTTCAAGCGGCTGCAACAGATCGACAACGTCAAGTACATCAAGGACACCAGCGGCAACTTCGTGCGCCTGCAGGAGTTGATCGCCGCCGGCCTGCCGGTCTTCAACGGCGCCGATCCGTTCGCCTTCCACGCCCTGGTGGCCGGTGCTCAGGGCTGCTTCTGGGGCGCCGTCAACGCCATGCCGCGCCAGGCCGTCGAACTTTACAACCTGGTCCAGGCCGGCCAGGCCACCAAGGCCGCCGAACTCTGGAAGCGCATGCTGCCCGCCAACCTGTTCTTCTGGAACCACCCGTACAACCCGGCGGTCAAGGCCGCAACAAATCTTCTGGTGAACAAGGTGGGCGCCTGCCGTCAGCCGGTTCAGCCTCTGTCCGACGCCGATCTGCGCGAGCTGGACGTCGCCCTGCAACCTCTGCGCTGACCCGGCGCACATCAAAAAGGAGCCTCCATGTCCGCCATCGAACGAGTCTACGGCCAGGCCCGGGCCGGCACGCTGTATGCCGGCCCGGTGATCCCGGGATTCCAGGCCTCGGCCGCCCGCATGCCTGTCGTCAGCCCCATCGACAACACCACGATCGGCGCCCTCGTCGCCGGCACGGCAGCCGACGTGGATGCTGCCGTCGCCGCCGCCCGCGCGAGTTTCGAGTCGGGTGAATGGTCGGGCCTGGCTCCCGCCGCGCGCAAACAAGTGCTGCTCGACTGGGTGTCGCTGATCCGTGAGCACGCAGAGGAAATCGCCGCGCTGGATTGCGTGGACGCAGGCAAGCCCATCACGGAATGCCTGAACACCGACATGCCCGCGACGCTGGATACCTTCGCCTGGTACGCCGAGGCCGTCGACAAATGCTTTGGCCGCATCTCGCCCACCGGAGGCGACGCCCTGGGCCTGATCGTCAAGGAGCCCATCGGCGTCGTCGGCGCGGTGCTGCCCTGGAATTTCCCGGCCCTGATGTTCGCCTGGAAGGTCGCTCCGGCCCTGGCGGCCGGCAACTCGGTGATCGTCAAGCCGGCCGAGCTGACCTCGCTCAGCGCCTACCGCCTGACCCAGCTCGCCCACCAGGCCGGCGTGCCCGCCGGCGCGTTGACGCTGGTCACCGGCACGGGCGAGGACACCGGCGAACCCCTGGGCCGCCATCCCGACGTAGACATGGTGTCCTTCACCGGATCCACCGAGGTCGGCCGCCTGTTCCTGAAGTACTCCGCCGAGAGCAATCTGAAGGAAATCGTCCTGGAATGCGGCGGCAAGAGCCCGCAAGTCGTGTTCGAGGATGCCGACCTGGATGCGGCGGTTGGCCAGATGCTGTCGGCGGCCTATTGGAACATGAGCGAAAACTGCAGTTGCGGATCGCGTCTGATCGTGCAGGCCACCATCAAGGACGCCGTCATTGAGCGCCTCAAGCAGGGCCTGGCCGATTGGAAAGTCGGCCTGCCCACCGATCCGGCCACGCGTATCGGCCCCATGGTCGAAGAGCCTCATTTCCAAAAAGTGCGAGCCTTCCTCGAAGAAGCGCCGGCCGCAGGCGCACGCCTGGCGCACGGCGGGCGCATTCATGCCGAACTGGGCAGCGGCTGGTACGTCGAACCGACGATCTTCGACGGCGTAACGCCCTCAATGCGCCTGTTTCAGGAAGAGGTCTTCGGCCCGGTCCTGGCAGTCACCACCTTCGAGACCGAGGACGAGGCCGTGGCGCTGGCCAATGACACCCAGTATGGACTCGCTGCTTCGCTCTACACCCGGGACGTGGGCCGGGCGCAGCGTGTGTCTCGCCGCATCAAGGCCGGCACGGTGTCAGTCAATGGTTTCTCCGAAGGCGACATCACGGCGCCCTTCGGCGGCTACAAGCTCTCGGGCTTCGGCGGCCGCGACAAAGGCATGGAGGCGTTCGACCAGTACACCCAGACCAAGGTCATCTGGTACATGAACGTCTGAGCGCGCTCGAGGAAACGGCGATGGATCCGAAAGATGCTCTAGGCCCCGAAACGCTACAGCGCCTGCTCGAAAAACAGGCGCTGCTCTGGCTGTCTCCGACGCACGATCCGACGGATGACGGCCGGGACCTGCCCTACGACCCTTCGGCGGCGCATGCCCGCTTCGAGCGTTGCGCCGGCCTGCTGGCCCGCTTGTTCCCCGAGCTGGAGGCGGCCGGCGGCCGGCTATCCTCGCCGCTGTCGCCCATTCCCCGTCTGCAGCAAAGACTCTCATCAGTGGGTGAACCGGGCGCCGGCTCGGAAGGCGCCTGGTTCCTCAAGCGGGACGACATTCTGCCCGTGGCCGGTTCGGTCAAGGCGCGCGGGGGGTTCCACGAAACCCTGTGCCTGGCTGAACGCCTCACGCTGGAGGCCGGACTGCTGAATGCGGACGCCGACCGTGCGCGGCTGGCCGAGCCCTCGGTCCGCCAGTACCTCGGCCGGCATACCCTGTCGGTCGGCAGCACCGGCAACCTGGGCCTGGCCATCGGCCTGATCGGCGCCGGCCTGGGATTCCACGCGGCCGTCCACATGTCCTCGGATGCCAAGGCCTGGAAAAAAGACCGCCTTCGAAACTGCGGCATCACCGTCATCGAACATGCCGGCGACTATGCCGCCGCCGTCGCCTCGGGACGCGCAGCGGCCCTGGACGACCCCTTGACCCATTTCGTCGACGACGAGCGTTCCGAGGCGCTTTTCCTGGGCTATGCCGCTGCAGCGCGGGAACTGCTGGACCAACTCCAGGCCGCCCGACGTCCCGTGGACGCCGCCCATCCCCTGTTCGTCTACCTGCCCTGCGGCGTGGGAGGGGCCCCCGGCGGCATCGCTTACGGCCTGAAGCGCCTGCTCGGCCCGCACGTGCATTGTTTCTTCGCCGAACCCGCCGCTTCGCCTTGCATGCTGGTACAACTGGCTGCGGACACCCGGACCCCGGTGTCGGTGCACGACATCGGCCTGGACAACCAGACCGAGGCCGATGGCCTGGCCGTCGGCCTGGCATCGCCCCTGGTCGCTCCCCTCATGTCCCGGCTGCTGGCCGGCGTCTTCACCGTGGACGACGCCACGCTGTTCCGCGATGCGCTGACCCTGGAGCAGGCCGAAGGCATCTCCATCGAGCCCTCGGCCGCCGCCGGCCTGCGGGGGCCTCGCTGGCTGCTCGGTTCGCCGCGCGGGCGCCGCTACCAGCAACGGCACGACCTGACCCCAGTCATCGGCGGCGCCACCCACGTGATCTGGAGCACCGGCGGCGCACTGGTGCCGGAAGACATGCGCGCCCAGTTTCGGGCGCGCGGCGCGCACTAACCCTGCAGCGCCTTGATGGCCGCCGCCACCCCCGCCCCATAAGCAGGGTCGGCCTGGGTGCAGTGCTCGATATGGCGGGCCTGCACGTCGGGCGTCACACCGGCGATGGCGCGGGCGGTATTGTCGAACAGGGCCTGTTGCTGCTCGGGACTCATCAGGCGGAACAGCGCGCCCGGCTGCGAGAAGTAGTCGGTGTCCTCGCGGTGGTTCCAATGGTCGGCCGCGCCTTCCAGGCTGAGCGGCGGCTCGCGGTAGTCGGGCTGCTCGGCCCATTCGCCCGCGCGGTTGGGTTCGTTACCCGTCAGGCCGCCGTGGTTGCCGTCCACCCGCATGGCGCCGTCGCGGTGATAACTATGGAAGGGACAGCGCGGGGCGTTGACCGGGATCTGATGGTGATTGACCCCCAGGCGGTAGCGCTGGGCGTCGCCATAAGAGAACAGGCGGGCCTGCAGCATGCGGTCCGGCGAAAAACCGATGCCCGGCACGACGTTGGCCGGGGTGAAGGCGGCTTGTTCGACTTCGGCGAAGAAGTTTTCCGGGTTGCGGTTCAATTCCAGCACGCCGACCTCGATCATGGGGTAGTCGCCATGCGGCCAGACCTTGGTCAGGTCGAAGGGGTTCAGGTGATAGCTGCCGGCTTCTTTTTCGGGCATGACCTGGATGAACAGCGTCCAGCGCGGGAAGTCGCCCTTGGCGATGTTGTCATACAGGTCACGTTGGGAACTTTCGCGGTCGCGGCCGATCAGGTCGGCGGCCTGCGCGTCGGTCAGGTTGCGGATGCCCTGCTGCGACTTGAAGTGGAATTTCACCCAGAAACGTTCGTTGCCGGCATTGATGAAGCTGAAGGTGTGGCTGCCGAACAGATGCATGTGGCGGAAGTCGGACGGAATGCCGCGATCGCTCATGACAATGGTGATCTGGTGCAGGGCCTCGGGCAGGCCGGTCCAGAATTCCCAGTTGTTCTGGGCGCTGCGCATGCCGGTGCCCGGGTCACGCTTGACCGCGTGGTTCAGGTCGGGGAATTTCAGCGGATCACGGAAGAAAAACACCGGCGTGTTGTTGCCCACCAGGTCCCAGTTGCCCTGCTCGGTGTAGAACTTCATGGCGATGCCGCGGATGTCGCGCTCGGCGTCGGCCGCACCGCGTTCACCGGCGACCGTGGAAAAACGGGCGAACATCGGGGTCTGCTTGCCGATCTGTGAGAACAGCGCGGCGCGCGTGTAGCGGGTGATGTCGTGGGTGACGGTGAAGGTGCCGTAGGCGCCTGCGCCCTTGGCATGCATGCGGCGCTCGGGGATCACTTCGCGGTCGAAGTGGGCCAGCTTTTCGAGCAGCCAGACGTCCTGCAACAGGGCCGGGCCGCGCGGGCCGGCGGTCTGGATGTTCTGGTTGTCGGCGACGGGCGCGCCGGCGGCGGTGGTCAGTTGCTTCATGAGCCTCTCCTGTGCGGTAGCGCCGCCTTCTGCGCGGCGCCAGTTCGGGGAATCGTGGAACCCACGTACCGGGTCCCTCATGAAAACAGTCTAGCGAGGTCTGCTGGATAAATAAAATTGAATATTACTGTCGCTTTAATAGCGAACAACTATGCTAGGTCGGCAGTTCGGTCGTTTCCTTGATGGATTGCAGCGCAAAGCTGCTGCGGATGTCGACGACGGCCGGATGCCGCATCAGGGTATCCATGGCGAAACGGGAAAAGGCCGCCAGGTCCTCGACCTGGACGCGCAAGAGGTAATCCATGTCGCCCGACATGGCATAGCACTGGACGACTTCCGCCCAGCTCTGGACGTCACGGGCGAAAGCGGACATGGCGCCGTGTTCGGCGCGATGCGACTTGTCCAGGCGGACGAAGACATAGGCCAGCAGCCCCAGGCCGAGCTTTTCCGGATCTGCCAGCGCGACGTAGCGGCGGATGTAGCCCTGGTCCTCCAGCCGCTTGACGCGCCGCAGGCAGGGGCTGGGCGACAGGGCCACCCGCTGGGCCAGGTCCTGATTGCTGATCCGGCCGTCGCGCTGCAGATGCGTCAGGATCAGGCGATCTGTCCTGTCCAGGTCGTCGATAGGCATCATATTGTCTCAACCACGAATTATTAGATGAATGATTGCGTCACGGTAGGGGATCGTACCGCAAGTTTGCAATCTTTCCCCCCGCTGTTTTCCCTAGACTAGAAGCGGCATGCCAATGACGGAGACCCTCATGACCGAATCCTTCACCCCCTGGGACAATCCCCTGGGCACTGCGGGCTTTGAATTCGTGGAATACACGGCGGAAGATCCCGCCGCGCTGGGCCGCGTGTTCGAGGCCCTGGGCTTCCGGGCCATCGCCCGGCACCGCAAAAAGGCCGTCACGCTGTACCGCCAGGGCGCGATCAATTTTCTGATCAACGCGGAACCGGACTCTTTCGCGCAGCGTTTCGCGCGCCAGCACGGCCCGTCGATCTGCGCCATCGGCCTGCGCGTGCAGGATGCGGCCCACGCTTACAAACTGGCCCTGGAACGCGGCGCCTGGGGTTTCGATTCGCATAGCGGCCCGATGGAACTGAACATCCCCGCCATCAAGGGCATCGGCGATTCCCTCATCTACCTGGTGGACCGCTGGCGCGGCAAGCACGGCCACGGCGGCATCGGCGACATCAGCATCTATGACGTGGACTTCGAACCCCTGGACCACGCCACGGCCCAGGACGATCTGCGCCACGCAGGCGCCGGCCTGATCGGCATCGACCACCTGACCCACAATGTGCACCGCGGCCGGATGGGGGAATGGGCCGAATTCTACGAGCGCATCTTCAATTTCCGCGAAATCCGCTACTTCGACATCGAGGGCCAGTTGACCGGGGTGAAATCGAAGGCCATGACCTCGCCTTGCGGACTGATCCGCATCCCCATCAACGAAGAAGGCGGCGAGACCCCCGGCCAGATCCAGGAATACCTGGACCAGTACCGGGGCGAAGGCATCCAGCACATCGCGCTGTCCACAGGCGACATCTATCGCACGGTAGAGCAACTGAACGGCCAGGTGAAGTTCCTGGGCACCCCGGATACTTATTACGAGTTGCTGGACGGTCGGCTGCCGGGCCATGGCGAGGATGTGGAACGCCTGCGCCGCAACCGCATCCTGCTGGACGGCGCTCCGGGCGGCGGCCTGCTGCTGCAGATCTTCACCGCGAACCAGATCGGGCCGATCTTCTTCGAGATCATCCAGCGCAAGGGCGACGAAGGGTTCGGCGAAGGCAATTTCAAGGCGCTGTTCGAATCCATCGAACTGGACCAGATCCGACGGGGCGTGCTGCAGCGTTAAGGAGCAGACGCGAGCAGGCGCGCGCTGGCATCAGGAGCGCCCTACAATGCCGGGATGCGGCCCGCCCGACGACGCGCCGCCCCTCCCGGAATCATCCATGCTCCATTACCTGAACACCATCCGGCTGCGCAGCACGCGCATGTTCCTGACGATCACGCGCATCATGCTGCCGGTGATGGTGATCGTCTACATCGCCGACCGCCTGGGCCTGGTGCGCCTGGCCGGCGAGGCCCTGACGCCCGCCATGGCGTTGCTGGGGCTGCCGCCCGAGGCCGGCATCATCTGGGCCACCACCGTGTTGACCAACATCTACGGCGGCATGGCCTCGATGGCCGCGCTGTCCGACAGCATGCAGATGACGGTGGCCCAGGTCAGCGCGCTGGGATCGATGATGCTGTTCGCCCACAACATCCCCACTGAACAGTCCGTGGTACGCCGCGCCGGCGCCAGCGCACTGATCACGGGGGCGCTGCGCATCCTCGTCGCGCTGGTCTACGGTGCGGCCGTCAGTTGGATCTGCCGGGCGCTGGACGTGCTGCAGGATCCGGTTTCCCTGGGCTGGATGCGCCAGGATGCGGGACTGACCCAGGGGCCGCCGGATTTCTGGCCCTGGGTCCTGTCCACCCTGCAATCGCTGGCGCTGGTCCTGGGCGTCATCATCGGGCTGGTGGTGCTGCTGGACGTGCTGGAACGCCTGGGCATCACACGGCTCGTGACCCGGCTGCTGACGCCCGTGCTGCGCCTGTCCGGCCTGGAGGAACGCGCCGCGCCCCTGACCACGGTGGGCGTGCTGCTGGGCCTGGCCTACGGCGGCGCGCTGATCATCGACGCGGCCGAGCGCGAAAACTACAGCCCGCGCACGCGGCTGCTGGCCCTGTCCTGGCTGTCGCTGTGCCACGCCTTGATCGAGGACACGCTGCTGATCCTGGCGCTGGGCGCCGATATCTGGGTGATTCTGGTGCTGCGCGGCCTGGTGACGCTGGGGGTGCTGGCGGGGCTGGCGGCGCTGACGCGGCCGGACACCGCCTGGGGCCGCAGACTGGCAAGATCAGCGCAATAAGTGCGCGTAGCGCCGGCGGAACTTCGCCATCTTGGGCGCGATGACGAACTGGCAATAGCCTTGTTCCGGATTGCGCCGATAGTATTCGGCGTGCACCGCTTCGGCGACCCAGAACGGACCGGCGGCTTCGATGCGGGTGACGATCGGATCGTCAAAGGCCGCCTGGGCCTCGTCGCGCACGGTCTCGGCCAGGACGCGCCGGGCCTCGGTCTCGTAGAAGATGACCGAGGCGTACTGCGGGCCGACGTCATGCCCCTGGCGATCCCGCGTGGTCGGGTCATGCGTGCCGAAAAAGACTTCCAGCAGGGTGCGATAGCCGACACGGGCCGGATCGAAAGACACCTGCACGACCTCGACGTGGCCTGTGTCCTGGCGGCAGACCTGTTCGTAAGTGGGATGGTCAACGCGCCCCCCGCAATAGCCGGGCTGCACGTCCAGCACGCCGTCCAGTGCGCGGAACACGGGTTCCAGGCACCAAAAACAGCCGCCGCCGAAGATCGCAGTCTCGGATGCGGAATTCTCTGGGTGTTCCATGTGATGCTCCTCGTCTCGTGCAATCCGCTGTCCGGCAGACGCAGTCATCAATCCGCCGCAGCGTCCTTCAGCGACAGGATCCACAGCGCCAGGCGCCTGGCGTCGATGTCGGACAGGCGGGTCTGGGCCGGCATGGGGATCGCGCCCCACTGGCCACGGCTGCCCTCGCGCATCATGCGGGCCAGATGATCGGCGGCTTCCGGCCGGCCCTGGAACCGTTCGGCGATGGCGCGAAACGGCGGTCCCACCCGACGGGCGTCGACCTGATGGCAGCCCAGGCACTGGCGCTGACTGGCCAGCGCCAAGCCATCGACTGCCGCGCCGCCGGTCGTCTGGGCGCTTGCCGCACCCACTGCGCCCAGCGTCAACACAGCCGCCCGCATGATTCTGATTGCTTTACCGCGCATTCCGGTCCGTTCCTTCATCCCGCCCCGATCACGGTATTATCCATGATTGTTTTCCCTCTCGGCCGCGCCCATGCCCTTCCCCCACATCGACCCCATCGCCCTGCAGATCGGTCCCATCGCGATCCATTGGTACGGACTCATGTACCTGGCTGGTTTCGGCCTGGCCTGGCTGCTGGGCCGCTGGCGCATCCAGCACCATCCCGTCCCGGAAGGGCTGACGCTGCGCGACCTGGAGGACATCATTTTCTACGGCGTGCTGGGCGTGGTGCTGGGCGGGCGCCTAGGCTACGTGCTGTTCTACAAGTTCGACGACTACCTGGCCCACCCGCTGTCGATCTTTGAGGTCTGGCAGGGCGGCATGTCCTTTCACGGCGGTCTGATCGGCGTGATTCTGGCGATGCTGTACTTCGCCCGCAAGCGCGGCCAGCCGCTGCTGGCGATCGGGGATTTCATCGCCCCCCTGATCCCCCTGGGCCTGGCGGCCGGGCGGCTGGGCAATTTCATCAATGGGGAGCTGTGGGGCCGCCCCACGGACCTGCCCTGGGGCATGGTCTTTCCGGGGGCGGGCGACGGTACGCCGCGCCACCCCTCGCAGTTGTACGAGATGGGGCTGGAGGGTTTTGCCCTGTTCGCCCTGGTGTGGTGGTTCGCCCGCAAGCCCCACCCGACGGGTCAGGTGGGGGCCGTCTTTCTGATGGGCTACGGGTTGTTCCGGTTCCTGGTGGAATTCACCCGTGAACCGGACAATTTCCTGGGGCTGCTGGCGGGCGGGCTGTCCATGGGTCAGCTTTTGTCGCTGCCCATGATCCTGGCCGGGCTGGCGTTATTCATTTGGGCAGCAAAACGATCGTCCCCTGCACCGACACGCTGATCCGCTCGCGCCCGCCCTCGACGGGTGCAGCGGTCTTGTCGGCGGCCATGGCGCTCATCATCATGCGGGGAGCAGGCGCATACGGCATGGCGCCCTGCCCGCCCAGATCGACGGTGCGGAAGCGATAGTCGGCGAAGCCCAGCGCCTGGGTCAGCGCCTGGGCGCGGGTCTTGAACGCCTCGACGGCCTGGCCCAGCAGCTTTTGTTCTTCGGCCGCGCGCCGTTCCCGCGAGACCGAGAATGCCATGCCGGAAATCGGCATGCGGTCGCCCAGGCCGGCCGCGAGCTTCGAGACGGCGGGAAAATCACGCGATTCCAGCACGATTTCGGCCTGGCCCCGCCATTCGGCGATCTTGCCGTCACGATCGGTCGTCGGCCAGATCCGGTAGGAACCGCTGCGGGCCTCGATGCCTTCGTGCCCCTTGGCCTGCTTCATGACCGAGTCCAGACGCTGATTCAAGGTCTCGGCGACCTGGGTCTGCGACGTCCCGGACAGTTCGGCCGACAGTGTGATTTCGACCGTGTCCTGACCGACCTCGGCCGAGGCCTCGGCCGACAGCGAGGCCCGGGGCTCAGCGGGTTCTTTGGCTTCGTGGGCCACCACAGGCAAGGCCGCCGTCGCCAGAGCCAGTGACAGACCAAACAGAAAATTCTTGCGATTCAGCACGCTTCGACACATATGACATCCCTGGAAAGACGAAAGCCCGTCGCGATGTCACGACGAGCTTTCTGGTAATGCCCCGCCTGTGCCGTCTAGGCCGGCATCCCGGAACCGAGGGTTCACGGTGGTCGCCATCAGTCAGGTTTCGGGCCGTCCAATGAAGGCAGCGCTCCTATCTGTCAATCCGGCAACCTATGCCAAATAGCATTGGTTCAAGGAATGTATGGCCAGGTCACGAACACGGCAGGGACTTAAACGACCGGATGACCTGGCGCATCCGGAAAGTAAACTTTAAACGGCGCTGCCCAGGACTTCATCGAGCATGCTGTTCATGGATTCGATTTTACCCTTGAAATCGCCCAAGGCAATATTTCCGAGGGGACCGTCGGGCGCGCGCATGCTGAGCAGCTCGTTGGCGATCTGGATGGCCGCCATCACGGCGATGCGCTCGTTGCTGGCGATCTTGCCGACGCCCTTGATGGCCAGCATGCGCTGATCGACCAGGCGCACAGCGGACAGCAAGGCGGCTTTTTCTTCGGGGGGGCAGGCCAGCGAATAATCGCGGCCGAGGATAGCGACGTCGACGCGTTCCATGCTTCGCGGCTCCTTGGTCAGTGTGGGCAGGCCCTACTGGGCTTGCGCGCCGGGCAGGCGCTCGAGGATGAGTTCGATCTGCTGCTGGGCGCCGGTGGCGGCCTCGCGCAGGCGGTCACGTTCGGATTCGACCTGGATCAGGCGGCGCTGCAGGGAATCGGAACGGATCTGATGGTCGCGCGCCTCGGACTCCAGGGCCGCCCGATGCTGGCCGGATTCTTCGCGTGCGGACTGGAGTTCCTGGTCGTGGCGCGCCAGCCGTTCGGACATGCGGGCGAATTCCTGGCCTTCTCGCAGTTGCTGGTCTTTCAGGGCCTGGCATTCTTGCTCGAGTTGCCGGACCTTGGCCTGCAAGGCGGTGCGTTCGGATTGCAGTTCCCGCGCAAGCTGAGCGACTTGGCGGATCCGCTGGGACAAGGCGTCGAGGTCTTGGAGCATGCGGTCAAACCTTTTGGGGTGCCGGCGCGGTGCGCCACGAAAGGGATTGAATCATACCTGTTCAGGCCGTGGGTTTTTGGGGGCCGGCGCATCCGCCGCCTGATCGGCGGCGCGTTCGTGCGGCCCGGCGCCCCGGGGGCCCCGGTGACGCAGATAGCGGTTTTCACGCCCCCGGCGAAACAGCAGGCCCGACAGTTCGTTGAGCGCCAGGGAATAGACCTCGCGCTTGAATTCGATGACGGCCTCCAGCGGCACCCAATAGGCGTTCCAGCGCCAGGCGTCGAACTCCGGCGTGTCGGTGGCGCGCAGGCTGACGTCGCTGTCGCGACCCACCATGCGAAGCAGAAACCAGATCTGCTTCTGGCCCTTGTAGTGGCCGCGCAATTCGCGGCGCACGTAATGATCCGGCACGGTATAACGCAACCAGTCCCGGGTCCGTCCCAGAATGCGTACATGTTCGGCGAGCAGGCCGGTTTCCTCGTGGAGTTCGCGGTACATCGCCTGCACGGGGGTTTCGCCGTGCTTGATGCCTCCTTGAGGGAACTGCCATGCGTGTTCCCGGATGCGCTTACCCCAGAAAACCTCATTTTTCTGGTTCACGAGAATGATGCCGACATTCGGACGGTAGCCTTCGCGATCCAACATGGGGCCACCTCGGTTGTGAATTCAATACAATTACCGTCGATTATACGTACCAACCGGAATCCCTACCATGCGCGCCAGCCAGTACCACTTGAACACCCTGAAGGAAGCCCCCGCCGAAGCGGAAGTCGTCAGCCACCAGTTGATGACGCGGGCGGGCATGATCCGCAAGATCGCCGGAGGCGTCTACACCTACATGCCGATGGGCCTGAAGGTGCTGCGCAAGATCGAGGCCATCGTGCGCGAGGAAATGAACCGCGCAGGCGCCATCGAACTGCTGATGCCGGTGATCCAGCCGGCCGAGCTGTGGCAGGAATCGGGCCGCTGGGAACAGTACGGCCCAGAGCTGCTGCGCATCAAGGACCGCCACCAGCGCGACTTCGTGGTGCAGCCGACGTCCGAGGAAGTCATCACCGACATCGCCCGCAACGAAATCCATAGCTGGCGCCAGTTGCCGGTGAACTTCTACCATATCCAGACGAAGTTCCGCGACGAGCGCCGGCCGCGCTTCGGCCTGATGCGCGGGCGCGAATTCACCATGAAGGACGCCTATTCCTTCGACCGCGACGAGACCGCCGCCCAGGCCAGCTACGACGCCATGTACGCCGCCTACCAGCGCATCTTCACGCGCCTGGGCCTGACGTTCCGCGCCGTGGCGGCCGACACCGGCTCGATCGGCGGCTCGCGCAGCCACGAGTTCCAGGTGATCGCCGACACGGGCGAGGACCTGATCGTCTACAACCCGGATTCCGAATACGCCGCCAACATCGAACTGGCGGACGCGCCCTGCCTGCTGGCCGAACGCGAGCCGGCGCGCGAAGCCCTGGAAAAACGCGCCACGCCCGACGCCCCCAAATGCGAGATCGTGGCCGAACAACTGGGCCTGCCGCTGTCGCGCACGGTCAAGGCCGTGGTGCTGGCCACCGACCCCGCCGAAGGCCCCGCCCGCCTGTGGCTGCTGCTGATCCGCGGCGACCATGAAACCAACGAGATCAAGGTCGGCAAGCTGCCGGGCTTCGGCGACGGCTACCGCCTGGCCACCGAGGCCGAGATCGACTCGGTCTTCCACTGCGCCCCGGGCTACCTGGGCCCTGTCGGCCTGCCCCCCAAGGCCATCACCGTCATCGCCGACCGCACGGTCGCCCACATGGGCGACTTCGTCTGCGGCGCCAACGAGGCCGGCTACCACCTGAGCGGCGTGAACTGGGGCCGCGACCTGCCCGAGCCGGACCTGGTCGCCGACCTGCGCAACGTGGTGGCGGGCGATCCCGATCCGCGCGGCGGCACCCTGGCGATCCAGCGCGGCATCGAGGTCGGCCACGTGTTCTTCCTGGGAGACAAGTATTCGCGCGCCCTGAACGCGACCTTCCTGGAAACGGACGGCAAGCCGGCCGTGCTGCAGATGGGCTGCTACGGGATCGGCGTCAGCCGCATCTCGGCCGCCGCCATCGAACAGAACCATGATGACCGGGGCATGATCTGGCCGCGCGCCATCGCACCGTTCGAGGTCGTGCTGTGCCCCATCGGCATCGGCAAGAGCGACGCCGTGCGCGAGGCCGCCGAATCGCTGTACCTGGCGCTGCAAGCGCAAGGCGTGGACGTGATCCTGGACGACCGCGACACCCGGCCGGGCATCATGTTCGCCGACTGGGAACTGATCGGCGCGCCGCTGCGCGTGACGCTGGGCGACCGCGGCCTGAAGGAAGGCATCGTCGAAATCCAGGCGCGCCGCGACGACCAGGCGCAGCGCATCGCCCAGGCCGACGCCCTGGCGTACATCCTGGAACGGCTGGAATCCCTGTAAGCGCCGGCCCCGTCCACGGGCGCTGCCGTCCCGGCGCCCGTGTCACAAGGCCTCACCAAAAAATGTATCCCGATCGAACCAATCCCCCCGGCGAACTGTCCATTCGCGTATATTACGAAGACACCGACACCGGTGGGGTCGTGTACTACGCGAACTACCTCAAATTCTTCGAACGCGGTCGCACCGAATGGCTGCGCGCGCTCGGAATGGATCAACACACTCTCGCAACACAGGAACAGATGATGTTTGTGGTCAAGCATGCGGACATTGCCTACCGGCAACCAGCCCGCCTGGACGACTGCATCCTCGTCCGAACCGCCGTGACCGGGCTGGGCGCTTCGACGATCCGGTTCAGCCAGCAGGCGCTGCGCGGTGACACCTTGCTCGCCAGCGCGGACATTGATATCTGCACGGTACACGCCCTCAGTTTCAAACCCATTCGTCTCTCCCCCTCCGTCAGGGATCTACTGGAAAAGGCCCTTCATTAACCATGCAAGCCTCTAGCGATTTGTCGTTGCTGTCCCTCATCGGCAACGCCAGCCTGCCCGTGCAGATCGTGATGCTGATTCTGCTCGGCGCCTCGGTCCTGTCCTGGACCTACATCTTCAGCAAGCGGGCGGCCCTGCGGCGCGCCGACGAGCAGACCCGGCGTTTCGAAGACGATTTCTGGGCGGGCGGCGATCTGACCGTCCTGCAACAGGCGATTGCCAGCCGCCGCAACGAACACGGCGCCCTGGCGCGCATCTTCGACGCCGGCATGACCGAGTTCGTCAAGGCGCGCCGTTCCTCCAGCCGGGGCGACACCCTGCTGGACGCGCCCCGGCGCGCCATGAAGGCCGCCTTCCAGCGCGAGATGGACAGCCTGGAATCACACCTGAACTTCCTGGCCTCCACCGGCTCGGTCAGCCCCTACATCGGGCTGCTGGGCACGGTCTGGGGGATCATGCACGCCTTCATGGGCCTGTCGACCATGCAGCAGGCCACCCTGGCCGCCGTGGCCCCGGGGATTGCCGAGGCCCTGATCGCCACCGCCATCGGCCTGTTCGCCGCCATTCCGGCCGTGCTGGCGTACAACCGCTACACCAATCAAATCGACCGGCTGTCGATCCGCTTCGAGAGCTTCGTCGACGAGTTCCTGAACATTCTCCAGCGCCAGGTGCATTGAGATGAGTGCATTCAGCAGCCGTCGCTCACGCCGCATGAAGAACGACATCAACGTCGTCCCCTACATCGACGTCATGCTGGTCCTGCTGGTGATCTTCATGGTCACCGCGCCCATGATCACCCCGGGCCAGATCGAACTGCCTTCGGTCGGCACGGCCTCTGACGTGCCCGTGCAGCCCATCGAAGTCCAGATCGACGAACAAGGCGCGATCGCCCTGCGGGTGCGCGAAGGCGGCGCTTCGTTCCGTCCCGTCGACAAGGCCAATCTGCTGGCCGAGGTCCGGGCCGTCGCCACGGCGGACACCCCGGTGGTGATCTCCGCCGATGGCAAGGTGCCCTATGAATCCGTCATGCAGGTCATGGACCAGTTGCGCAACGGCGGGATCGGCAAGCTGGGCTTGCTGGTCAACCAGAACGCCCCGGCCACGCGCTGACATTCCACCCCATGAATCTGTTCGACCGTTTCTTCAACGCCGGCTCCCACGATGACGCGCGCCCCGGCGCGCGCGACGATCGGCGCGGCCTGATCGTCTCGCTGGTCGCCCACGGTCTGCTGATCCTGCTGATGGTGGTGGGCTTTTCCTCCGCACCCGACAATCCCGGTCCCGTCCAGGTCGAACTCTGGGCCCAGGGCACGGTGTCCGACGCCGCACCGCCGCAGGAGCAGCCTGAAGAACAACAGCCCGAGCCGAAACCCGAACCCACGCCCGAGCCGGAACCCGAACCGAAACCGGACGACAGCGCGCGGCAGGCCGCCGAGCAGGCTGCCCAGGAGGCCGAGCGAGCCGCCCAGGCCGAGGCCGCGCGGCAGGCCCAGATCGCCGAGGCCCAGGCGCGCGCCGCCGAGGCGGCCCAGGCCAAGGCCGAGGCCGAAATCGCCCTGGCCAAGGAACGCAAGGCGCGCGAGGACATGGAACGCCGGCTGGCCGAACAGGAAGCCAAGGAAAAGGCTGACAAGGAAGCCGCCGCACAGGCCGCCCGTGAAAAGGCCGCTCAAGAAAAGGCAGAGAAAGAAAAGGCCGAACAGGAAAAGGCTGAAAAAGCCGCAGCCGAACAGGCGGCCGCCGAGAAGGCCGCAGCGGACAAGGCTGCGAAGGAAAAGGCAGCCAAGGACAAGGCCGACAAGGAAGCCGCCGCGCAGGCCGCCAAGGTAAAAGCCGAGAAAGAAAAAGCTGACAAGGAAAAGGCTGAAAAAGCCGCCGCCGAGAAAGCCGCCGCTGAAAAGGCCGCGGCCGAAAAAGCGGCCAAGGAAAAAGCCGCAAAGGAAAAGGCCGCAAAGGAAGCCGAGGCCAAGCGCGAAGCCCTGCGGGCCGCCATGCGCGGCGACGCCCTGGAGGCCGCCGGCATTCCCAGCGGCAACGCGGACCGCAACCAGCGCGGGGGCGGCGGCAACGACGGCTACGCGGCCAAGGTGCGCGCCTGCGTCCAGCCGCGCGTGGTGTTCAACCCGCCTCAGCAAAGCGGCTCTGCCAACCCGACGGCCACTTTCCGTGTCCGTCTGCAATCCTCTGGACAAGTCCAGGGCGCCGACCTGACCCGATCTTCTGGCAATCCCCGTTTCGACGATGCCATCCAGAAGGGGATTCTGGCCTGCTCGCCCTTCCCGAAACCGCCTGGCGGCAAGTATCCGTCGTATATTGACGTGGACTACCGCATGTACGATTAAGGAGATCGTCACTATGACCGTATTCACAGCCTCCGGCTTCCTCGGGCGCCTCTGGCAGCGCGCCTCAGCGGCCGGCCTGGGCCTCGCGCTGGCCGCCACCGTCGCGCCGGCCGCCCATGCCCAGTTGCGCGTCGACATTTCCGGCGTCGGCGCCACCCAGTACCCCATCGCCATCGCCGATTTCGCGGGCACGTCCGGCGCCACCTCGACCCCTGAGGTCATCCGCGCCGACCTGACCCGCTCCGGCCAGTTCCGCCTGATCGGTGCCTCGGGCGCCGGCCTGGATGTCCAGAGCAAGATCGACTACGGCACCTGGCAGGCGCGCGGCGCCGACTACCTGGCCTACGGTACGGTCGCCCAGAACGGCGGCCAGTACACGGTCAGCTACCGGCTGGTGGACAACGTCCGCAAGACCGAACTGGACCAGGCCTCCTACAGCGGATCCGAATCGGAAATGCGCCGGATTTCGCACCGGATCGCCGATCGCATCTACGAAAAGATCACCGGCGTGCGCGGCGTATTCTCGACCCGGATCGCCTATGTGTTGCAGACTGGCAACGGATATGAGTTACAAATTGCTGACGCCGACGGCCAGAATCCGCAGGTGATGCTGCGTTCGAAGCAGTCCATCATCTCGCCCGCGTGGTCGCCGGACGGCTCGAAGCTGGCCTACGTCAGCTTCGAATCGGGCAAATCCGTGATCTATGTGCAGACGCTGGCGACCGGACAGCGCCAGCCGGTCTCCAATTACAAGGGCAACAACAGCGCGCCCGCCTGGTCGCCGGACGGTCATCGCATGGCGATCGTGCTGTCAAGAGATGGCATTTCCCAGATCTACACCATCAACTCGGATGGATCTGACCTGCGCCGGGTGATGCGCTCGCCGCTGATCGACACCGAGCCGCGCTTCACCCCCGACGGCCAGTCCCTGGTGTTCACCAGCGACCGGGGCGGCAGTCCCCAGGTTTACAAGGTGCCGGCTGGCGGCGGAGACGCCCAGCGCCTGACCTTCTCGGGCAGTTACAATATTTCACCTAGGGTATCGCCGGATGGACAACAACTGGTGTACGTTACTCGCAGAAATGGTGCTTTCAGGATTGCAAGCCTCGCCTTGAACTCGGGTTCCGAACAAGTGCTGACGGACGGCCCGGACGACCAATCCCCCAGCTACGCGCCCAATGGAATGCAGGTGCTTTACAGCGCCATCCAGAACGGTCGCAGCGTGTTGGCGGTGACTTCGATCGACGGGCGCGTGCGCCAGACGTTGTCGGTACTCAACGGCAAGGTCCGCGAGCCGGCCTGGGGCCCTTTCACAGACTGATTTTTCCGTGTGACTCTTTTCTAAAGGACATTAAATGAGCTCGCGCATCACCAGGACCCTGACTATCGCCGCCTTCGCTGCCTCGCTGGCCGCCTGCAGCTCCGTGCCGCTGGACCAGAACGGCGCCGGCAACGGCTCCGATTCGGCGTCCGCTGGGCAAATCATGGATCCCTTCAATCCGCAAAGCCCGCTCGCGCAACAACGCTCGGTCTACTTTGACTTCGACAGCTACACGGTGCCCGAACAGTACCGCAGCGTCGTCGAGATGCATGCCAGCTACCTGAGCAGCCACCAGGGCCAGAAGGTCCGCGTGGAAGGCAACACCGACGCACGCGGCAGCACCGAATATAATCTGGCCCTGGGCCAGCGCCGTTCGGATGCCGTGGCACGCATGATGACCCTGCTGGGCGTCAATGCCAACCAGATCGAAGCGATCAGCTTCGGCAAGGAACGTCCCAAGGCCCTGGGCAACACCGACGCCGATTACGCCGAGAACCGCCGCGCCGACATCAACTATCAACATTGATCGTCAGCCCCAGGCAGTGACAACGCCGTAGCGGCCCCCGCTACGGCGTTTTTTCATGGAAGACTCATGACCGCACCCTATCGCCTGCACGCCCTTTCCGCCGCCGCTCTGCTGGCGCTGACGCTGGCAGCCCCTGCCGCTCAGGCCTTTTCGGACGACGAGGCGCGCCGCGCCATCCTGGAACTGCGCACCCAGATCAAGCAGATGAACGAACAGAATCAGCAGGCCCGGCTGCAGCTGGCCGACCAGATGGACCTGCTGCACCAGGAAATCGCCTCGCTGCGCGGCCGCGTCGAAGAACTGAGCCAGCGCGCGCCCTCGGCCGGCGGCAACGCCGGCCATGCCAACGCGCCCCAGACGCCGCAAGCCGGCGATCCGCAGGAGCAGGCCGTCTACGAAGCTGCAGCCGACCAGTACCGCAACGGCCGCTACAAAGAAGCCGCCGCCGGCTTCTCGTCCTTTCTCCAGTCCTATCCCGACAGCGATCTGTCCGGTGACGCGCAGTTCTACCTGGGCAGCAGCCAGTACGCCTCCAAGGACTTCAAGAACTCCATCCAGACCATGCAGTCGCTGGTCAAGAACCGCCCTGAAGATCCCCGGGCGCCGGACGCCCTGCTGGTGGTGGCCGCCGACCAGATCGAACTCAACGACATGAAGAGCGCCAAGGCCAGCCTGCAGCGCATCATCAAGGACTACCCCGGCAGCCCCTCCGCCGAGACGGCCAAGAGCCGCCTGAAGCTGCTGTAATGCCGGCGCCGCACCCCGAACCACCGCACCACATCCTGCCCCTGCCCGACGGCGACCTGCACTACACCCAGGCCGGCGCGGGCACGGATGCGCCGATCCTGCTGATCCATGGTTCGCTGTGCGACTACCGCTACTGGCGCTGGCAGACGCCGGCCTTCAGCGACACGCGCCGCGTCCTCGCCCCCAGCCTGCGCGGCTGCTGGCCCGGCGCGCAATCCCATCCCCAGGCCACCTACGCAGTCAAGCGCCATGCGGGCGATCTGGCGCATCTGCTGCGCGCGCTGGACGCGTACGGCGGCGCCCACGTGATCGGCCATTCGCGAGGCGCCCAGGTGGCCCTGGCCCTGGCAGTCCAGGCGCCGGACCTGTGCCGCTCGCTGACGCTGGCCGACCCGGGATTTCGCTTTGCGGACGAGCCGGAAACGCCCGTCTTCTATGCCGCCGCCGTGCAACGGCTGCAGGCCGGAGACACGGAAGACGCGCTCGAACAGTTCATCGACACGGTGAACGGCGCCGACACCTGGCGCAAGATGGTCGGCTGGTTCAAGGACATGGTGCGGGACAACGCCGCAACGCTGCTGTCGCAGATCGTCGAAGCCAACCTGCCGGTGGATCCCCGGGACGCTGCCGCCCTGTCCTGCCCGCTGCTGCTGATCACCGGCGCCAACAGCCCGGCCAAGTACGGCACGCGCCTGGACCGGCTGCAGCAACTGCTGCCGCAGGCGCAGCGCGCCCGCATTGCCCTGGCCTCGCATGGCATGAACCTGGCCAATCCCCGGGCCTTCAACCGCGCGGTGCTGGATTTCATTGCGGACGCCTGAGCGCGCCGGCCCTGGCCAGGCCCGGCCCGGCGGCACACGCTCCCGCGGGGCGCCGCCGCAGCCCCGGCAAGCGCGATGTCCTGCCGGGGCCGTGGCACGCGATCAGTGCTTCATGTGCTTGGACATGTCATGCCCGCCCGTGCCCGGCATGGCCTTGGGCGACTTGACCTCGCAGGTCGCGGAGAAGCCTTCGCCGTCGGCCAGCGTGAAATCCACTCGCACGGAATCGCCGATCTTCAGCCCGTCGCGAGGCTGTTCCAGCATCAGGTGGTAGCTGCCCGGCTTGAACGCCAGGTCCTTGCCCGCCGGAATGGCGACCTGATGGACCATGGCCATCTTGCTCATGCCGCCGGATTCGGTGGTCTCGTGCAACATCACCATGCCGTAGTCGGGCGAATGGGCGCCCGTCAGCACGGCGTCGGCAGACCCGGCGTTGTGCGCCACGAAGAAACCGCCCGAAGGCGCCGGAGACGGGATCAGACGGATCCAGCAATCGGACGCCGTCACGGTGGCGGAAGCCTTGGCCGGTGCGGCGGCCGGCGCACCGTGCGCCGCGCCGTGTCCCTGCCCCCAGGCCGAGGTCGCCAGCAGCAAGCCGGCCGAAATTCCCAGTGTGCGCGTCAAGAATCTATTCATTTCACTACCCAATGATGTGGCCCGCAGTCCGCCCTGGCGGCCCTGCGGCGGGACCGGCCGGAACGCCGGCCGGCGCGGCCGGTCAGCACCCGTCTGATCCGGCTGAGCCAGTGTACTATGGGCTTTTTCACCCTTCTTTGCGCTATGTCCACGCCGCTCGAAATCGTCGCTGAAACCGCCACGCCCGCTGCCCCCGAGGCCCGCATCAGCCTGGAAGCATTTCGCGAACTGCTGGACCGGCTGCATCCCTTTGCCGCCGTGCTGGGCATCGAGATTCTGGACATCCAGTACGGGCAGGCCACGCTGCGCCTGCCGCCCAGCCCGGCCAACCAGCGGCTGGGCGGCATCGTCGCCGGACCGATGCTGATGGGACTGGCCGACCTGGCCCTGTACGCGGCCGTGGTCGGCGCCACCGGGGTCGCCGAAGCCGTCACTTCCAGCCTGACGATCAATTTCATGCGCGGCGCGCCCGCCGGCGGGATCATCGCCCAGGCGCGGGTCTTGAAAACCGGCCGCATGACGGCCGGCGATGTCCTGCTGCTGCCCGAAGGCGGCGGCGACCCGGTCGCCCAGGTCGTCAGCACCTGGTCAGTACCCCGTAAGGCGGATTAAGAACCCTTTTTGCCGCCGGGCCGCCCCAAGGCAAAAAGCGCCCCCTCGGGGGGCAGCAAGCGGCCGAAGGCTGCGCAGCGTGGGGGCTCTAGTTCTTCGTCAGCTTCCCGACCACGCCTTCGACGTAATAGTCCATGGCGTTCAGGCCCGCGTCGTCCAGCGCGCCTTCGGCCAGCACCACCTTGCCCTCGTTGGACTTGAGCGGCGCGGCGAAGACGTTCAGCGAACCATTGGCGATGGCGTCTTCCTTGGCCTTGAGATCGGCCTTCAGCGCGTCATCCACGGCCGGACCGAAGCCTTCGAGGGCGACCATGCCTTCCTTGAAGCCGCCCCAGACCTGGTCGGACTTCCAGGTGCCGTCCAGCATGGCCTTGGCTTCGCGGGTGAAGTATTCGCCCCAGTGGTGGGTCACGGCGGCCAGTTGGGCCTTCGGGCCGAACTTCAGCATGTCGGAGTGATAGGCGATGGCCCACTTGCCGCGTTCCTCGGCCGCCTGTACGGTGGCGGTCGAATCGGTGTGGTGGGTCACGATGTCGGCCCCCTGGTCCAGCAGCGCCAGCGCGGCGTCGCGTTCCTTGCCCGGATCGAACCAGCTATTGACCATGATGACGCGCACCGTGGCGTCGGGCTTGACGCTGCGCAGGCCGAGCGTGAAAGCGTTGATGCCTTGCAGCACCTCGGGGATCGGGTAGGCGCCCACATAGCCGACCACGCCGGTCTGGGTCTTGTGCCCGGCCAGCACGCCGGCGACATAGCGCGACTGGTAGAAGCGGGCGTTGGTGGTGGCGACGTTCGGCGCGGTCTTGTAGCCGGTGGAGTGCACGAACTTCACGTCCGGGAACTGCTTGGCGACCTTGATGGTCGGATTCATGTAGCCGAAGGACGTGGTGAAGATCAGCTTGTTGCCTTGCTGGGCCAGGTCACGGATGACGCGCTCGGCGTCGGCGCCCTCGGGCACGTCTTCGACGTACTGGGTCTTGATCTTGTCGCCCAGTTGCTGCTCCATGAACTTGCGGCCCAGGTCCTGCTGCCAGGACCAGCCCGCCTCGCCCACCGGGCTGACGTAGACGAAACCGATCTTCAGGGGTTCATCCGCAGCGGCGGGGCCGGCGGCCCAAAGGCATGCCGCAGCAGTCGCGGCCACCAGGGTTTGACGAATCAAGCGAGTTTTCATGAGAAGGTCTCCGTAGGACGACAACAATCAGTGATTGGGGTTGAACACGCGCCCCAGGGACGCGGGCATATTGATGCGGATCCAGTTCACGTTGCGCGAGATCAGGACCAGCACCAGAATGGTGGCCAGGTAGGGCAGCATCGACAGCAACTGCGAGGCGATCGGCACGCCCAGCGCCTGCATGTGGAAGGTCAGGATGGTGATGCCGCCGAACAGATAGGCGCCGACCAGCACCCGCAGCGGGCGCCAGGTGGCGAACGGCGTCAGCGCCAGGGCGATCCAGCCGCGCCCGGCGACCATGTTCTCGACCCACATCGGCGTGTAGACCAGCGACATGAAGGCCCCGGCCAGGCCGCAGCAGGCCCCGCCGAACAGCAAGGCCGCCAGGCGGATGCGGCGCACCGAGTAGCCCAAGGCATGCGCGGACTCGGGGGATTCGCCCACGGCGCGCAGGATCAGCCCGGGCCGCGTCCGGTACAGGAACCAGGTCAGCCCGACGGCCAGCGCCAGCGCCCCGTAGACCAGGGGATGGTGCTGGAACAGGGCCGGGCCGACGAACGGCAGATCGGCCAGCCCCGGCACCGCCCAGGCCGAAGCCTGGATCGTGGCGCCGACGTAGGGCAAGCCGATGAAGGCCGACAGGCCGACGCCGAACAAGGACAGGGCCAGGCCGCAGGCGACCTGATTGGCCCCCAGCCAGACCACCAGCCAGGCGAACAGGCCCGCCATCGCGGCGCCGGCGGCCGCCCCGGCCAGGAACCCCAGCCCGGAACTGCCGAACTGCACGGTCACGGCAAAACCCAGGGCCGCCGCCACCAGCATCATGCCTTCGGAGCCCAGGTTGATGACGCCGGATTTCTCGTTGATGAGCAGGCCCAGGGCCGCCAGCATCAGCGGCGTGCCGGCGTTCATGGCGGCTGCGATCAGGGGAGCCAATACGTCCATGGTGTCAGCGCCTCCAGCGCAGGCGTTGGTGGATCAGCACATCACAGGCCAGCAGCGAAAACAGCAAAATGCCCTGGAAGATGCCGGTGATGGCGTTGGGCATGCCCAGCCGCGTCTGCGACAGTTCACCGCCGATGTAGAACAGGGCCATGACGAAGCTGGCGAAGATCACACCGATGGGATGCAGCCGCCCCACAAAGGCGACGATGATGGCGGCAAACCCATAGCCCGGCGAGATCGAGGGCGTCAGCTGGCCGATCGGCCCCATGATTTCACAGGCGCCGGCCACCCCGGCCAGGGCGCCGGAACCCAGCATGCAGCCCCACAGTGCGCGGCGCGAGGAAAACCCGGCGTAGCGTGCCGCCAGCGGCGCCAGACCGCCCACCGTCAGGCGGTAGCCGGCGAACAGGCGCGACAACAGCAGCCAGGCGGCAAAGGCCGCGACCAGTGCCAGTCCGAAGCCCAGGTGCAGACGGGTGCCCGGCCACACCGGCAGCAGGAAACCATCATCGAACAAGCGCGACTGGGGAAAGCCGAAGCCGTCCGGGTCGCGCATCACGCCGTGCACCAGGTAGCTGAGCAGCAGTTGCGCCACATACACCAGCATCAGCGACACCAGGATTTCATTGGCGTGATAGCGATCGCGCAGCCAAGCCACCAGCCCCGCCCACACCGCCCCGCCCAGGGCGCCGGCCAGCAGCGCCAGCGCGATCATCAGCAGTCCGCCGCCACCGCCCGTCCCGTCGTCGAAATGCAGGATGAAGGCGCCGGCCACGATCGCGCCGACTGCCAGCTGGCCCTCGGCCCCGATATTGAAGATATTGGCGCGAAAGCACAGCGCCAGGCCGACCGCGCACAGCAGCAGCGGCGCCATCTTGACGCCGATCTCGGCCCAGCCGTGCTGGCTGGAGAGCGGTTCGATGAAAAAGACGGCCAGGCCTTGCAAGGGCGGCTTGCCCATGGCCAGAAACATGCACAGGCCGCACAGCGCCGTCAGCGCGACGGCCAGCAGCGGCGACAGCCACACCATCCGGCGCGAAGGCTCGGCGCGGGGGATGAGCTCAAGCATGGGCGGCCTCCGCGTCAGCACGCACGGCTTGATCACCGGATGCGTCGGGCGCGGCAGCCCCAGGCCACAGGCCGCTCATCCACTGGCCGATCTGTTCGCGCGTCGCCTGGGCGCGGGCGATGGCGGGCGACAGGCGCCCCTTGGCCAGGACGACCAGGCGATCGGACAGTTCGAACAATTCGTCCAACTCCTCGGAAATCAGCAGGATGGCGCAACCCGCGTCGCGCAAGGCAAGCAGTTCGCCCCGGATCTGCGCCGCCGCGCCCACGTCCACCCCCCAGGTGGGCTGGGCGATGATCAGCAGCCGGGGTTGGCGCACGACCTCGCGGCCGACGATGTATTTCTGCAGATTGCCCCCCGACAGGCTGCCGGCCAGGGCCTGAGGCCCGGGCGCCTTGACGCGGAAGCGTTCGATGATGTCCGCGGTGATGCGGCGCACGGCCCCGGTGCGGATCCAGCCCCGCTGCACGGTGTCCGGCCCCTGGTGCGAGAGCAGCAGATTGCGCGCCAGGGACAGTTCCGGCACGGCGCCGCGCCCCAGGCGTTCTTCGGGGACGAAAGCCATGCCGCGCGTGCGCCGCCAGGCCGACGAGCGCTGGCCCACGGGCTGGCCGTCGAACAGGATGCTGTCCCGGGCGGCGCGCGTGTCTTCGCCCGACAGCACGCCCATCAATTCCTGCTGGCCGTTGCCGGACACGCCGGCCACGCCCAGGATCTCCCCCGCGTGCAGATCGAATCCGATGTCCGCCAGCGGCGTGGCGAAGGGATGCGCGGGCGGCAGGCTCAGGCGACGGGCCTGGAACAGCACCGGTCCGTCCTGCGGCGCCCGGTGCTCGTGCACCGGCAGATCGGCGCCGATCATCAGGCGCGACAAGCCGGCCTCGGTTTCCTGGCGCGGATCGCAGACCCCGGTGATCCGGCCGGCGCGCATCACCGTGCAGCGATGGCACAGGGCGCGGATCTCGTCGAGTTTGTGGCTGATGTACAGAATGCTGCAGCCTTCGGCCGCCAGTTGGCGCAGCACCTCGAACAGGCGCAGCACGGCCTGCGGCGTGAGCACCGAAGTCGGTTCGTCCAGGATCAGCAGGCGCGGCCGCCCCAGCAAGGCGCGCACGATCTCCACGCGCTGGCGTTCGCCCACCGACAAGGTATGCACGTGGCGGCGCGGCTCGACGTCCAGGCCGTATTGCGCCGCCGTGGCGGCGATCCGCGTTTCGAGCTCCTGCATGTCCGTGCCCGGCGGCAGCCCCAGGGCGATGTTTTCCGTCACGGTCAGGGTGTCGAACAGGGAAAAATGCTGGAACACCATCCCCAGGCCCAGCGCCCGCGCCGCTGCCGGATTGGCGATCTGGACTTCCTGGCCGTCCCAATGGACGGTGCCCTCGTCCGGGCGGACCACGCCGTAGATGATCTTCATCAGGGTGGACTTGCCCGCGCCGTTTTCACCCAGGATGGCGTGTATCTCGCCGGCTTCAACGGTCAGATCGATGGCATCATTGGCCCGGACCGCCGGGTAGGATTTGCTGATATTGCGTAAAGCCAGTCGCGGGGACATGCAGGCATCCTGTTCGAATCGTTCGTGAAACACCCGGGATGCGAAAAATTCTACTCAGGATGCGCAAGGCCACCTAAAGGGGATAAACCCCTAGCCGGACTGGACGCATGCGACCCGCCGCCGCCGTGCCAGAGGGACGACGCGCGAAAATACCGGAACATCACTCAACATGAATGATCGGTATTATTACACGATGATGATGCGGCGTGCCGGCATCTCCATGGGGAAATACCGGAAAATTTCAGGCCTCAAACGCCATGCGTCCCGCGAACCACAGGAACAACAGGCCCACCAGGCCGCTGCCGGCGCGCGCCAGGCCCTGGCGCCGCCGGAACGACGCCGCCAAACGCGACCCGCCGAAGATCAGGGCGGACAGATACAGCAGGCTGCACACCTGCAGGATTGCGGCCAGGAAGAAGAACGACAGCCCCGGATGCGGGTAGGTCGGATCGACGAACTGCACAAAGAATGACAGCAGGAACAGGATGGCCTTGGGATTGAGCAGGCTGAGCAGCAGCGCCTTGCGAAACGGGCTGCCCGGGCCGCCGGTGACCGCATGCGTCTGCGCCGGCCCCGGCCGCCAGGCCGACATCAGCAGCCGGATCCCCAGGTACGTCAGGTAGACCGCCCCGGCGGCCTTCAGGGCGATGAACACCATGGGCAGCAGCCGCAACACCGAGGCCGCGCCGGCCGCCGTCAGCGTCATCAGGATGGAATCGCCGACGAACACTCCGAAAGCAGCCTGGTAGCCGGCGCGGATGCCGCGACCGGCGCCGATCGCCAGCACGAAGAGCGAGTTCGGGCCGGGCAGCAGGATGATGAAGATCACGCCGGCCAGGTAGGTCCAGACGTCCAGTACGCCGTATTGGGACAACATGATGAGTGCGATCGCCCGGGCGCCCGGCGCCCGGCCTGCTTGTTCAGATAAGCGTCATTGTATCGACACGGGGGCGCCCATCGGAAGCGATTTCAGGGTCCCGCCCCGCCTGCCGGCGCTGCCAGAACAGCGACTCACGCCAGCGCGGCTGAGCGCCGTAATAAAAATCGAGCTGGGTCCGATAAGCGTCCCAGGCGCGCGCCTGTCCCTGCGCATAGCGGCGCAGCCAACCGTCCTGCGCCCCCGCGCCCGCGCGGCCTTCCTGCAGCAGGCCGTGCACCAGGTGACCGGCCTGGCTGCCGGTGTCCAGCGCCTTCCAGATGCCTTGCGAAGACAAAGGATCGTAGGCCTGCGCGGCGTCGCCCGCAGCCAGCCAGCCCTCGCCGCAGAATGCGTCCAGACACTGGCTGTGCGCCGGGGCGCCGCGCACCGCGCCCGTGGCGCGATAGCCGCGATCCCGCAGCAGCGGCCCCAGGTGCGCGGAATCCTGCAGCACACGATCAAAGCCCTCGGCACGGGCGGCGGCACGGGCCACCGGACTGTCCTGGTCACCATGAAACACCACCAGGCGCCTGGCCCCCGCACCCTCGGCGTGCAGCCGATTGCTGTACCACCAGCCATGCGGCCCGGCTTCGATGCGCGTCAGCCGATCCTCGTCGGCCACGGGACTGTCATACCAGCGAGCATAGGCAAACAGCCGATCCCGCTTGGCATGGCCCACGCCCAAAGCCCGGCCCACGGCCGCCTGGCGGCCCGAACCATCGATCAGAAAGCGCGCCCGGCAGGACCGTTCCTGTCCATCCACCGCTACGGACACCTGCCAATCCGCCTGGGCATCCGCCGCATCCGATACACGCACGCACGAATCAAAGCGCGCGCCCATCAGCACCGTGGCGCCCGCCTGGGCCGCGCGCTGCCGCAAGGCCTCGTCAAACGCCAGGCGGTCCACGCACAGGCCGAACCCGGCCGGCGTGAAAAAGAAATCCGTGGTTTCGGGTTCGGCGCCCGACCAGACGGACAGATTGCCCGCCGTACGGAAGCAGGCCAAGCCATCGGGAAACGTCTCGGGTTCGCCCAGGAACTGCCGCACCAGCCCCAGCGCGGGCGGCGCGATCGATTCGCCCAGCTTGAAGCCGGGCGCCCCGCCGCGATCCAGCAGCAGCACCCGTCGGCCGTACCCGGACAAGACGATGGCAGCCGCGCTGCCGGCCGGCCCCGCGCCGACGATGATCACATCCCAGACGGCTGCGGACGCGGCCGGCGCGCCGCGTCCAGACGCCGTCGGGCTGCCGGCCATCAACCGCCCATCTTGGCGGGCGGACGATCCAGGGCGGGATCGCGCTGCTGCTCGACGAAGACGATTTCGCCGTTGTCGACCACCACGCTGCCGTCGGCGGCTTTCAGGGGCAGCACCATGCCCAGCTTGGGCCAGGCATACACCATCTGGTCGTAGCCATCGTCGGAGGACAGCGGCTCGCCCTGCTCGTCGTAGCCACGGAACCATTCCCGGTGCGTGCGGGATTGGTCCTTGGTGTCGTACTGGAACACGACGTCCGGCCGTTGCGTCGGCCACCAGGCCGTATTGCAGGACCAGAAATCCCCATGCCAGGGGCTGGACATATAGGCGCTGAGTTCGCCCGGTTCGATATCCCCGGCCACCCGGAATGCGGCGGCGAATTTTTCCCGGTAGATGATCAGATAGGGGAATTCGATGCCCGGGTGGAAGCCCCCGCCGATGGTGGGTTCGAGCGCAGCGGCATCCAGGGCGTGCGGCTGCCCCGCGACCGGCACCTTGTCGAACGGCACCGGTTCCTGCGGCGTGCCGGTTTCGAAATTGCCCTCCGCCCAGTCTTTCAGGTGGCGCAACTGCCAGTCGGTCAGGCTGAGGAACTGATTGGGGAAGTTGTCGCCCAATTGTTTGTTCTGCAAGGGTTTGCCGCCCGTGCCCCAGAGTTTCGGCATCTGGCGGTCATCGACCTTAGGGTCGAACTTCGGGTCCTGCCAACTGGTGGGGCGCAGCGGCGGCGCCGGCATCAAGGAATCCACCAGACGGCTGCGCGGACCCGAGGCATGGCGCATGAAACCGTAGATGCGCTGGCGCAGCGGCTTCATGGTGTCGCTGGGATCGGACAGCGCGGTCACGTATCCCGGGCTGAGCAGATTGCCCGGCTGCTTGGGGCCGTGCGCCAGATCCTTGGTGTTCGCCGCAACGCCCGCCGCCTCGGCGCTGACCCAGCCGTAATTCACGGCCTTGGCAAACAGCGGGTAGACGTCTCGGTAGAAGACCGTCTTGCTGTCCGTGTGGGGATAGGCTTCCGGGAAGGCCTCGTAGACGCGATCCAGGATGGACACCACGTGCATCATGTGCGGCGCGTATTTGGGCGGCGCGGTGACGATCCAGGCGCCCTGGGTCGGGTTGCGGCTGCCCTCGTCCTCGGCCTTCTTCACACCGTCGCGGGTGCTCAGCACCGTACCGTCCTTCAACGTGACGGTGACGTCGATCTCGCCCCCACAGGTGTCGTCCCACCAGCCGGGGATGTTGAAGTAGGCGAACTGGTTCGTCAACGGATCCTTGCCGCCCTGGGGGCCATTGGGCGCATCGTGGAATTCACTGGGGTTGGACAAGGCCACGCGCGGCGTGGTGACGCATCCGCCCTTGCCGGGCGAGGCCACGAACAGCAGGCGTCCGGCGGGGTCCAGCCGCAACTGGCCCAGTTCGATGTCGTGCGCCGCCTGGTAGGTGACCTCGACAGGCTTGGAAATGTCCTTGGGCGTGAAGCCCTCGTAGCGCAGTTCTCCGGGCAAGGTGCCCTTGTCGATGCCGGTGAACACGCTGCCCTTGAGAACCACCGGCCCGGCCTGACCCGTCGCAATCACCTGCGCGCCCGGATCGATGATGAGCTGCTTGCGTTCGCCGGGCTTCAGGCCCGGCTGGATGCCGGGGTTGCGCAGCTTGTCCGGATCAAACAGAAAAGCGCCCTGGAACGCATAATTGGCGGCCTTCATATTGCGCACGTGGACACGCCAGCGCAAGGACGCGACCTGATCCGAATCGGCGGCCAGTTCGCCGATGACAGCGCCCGATTCGTCGTAGGCATAGACCCGGTAGCGCTGCGCCTGACGCTTCAGGCGCATGCTGCCGTCACGGTACGAGCCGCCCGGATCGGCGACGACGCCCGGCGCTTCGGGGCCGATGAAAAATTCATCGCTGTCGCCCATGCGGGCCATGCCGATGCCGGGGTGGATGCGAATGCTTTTGATAGCTGCTGTCACTGGGTGTCTCCGATCTTGTTCAAGTCTTGTTCAAATACACGCCACGGTGGCCCGGGCGGTCAGACGGGCGATGCTGCGACGACCTGCCAGTCGAACAGATCGGGGGAAGTCACCAGGTAGCGGGAACCGCCGTGCCGGATATCGGCATAAACCAGCCCATCCACGGCGCGATGGCTCTGCACGGAGAACCCGCCGCCAAAACCGGCCTTGATGGATTTTTCGACGTGCGCGGCATCTGCCGCAGCGGCGGAGCGGGCGTCCGCCCCCGTCAGCAGCGATGCACCCGCAAGACCGGGCACGGTCGCCACCCCTGCGGCGCCGCCACAGACTTTCATGAAATTTCTGCGCTGGCTATTCATATGACCTCTACGCTAAGAGAGAAATACGGTCGAGCCTGCGGACGCAAGCCCTGGAACTGAGTCGAATCAATTCTAGATTCTGTGACTAAGACTGTCTAGAAATGCAAAAAGTATCTGCCTGAAATGAAATGCGTCCTTCCTGCGTTCGCCCGATGCGTGATGTGATCGGACGAGTGTAGGAAGGACGCGGGCGGAAACCTTGCGAAAGATTGCTTCAGCAAGGCCGGTCAGGTTTTAACGGCCGGCTCAAGCGACGGCCTTTTCCTCAGTTTCGACCGAACTCCGGATCAGGTGATCGAAGGCGGCCAGCGCAGCCTTGGCGCCTTCGCCGGCGGCGATGATGATCTGCTTGTACGGCACCGTCGTCGCGTCGCCTGCCGCGAACACGCCGGGCACCGAGGTCTGCCCGCGGGCATCGACCACGATCTCGCCGTGCTTGCTGAGTTCGACCGTGCCCTTGAGCCACTCGGTGTTGGGCACCAGTCCGATCTGGATGAACACGCCGTCCAGCTCGACGCGCTGCGCGGCGCCGCTGGTGCGGTCCGTGTAGCTCAGGCCGATCACGCGCTTGCCGTCGCCGTGGATCTCGGTGGTCTGGGCCGAGGTGATGACGGTCACGTTGGCCAGGCTGCGCAGCTTGCGCTGCAGCACGTCGTCGGCCCGCAGTGCATCGCCGAACTCGATCAGCGTGACGTGGCCCACGATGCCGGCCAGGTCGATCGCCGCCTCGACGCCGGAATTGCCGCCGCCGATCACCGCCACGCGCTTGCCCTTGAACAGCGGGCCGTCGCAGTGCGGGCAGTAGGCCACGCCTCGATTGCGGTATTCGTCTTCGCCGGGCACGTTGATCTGGCGCCAGCGCGCGCCGGTCGACAGGATCACGGTCTTGGCCTTCAGGACCGCGCCGCTGGCCAGTTCGACCTGGACGGACTTGCCCGGCACCAGGCGGCTGGCCCGCTGCAGGTTCATGATGTCCACTTCGTAGGCCTTGACGTGCTGCTCCAGCGCGACGCCGAACTTGGGTCCTTCGGTTTCCAGCACCGAGATGTAGTTCTCGATCGCCATGGTGTCCAGCACCTGGCCGCCGAAACGCTCGGCCACCACACCGGTGCGGATGCCCTTGCGCGCCGCATACACGGCCGCCGCAGCGCCCGCCGGGCCGCCGCCGACCACCAGCACGTCGAATTCTTCACGGGCGTTCAGGGCCTCGACCTTGGCCGCATCGTCACCGGCGTCCAGCTTGGCCAGGAATTCCTCGACCCCGGCGCGGCCCTGGTGGAACAGCTCGCCATTCAGGAACACGGCGGGCACGGACAGGATCTCGCGCTGCTGGACTTCGTCCTGGAACAGGGCGCCGTCGATCGCCACGTGGCGGATGCGCGGGTTGATGACCGACATCGCGTTCAGCGCCTGGACCACGTCCGGGCAGTTCTGGCACGACAGCGAGAAATAGGTTTCGAAGGTGTAGTCGCCCGGCAGATTGCGGATCTGCTCGACCACGGCTTCGTCCAGCTTGGGCGGATGGCCGCCGACCTGCAGCAGGGCCAGCACCAGCGAGGTGAATTCGTGACCCAGGGGGATGCCGGCGAAACGCACACCGATGTCGGTGCCCGCGCGGGCGATTTCGAAAGACGGCACACGCGCGCCGGAAGCGTCGTCCGTCACGGTGATCTTGTCGGACAGACTGGCGATTTCTTCCAGAAAGACGCGCAATTCCTGCGCCTGGGCGCTGCCATCCAGGGAGGCGCGCAGCTCGACGGATTCTGTGACCCGTTCGAGGTAGGTTCCTAATTGTCCTTTGAGGTTCGCATCCAGCATATTCACACCTTTTTGGAAAAAACTGCCCCGGGACAGACCTTAATGGTACTGCCCAATGATGAGTATCGGGGTGAGGGGGCGGCCCGCCCTTTGACGGGCCGCAATCGCTGTGGACGCGGGCGGCCCGAGCCGCCGCGCATCGTTCAGGCGATGAAGATCAGATCTTGCCGACCAGATCCAGCGAGGGGGTCAGCGTCTTGGCGCCTTCTTCCCACTTGGCGGGGCAGACTTCGCCCGGGTGGCTGGCGATGTACTGGGCAGCCTTGACCTTGCGCAGCAGTTCGGACGCGTCGCGGCCGATGCCGTTGTCATGGATTTCCAGGACCTTGATTTCGCCGGCCGGGTTCACCACGAAGGTGCCGCGCAGCGCGATGCCTTCTTCTTCGATCAGCACGTCGAAGTTGCGCGACAGCGCGTGGGTGGGGTCGCCGATCATCGGGTAGTTGACCTTCTTGATGGCGTCGGACGTGTCGTGCCAGGCCTTGTGGGCGAAATGCGTGTCGGTGGACACGGAATAGACTTCCACGCCCAGCTTCTGGAACTCGGCGTAGTGGTCGGCCAGGTCTTCGAGTTCGGTCGGGCAGACGAAGGTGAAGTCGGCCGGGTAGAACACGAACACGGACCACTTGCCGGCGACGGTCTGCTCGGTGACGTCGACAAACTTGCCGTTGTGATACGCGGTCGCCTTGAAGGGCTTGATGGTGGTGTTGATCAGGGACATGAAAAAAGCTCCTCGTTCAGGGGTTCAGTGAAAGGGCCATAAGGCCAACGGAGACCAGTGTAGGCGAGCCCACACCATAAGTAAAATTGATTGTCTAAATAGAGTCGATTGCTTTCAACTATCGAAATGAGGTTATGCGTTCTGAAACACGATCGTGAAGCACTTCTCTATGCAAAATTAGCATGAATAAACATGTAAAAAAGTCATGAAATCCTAGTATGATGCCCATTCATCTCAAGAATAGCCGTAAGTCATTGATACCAAAGATATTTTAAGCCTTAACGATCCTGAGGATCCCCATGCGCAAGAACCTGCCCGTCACCCAACAGGAATACGATTTCCCCGGCGATGAAACGCTGCTGTCCGCCACGGACCTCAAGGGCCGCATCACCTACGCCAACGCGGCGTTCGTGCGCGTCAGCGGTTTCGAATACGACGAACTGCTGGGCAAGGCCCACAACATCGTGCGCCACCCCGACATGCCTCCCGAAGCCTACCAGGATCTGTGGGACACCTTGAAACAAGGCCGCTCATGGACGGCCGTGGTCAAGAACCGGCGCAAGAACGGGGATCACTACTGGGTGCGCGCCAATGTCGCGCCCGTCTACCACCAGGATACGCTCAGCGGCTACCTGTCGGTCCGCACCAAGCCCAGCCGCGCGGAAATCGCCGCGGCCGAGCACGTCTGCGCGACCTTCCAGGCCGGCCGGCCCGCCGGGCGCTTCCACCATGGCCTGTTGATGGATACCGGATGGCGGCGCTGGCGCAACGGCACGCGCACCCAGTCGCTGCGCCAGCGGCTGGCCCTGGCCCTGGGCGGCCTGATCCCCTGCTGGATCGGCCTCGCCTGGCTGGCCGGGCTGCGGGGCCAGGCCTGGCTCGAGGCCGGCGTCGGCGCCGCCGCGCTGGTCCTGCTGGCCGGCCTGTACCTGGATCATCGGCTGGTACGGCCGCTGCGCGCTATCCAGCGCCAGGCCATCCAGGCCGCGACCGGCCAACCCGTGGACGACTGGCGGCTGCCCCGGCTGGACGAGATCGCCTCGATCCAGAAGGCCATCACGCAATCCAGCCTGAACCTGCGCTCTTTCATCGACGACGTGCACGGCCAGCTCGGCGGCCTGCGCGGCGCCTCGGGCGAAATCGCCCAGGGCAGCCAGCATCTCAGCGCCGAGACCGAACAGGCGGCCAGCCGTCTGGCGGAGACCGCCGGTTCGCTGGAAGCACTCGCCGAACTGATCGACGGCAATGCCGAACGCGCCCGGCAGGCCGTCGCCCTGGCCAAGGATTCGGGAGACGCCGCCACCCGGGCGGCCGGCATCGTGAACCAGGCCGCGCAGCAGATCGAGCGCATGGACGCAGCCAGCCAGAAGATCGGCGAAATCGTGGGCGTGATCGACAGCATCGCCTTCCAGACCAACATTCTGGCCCTGAACGCGGCCGTGGAAGCCGCCCGCGCCGGAGAACAAGGCCGCGGCTTCGCCGTGGTGGCCGGCGAAGTGCGGGCGCTGGCCCAGCGCTCGGCCGGCGCCGCCAAGGAAATCGGCGGCCTGATCCGCGAAACCGTGCAGATCGCCCAGGGCGGCGTGGCCCGCACGCGCGAAGCCACCGAAGCCATGGGCCACATCCTGGAACAGAACCGACAGGTGGGCGCGCTGATCGACCAGATCCACCACGCGGGCCAGGAACAGACCGGAGACCTGGCGCGCATCCAGCAGACCTTCGTCCAGCTGGGCGACCTGACCCGGGGCAACGCCGCCATGGCCGAGGAATCCTTTACCGCCGTGCAGACCCTGAACGGCCAGACCCTGAACCTGGCCAGCGCCGCCGGGGTGTTCAGGCGGGACATCCACATCGACACGCCCGCGCGGGTGCGGCCCGCGCTGGCTGCGCCCGTGGAGGTGCCGCGTTTGGCGGCAGCGGCTTAGGGCGGGCGCGCGTCAGGCGGCCGTCGCGCGCCGCCGCAGGCGCCGGAACGCGGCCGGCGTCTCTCCCTCGTTCCGGGCGAAGAACCGCGTGAAATACGCAGGATCCTCGAAGCCCAGGTCATAGCCGACCTCGGCCACCGTCTTTTCCGTGTAGAGCAGGCTGCGCTTGGCCTCCAGCAGGACCCGCCGGGCCACGATCCGCCCCGGCGCCTGGCTCGCCAGGCCCAGGCACAGGCGCCGCAAGCTGCGCTCCGTCGTCGCCAGCGCGGACGCATAGTCGGCCACGCTCCAGCGGTCGCGGAAATGCGTCTCGACCAGTTCCTTGAACCGCCGGTACAACGCCTTTCCGCCCGGATCGGCCGGGACGGCCTCGCACAAGCTCAGGTGCCGGAGCCGCGCGACCTCGGCGAACAGTCTCAACACACTGCCCGAGATGGCCGTGCCGCGGCACACGCGATCGTGCACATACTCGTCCAGGATCGTTTCGAACAGGCGCCCCAGCCGTTCGATGCTGTCCGGATCGACGGCGCCGGCGACGGTCAGCAGCCGATCCAGCAAGGCGCCGACCGCGGGATCGCCCGACCAGAGCGCCAGATCCGCCACGAAGCCTTCGGCGACCGTCAGGATCAGCCCCTCGGTTCCCGGCCGCCACTGGAAGCCGTGCACGATGGGCGGCGGGATGCTGATCAGCACCGGCGCCCGCAGCGTCAGCCGCTGCTCATCGAGCATCACCGTCCCGCACCCTTTTTCCACCCAGATGAGCTGGTACAGGTCATGGTGCCGGTGCGGCCGGATGAACCAGTCATACACCCGGTTGCGCGACTCCAGCGACTCCAGGTGCAGGAAGCGCAGTTCGGCGGCCGTGTCGATCTGGCCATACAGGGAATACAGCGGTATCGAAGAATCGTTCATGTCCGGAAAACACCACCATCCGTCCCGTTCGTCCATTCACGCGCGCCCTCCCGGACACGATCATGGGCACAAGGTCATCGCTCATTAAAGCTTAAAGGTTCGAGGCCGACCTGTACAAGCCGCCACCCAACCGGAGGAACGCATGGCATCACCGCAACTCGACCGGAACCGCCCCATCCCGGACACGATCGTCTTCGACCTGCGCGAATCGCGCAAAGGCTACCGCCTGAACAAGATGTGTGACTCCCTGACGTCCGAAGCGAATCGCCAGGCCTACAAGGCCGACGAGGAAGCCTACCTGGCACGCCACGGCCTGAGCGAATACGAAAAGCGGCTGGTCCGCGCCCGCGACTGGAGCGGACTGAACGCGGCGGGCGGGAACATCTATTACCTGCTCAAGCTGGGGTTCGTGGTGGGCCACGGCCTGTACCGCATGGGCGCCCAGATGCGCGGAGAGCCGTTCGAGGCCTTCCTCGCCTCGCGCCACGCCAAGGGAGCCCGCTGACCATGGGAAAGATCATCGCGGGCATCGGGACTTCGCACGTCCCCTCGATCGGCGGCGCCTACGACCGGGGCGCCCAGGCCGAGCCGGACTGGAAACCCCTGTTCGACGCCTACGTCCCCGTGCGCGAGTGGCTGGCGGACCTGAAGCCGGACATCGCCATCATGGTCTACAACGACCACGGCGCCGATTTCTTCTTCAAGCAATATCCGACCTTCGCCGTGGGATGCGCCGACCAGTACGCGATCGCCGACGAAGGCATGGGCATCCGTCCGCTGCCCCGCATCAAGGGGGACTTCGAGTTCTCGCGCCACCTGTGCGAATCCCTGGTCTACGACGAATTCGATCTGACCCTGTGCCAGGAAATGGCCGTCGAGCACGGCTTCCTGGTGCCCATGCACCTGTGCTTCGATCCGGCGCCCGACTGGAACGTCGCGGCCGTGCCGCTGGCCGTCAACGTCCTGCTGCATCCTCTGCCCACCGCGATGCGCTGCTTCAAGCTGGGCCAGGCGATCCGCCGCGCCGTCGAGGCCGACCCCCGCGACCTGCGCGTCGTCATCCTGGGCACCGGCGGCATGTCGCACCAGTTGCAGGGCCGGCGCTTCGGCGCCATGAACCCCGCATTCGACCACGACTTCCTCGACCGCATCGAGCACGACCCGGAAAGCCTGGCCCGCATGACGCACCAGGAACTCATGGAGCGGGCGGGCGCGGAGGGCATCGAACTGATCATGTGGCTGGTGATGCGCGGCGCGATCTCCGGCGAGGCACGCCGCGTGCACCGGCACTACTACGGCCCCATGACCACGGGCATGGGCCTGATCACCTTCGAAGAACCTTGAACCTCACTCATCGACAGGAGTCACCCAGATGGAAACCCGCCGCACCCAGGTCGTCATCATCGGAGCCGGGCCCTCCGGCCTGCTGCTGGGGCAATTGCTGCACAAGCACGGCATCGACCACCTCATCCTCGAAGCCCGCAGTCCCGACTACGTCCTCGGCCGCATCCGGGCCGGCGTGCTGGAACAGCCCACGATCGCCGCACTGAACGAAGCGGGCGCAGGCGAACGCGCCGAACGCGAGGGCCTGCACATGCGCGGCTTCGATTTGCGCTGGGACGAGGAGCGCTGCCACATCGACTTCGGCCTGATCGGCACGCACGCCACCGTCTACGGCCAGACGCGCATCACGCGCGACCTGATGGACGCGCGGGCCGCCACGGGGGGCATCACGCTCTACGAGGCCGCCGACGTCCGGCCGCACGACATCGAAAGCGATCATCCGTGGGTGACCTGCCGCCATGAAGGCAGGGATCTGCGCATCGATTGCGACTTCATCGCGGGCTGCGATGGCTTCCACGGCGTCTCGCGCCAGTCCATCCCGAAGGAGCACTTGCGCGAGCAGGGCCTGGCCTTTCCGTTCGGCTGGCTGGCCCTGCTCGCCGACGTTCCGCCGGTTTCGGAGGAAGTCGCCTGGATCAACGGCGCCGAGGGCTTCCTGATGTGCAGCCTGCGCTCGCGCACCCGCAGCCGCTACTACATCCAGGTCCCGGCCGACGAGCACATCAGCCAATGGAACGCCGACCGGTTCTGGGACGCATACCGCAGCCGGCTGCCTTCGGATCTGGCCGAAAAGCTCATCACGGGGCCTGCGCTGGAAATGAGCATCGCGCCGTTGCGCAGCTACGTGTGCTCGACGATGCGCCACGGCCGCCTGTTCCTGGTGGGCGATGCCGCGCACGTCGTGCCGCCGACCGGCGCCAAGGGCCTGAACCTCGCCGTCGGGGACGCCAAGACCCTGGCCGACGGCCTGCGGCAGCACTACCAGGACCATGACGCCCACGGCATCGACCAGTACTGCGAGCACGCGCTCAAGCGGATCTGGAAGGCGGTGCGTTTCTCCTGGTGGATGACCCATCTGACTCACCGCATCACGGACAACCCGTTCGAACGCCAGATCCAGATCGCCGAACTCGAATACACCCGGGAATCCGTCGCCGCCCGGACCGCGATCGCTGAGAATTTCTGCGGCCTGGCCTGACGGAGAAAAAACGAGAGACCGGATCCACCCCATCCCAACCGGAGGAAGACATGACACTCACGAAAAGACTGGCCGCGCTCGCCCTTGCCACGGCGGCCACCGGCGCCCAGGCCGCCGACGATCTGAAGATCGGCCTGGTGCTGCCGCTGTCCGGGCCCTTCGCGGCCCACGGACAGCAGATCGAGAACAGCGTGCGCCTGTACATGAAGGAGCACGGCGACACCGTTGCGGGCCGCAAGATCCGGCTCATCGTCAAGGACGACACCGGCATCGCCCCGGCCATCAGCAAGCGCCAGGCCCAGACCCTGCTGATCCAGGACAGGGTGGATATCCTGGCCGGATTCGGCATGACGCCCTCGGCCTTTTCCGTGGCGCCGCTGGCCACCGAGACCCGGACGCCCATGATCGTCATGAACGCGGCGACCTCGTCCATCACCACCAAATCCGACTACGTCGTCCGGACCTCGTTCACCCTGCCCCAGGTCACGACGCCGATCGCCGCCTGGGCCCTGAAGAACGGCATCAAGACGGTCTACACCATCGTCTCCGACTACGGCCCCGGACACGATGCCGAAGGGCAGTTCATCAGGGCCTTCGAGGCAGGCGGCGGGAAGATCGCCGGTTCGACACGCACGCCGGTGAGCACCCCGGACTTCGCGCCTTTTCTCCAGAAGGCCAAGGATGTCCGGCCGGACGCCGTGTTCCTGATGCTGCCTGCCGGCGAACAGGGCGTGGCCTTTGCCAAGGGCTTCAAAGAACGCGGCCTGGACAAGGCGGGCATCCGCCTGATCGCCACCGGCGACATCACCGACGAGGGGGTGCTGGACGCCATGGGCGACGCCGCCGTGGGGATGATCACCTCCTTCCACTATTCGCAGGCCCACGATTCGCAGGAAAACAAGGCGTTCGTCCAGGCCTATACGCAGGCCTATCCCGGCGAACGCCCCAACTTCTGGTCGGCGGGCGGCTACGACGGCATGCACCTGATCTACGAGACGCTGAAAAAGACCGGCGGCCGCACCGGCGACGCCTTCATGGCCGCGGCCCGCGGCATGCACTGGGAGAGTCCGCGCGGTCCGGTGTCCATCGATCCGGTCACGCGCGATATCGTGCAGAACGTCTACATCCGCAAGGTCGAACGCGTTGACGGCGTGCTGCAGAACGTCGAGTTCGACACGGTTCCCGACGTCAAGGATCCCGGCAAATAAGCCCGGCGCCGGCATGCCCGGGCGTGCGCCACCACGCGCCCGGCCCTACACTGCACACATGGCCCCGCCGCTTCGCGACATCGCTCTCTTGGTGCAGGTACGTTCCCGCCACGGGCGGCCGGCGCACGCGCTGGCCGCGCTCCTGCTGGCCCTGTGCTGCGCGGGACCGGCACACGCCGCGCACATTCTGGTGGACGCAGGCCACGGACCGGAACGGCCGGGGGCGATCGGCGCCAGCGGCCGCGCAGAGTATCTGTACAACCGCGATCTGGCCGCCGCCCTCGTCCGCGTGCTCGCGGCGCTGGGCCATCGGACCACCCGGGTCGAAGGCATCGCCACGGACATCCCGCCCGCCCGACGTCCGGCAGGCGCACCTGCCGCCGATCTGCTGGTCTCGATCCATCACGATGCGGCGCAGGCGCGGTATCTGCAAGCGGGCAGGCAGGCGGAATTCGCGGGGTATTCGATTTTCATCTCGATGCAGAATCCCCATCCGGCTCGCAGCCTGCGATGTGCTCAAGAGATGGGTTCACAACTGCGGGCAGTTGGGGAACGGCCGTCCGAATACCACGCCGAACGGGTCGAGGGTGAAAACCGGCCCTTTCTCGACCGCCGATTGGGAGTACACCGCTACGACGGCCTGGCGGCGCTGCGGCACGCGCCCATGCCGGCCGTGCTGATCGAGGCGGGCGTCATCATCAATCCTGCGGAAGAAGCCCGGCTGAGGAGGCCGGAGACGATCAAGCGGCTGGCGGGGGCGATTGCGCGGGGGGTGAGCGCTTGTTTGAAGGGTCCTCGTGGCGGGGATTGACCCGCTACGCGAGATCGAAACCGATCAGTTCGGCTTCGTCGCCGCTTCCGGGTAAAGTTCCGGGAACAAGAACTGCAGGCTGTCGAGCGGCATGCCCCAGCGCACCGGTCCAGCGGCTGAATCGCTCACGATCAGACCGTCCTTCAGCAATCTTGAGATCAAAGACCGGGCCGTGCGCTCGCCCAGGTTCGTCATTTGGGTAAATTCCTTGCGCAGGAGAGGCCCGGCAGCGAACAAATGGTAGAGCGGCAGGATGGCCTCCATGCGCACGGCCTTATCCTGCGCGTGACGGAACGTGATGAGCGCTTCGATGCGTTGCCGCATCCCATCCAGCTCAAGCATACGGCCCATGAACTTCACTTGGTCCTCGCAGACACCGAGAAAGAACTCGATCCACTCGTTGAGGCCTGCAGTCGTCAGGTTGCCCCTACCGTCCAAGTCTCCGCGACGCGGCGCATCTGCATTGTGCAATCGGGCGTAATAGTCCACCGTCGTGCGAGCCAAGCCCCTGCTTGGGGACCATAGGCCGTCAGACAACTGCCAAAGAGCGCAGTGGCTCTGCAGCCTGGCAGCGCGGCCATTGCCGTCCAGGAAGGGATGCACCCATGTCGCACGGTGGTGCATGCACGCGACCTGGATGAGGTGCTGGTCCCAGGAGCGTCGTCGGTCGTAGACCTCATCCATGCGTTCCATAAAGCGGGGCAAGGATGCCGCGGTAGGCGGGATGTGCAGACCGACCTCGACGTCCTCGTCCCGAATCTTCCCTGGGTTGACGATGCGACCATCGTCCGTCGTCCGGTCCTCTGCCGCGAGCCGGGCGTAAAGGGCGTCGTGGGCCTTGGTCATGAACGCCGCTGTCATCGGAGACTCGCCCTCGGCAACCAGGCGCTCTAGCTCGATTTCCGCCTCGATGTGCGCCAGCGCGACCCGCTGTAGCCGCGCCACGTCGGGCTTGTCGGAAAACTGCTGATGCAGCGCGGCATCGATGTGGAGGGGATGGGTGCTCTGTCCCTCGATGCGGTTCGAATAGTACGAGTTCATGGAACGCACCTGTTCGCGGATCGTTTCACGCGAAGAAGCGTGAGCCATACCGGTCAAGCGGATTGCTTCGCGCGCAATCTCGGCCGCCTTGTCGGTCATGGCAGGAGGAATGCTCGCAGGAACCAGGGGTTCGAACTGATGCGGGGAATCGTACATATTTTTGCCGCCTTTTTTGCCGCCTTTTTTATCAATTTAGTACATTGATAATTAAAGGAATTATAAGCAATAAAGACCATCAAAAAAATAAAATTTTGCCGCCTTTTTTACCAGTCTTCTAGCCGGTCTTTATGCCAGTGACGTGACCGACTGTTCCCGACGCGGGCAATCTCCATGGGAACCTGCCCTGAAACAGGCCACACCCGGCTCCTCAGCAGCGTTTACTCCCCCACATGTAACAACTCCCCACCCACCCCTTGAAACCCCGGGAATCGTCCTTATAATTAGCACTCGATGGGGTGGAGTGCTAACAATGCCCTGCCCCCGCACCCTCAATTTCTTATGTACAGGAGTTCCTCCATGGCACTGCGTCCTTTGCACGATCGCGTGATCGTCAAGCGTCTGGACAACGAGCGCACCACCGCCTCGGGTATCGTCATCCCTGACAGCGCGGCTGAAAAGCCCGATCAGGGCGAAGTCCTGGCCGTCGGCCCGGGCAAGAAGACCGAGGACGGCAAAGTGATCCCGGTCGACCTGAAGGTCGGTGACAAGGTTCTGTTCGGCAAGTACGCCGGCCAGTCCGTCAAGGTCGATGGCGAGGAAGTGCTCGTCATCCGCGAGGAAGAAGTCCTCGCCGTGATCCTGTAAGCCACCTCACTGTTCAATCCCAAGGAATTTCAACATGGCTGCAAAGCAAGTTTATTTCGGTGACGACGCCCGCTCGCGCATCGTCCGCGGTGTCAACATCCTGGCCAACGCCGTCAAGACCACCATGGGCCCCAAGGGTCGCAACGTGGTGCTGGACCGCTCCTTCGGCGCCCCCACCGTGACCAAGGACGGTGTCTCCGTCGCCAAGGAAATCGAACTGAAGGACAAGTTCGAAAACATCGGCGCCCAACTGGTCAAGGAAGTCGCTTCCAAGACCTCCGACAACGCCGGTGACGGCACCACCACCGCCACCGTGCTGGCCCAGGCCATCGTCGAAGAAGGCCTGAAGTACGTGGCCGCCGGCATCAGCCCCATGGACCTGAAGCGCGGCATCGACAAGGCCGTAGTTGCCGCCGTCGACAGCCTGCACGCGCTGTCCAAGCCCTGCACCACCAGCAAGGCCATCGCTCAAGTCGGCTCGATCTCGGCCAACAGCGACACCTCCGTCGGTGAAATCATCGCCAACGCGATGGACAAGGTCGGCAAGGAAGGCGTCATCACCGTCGAAGACGGCAAGTCCCTGGAAAACGAACTCGACGTCGTCGAAGGCATGCAGTTCGACCGCGGCTACCTGTCGCCCTACTTCATCAACAACCCGGACAAGCAAGTCGCCGTCCTGGAAGATCCGTTTGTCCTGATTTTCGACAAGAAGATCAGCAACATCCGCGACCTGCTGCCGGTCCTGGAACAAGTCGCCAAATCCAGCCGTCCGCTGCTGATCGTGGCTGAAGACGTCGAAGGCGAAGCCCTGGCGACCCTGGTCGTCAACAACATCCGTGGCATCCTGAAGACCACCGCCGTCAAGGCCCCGGGCTTCGGCGACCGCCGCAAGGCCATGCTGGAAGACATCGCCATCCTGACGGGCGGCACGGTGATCTCCGAAGAAACCGGCCTGTCGCTGGAAAAGGCGACCCTGGCCGAGCTGGGCCAGGCCAAGCGCATCGAAGTGGCCAAGGAAAACACCACCGTCATCGACGGCGCCGGCGATGCCAAGAACATCGAAGCCCGCGTCAAGCAGATCCGCGCCCAGATCGAAGAAGCCACGTCCGACTACGACCGTGAAAAGCTGCAGGAACGCGTCGCCAAGCTGGCGGGCGGTGTGGCCGTCATCCGCGTCGGCGCTGCGACCGAAGTCGAAATGAAGGAAAAGAAGGCCCGCGTCGAAGACGCCCTGCACGCCACGCGTGCGGCCGTCGAAGAAGGCATCGTCCCGGGCGGCGGCGTCGCGCTGATCCGCGCCAAGGCCGCCGTGGCCAAGGTCAAGGGCGACAACGCCGACCAGGACGCCGGCATCAAGCTGGTCCTGCGCGCCATCGAAGCCCCGCTGCGCACCATCGTCAGCAACGCCGGCGACGAAGCCAGCGTGATCGTGAACGCGGTTGCTCAGGGTGAAGGCAACTACGGCTACAACGCCGCCACCGGCGAGTACGGCGATCTGGTCGAGCAAGGCGTCATCGACCCGACCAAGGTCACCCGCACCGCGCTGCAAAACGCCGCCTCGGTCGCCAGCCTGCTGCTGACCACCGAAGCCGCCGTGGCCGAAATCGTTGAAGACAAGCCCGCTGCTCCGATGCCCGACATGGGCGGCATGGGTGGCATGGGCGGCATGGGCGGCTTCTAAGCCCCTGCCCTTCCCGGTCCGGCGCCGCGTGCGCCGGCCGGAACCCGGCTCAGCATTGAAAAATCCCCGTCACCTCACCGTGACGGGGATTTTTTTGCACGCTACGCAGCCGGGCGCGCCGCAAAGGCCGCCCGGATCGATCAGGCGACGACCGACAGCAGCGCCGCCGCCTCGCGGGCCGCGACCCGGCCTTCGTCGGTGGGGATGACCCAGATTTCCACGGCGCTATCGGGCGCATGGATGGCATGGGCGGCTTTGCCGTCGGCCTCGCGATTGCGCTGCCAATCCATGCGGATGCCCAGCCAGGCCAGGCGCACGCACACTTGTTCGCGCAGCACGACGTCGTTTTCGCCGATGCCGCCGCTGAACGCCAGCACGTCCAGTCCGCCCAGGCAGGCGAGCATCCCGCCGGTCTCGCGCACCACGCGATGGGTGAACAGATCGATGGCGCGGCGCGCGTCCGCGCTGCGTTCGCCGCCCTGGGCGACTTCCTCGCGCAGCCTGCGCATGTCGGCCGAAAAGCCCGACACGCCGAGCAGCCCGCTTTGCTTGTACAGCAGCTTTTCGAGCTGCGCGTGCGCCCAGCCTTGCTCCAGCAGATACAGCAGCAGTCCTGCGTCCAGCGAACCGCTGCGCGTCCCCATCACCAGGCCGTCGAGCGCCGAGAAGCCCATGGTCGTGGACATGCTGACGCCGTCGCGGCAGGCGCACAGGCTGGCGCCGTTGCCCAGGTGGGCCATGACCACACGGCCATTGGCGCGCAGCGTCTGCCGTTGCAGGACGGACATGATGTACTGGTATGACAGGCCGTGAAAGCCGTAGCGGCGCACGCCCGCATCGCGCAGCTCACGCGGCAGCGCAAACGCATAGTCCACCTCGGGCATGCCGGCATGGAAGGCCGTGTCAAAGCAGGCGATCTGCGGCACATCGGGAAACGCGGCGCTGAACTGGCGGATGCCTTCGAGGTTGTGCGGCTGGTGCAGCGGCGCCAGCGAATTGAAACGCGACAGGCGCTGCAGCACCTCGTCGGTCACCCGCACGCTTTCGGTATAGACGCCGCCGCCGTGCACCACCCGGTGGGCCACGGCCGTGATGCCGACGCTTTCCAGCGATTGCACCAGGGCGCGCAGGCGCCTGAGCGCGGCGACGAACACGGCGCCGTCCTCGGGGACCGCCAGGGTTTCCTGGCGTTTTTCCCCCTGGTATTTCCAGTCCATACGGGGGCTGCCGCCCGGTTCCAGGCCCTGGACGCACCCAGACAGCGCGTGCGGCTGCACCCGGCCGCCTTCGAGCGGATGCAGCGAAAACTTCAACGAGGAGGAGCCGGCGTTGACGGCAAGTATGGCCATGAAGCGATCCTTTCTATGTCACTTTCCAGTGTCGATCAGGGCTGCCGCTCAGCCCTGTTTCCAGGCATCGGCAGCCTGCTGCCGACGCTGATCGTGCGCAACCAGCACGGCCAGCACGGCGGACGCCACGCGAGCCCTCGGGCCATCGGCCCGGCTGGTCAGGGCGATCGGCACGCGCGCGCCCAACACCAGGCCCGAGCCGCTGGCGCCTGCCAGGTACTCAAGCTGCTTGGCCACCATATTGCCGCTTTCCAGATCGGGTACCGCCAGGATGTCGGCCTGGCCCGCGACCTCGGACACGATGCCTTTGATCGCCACGGCTTCCTGCGAGATGGCATTATCGAAAGCCAGCGGCCCGTCGAGCAAACCGCCGGTGATCTGGCCGCGATCGGCCATCTTGCACAGCGCGGCGGCATCGAGGGTCGACGGAAGGCTGGGCGTCACCGTCTCCACGGCCGACAAAATCGCCACCTTGGGCTGGTCCGTGCCCATGATCCGCGCGAAGTCGATGGCGTTCTGGATGATGTCCGCCTTGTCCAGCAGCGTCGGCGCGATATTGATGGCGGCGTCGGTGATCAGCAGGGGCTTGGGGTACAGCGGCACGTCGAAACGGAAGATGTGCGACAGCCGACGGCCCGTGCGCAGCGCTTTTTGGGCCAGCACGGCCTTGAGCAGTTCGTCCGTGTGCAAGCTGCCCTTCATCAGGATTTCGACCTCGCGGCGCGCGGCCATGTCCGCGGCCAGCTCGGCGGCGGCGTGGCTGTGCTCCACGGACAGGATCTCGACGCCTTCCAGGCGGATGCCGGCCTCTTCGGCCACGCGGCGGATGCGGCCCTCGGGGCCGATCAGCACGGGCCGGATCAGGCCGTGCGCAGCGGCGTCCATGGCGCCGGTCAGCGAGCCCGCGTCGCAAGGATGGGCCACCGCACAGCGCAGGGCTTCCAGCCCTGCCGCGCGCGCCAGCAGCTCCTTGAGGCGTGCCTCGGGGTCAAAGTGCGGGATACGCGGCGTATTCATATCGGGGGTTGGGGTGTTCATGGCAGGGTTTCGACAGATCCGGGGCTGACATTGTGCTGGCGCCGCGCATGGGCGAATTTGATACGAATCAACATTACTACGGGCAGGGTCTTACCCGTTCAAAGACGACACACTATAAATCCAGCGCAAAACGACCGCTTCCGCCGGTGCCGCCAGAAATCTGACCTACTATACGAACCGAGCGCCTCCCGGCGACATCTTTCCAAGGAACGATCGACATGACAATCACAACCGTCGGCATCATCGGCGCCGGCACCATGGGCAACGGCATTGCGCAGGCCTGCGCAGTCTCCGGCATCAATGTCGTGATGGTGGACATTTCCGAAGCCGCCGTGCAAAAGGGCCTGGCCACCGTGGCCGGCAGCCTGGATCGCCTGATCAAGAAGGAAAAAATCACCGAAGCCGACAAGGCCGCCGCGCTGGCCCGCATCCAGACCTCGATCCGCTACGAAGACCTGAAGCCCGCTCAACTGGTCATCGAGGCCGCGACCGAGAACGACGCGCTCAAGGTCAAGATCCTGCAGCAGCTGGACGCGCTGCTGGGCGAAGACGTGCTCATCGCCACCAACACCTCGTCCATCTCCATCACCCGGCTGGCCGCTGCAACCCGGCGCGCCGACAAATTCATCGGCATGCACTTCTTCAACCCCGTGCCCATGATGGCGCTGGTGGAGATCATCGTCGGCCTGCAGACCTCGGACGCCACGCACGACGCCGTCCAGGCCCTGGCCCGGCGCCTGGGCAAGACGCCGATCACCGTCAAGAACGCGCCGGGCTTCGTGGTCAACCGCATCCTCATCCCGATGATCAACGAAGCCTTCTTCGTGCTGGCCGAAGGCGTCGCAACGGCCGAGGACATCGACGCCGGCATGAAACTGGGCTGCAATCAGCCCATCGGCCCGCTGGCCCTGGCCGACATGATCGGCCTGGACGTGTGCCTGGCCGTGATGGAGGTCTTCCTGGAGGAGTTCGGCGACGGCAAGTACCGCCCCTGCCCGCTGCTCAAGGAAATGGTGGCCGCCGGCCGCCTGGGCCGCAAGACCGGCCAGGGTGTGTATTCCTACTAGGCTGCGAGTCCGGCCCTGTCGGGCCGGGCGCGGCGCCCATCTATTACAATGCCGGCACTACCCCGACCTGCCGCCCCCATGACCCAGCCATCCCCCTACAAAAGCACCGGCGGACTGCTGCGCATCGCGCGCGCCCTCGGCTATTCGCTGCAGGGGCTGGGTGCGGCGTGGCGCCACGAAGCCGCGTTCCGTCAGGAAACCGCGCTGGCGGTGATCCTGATCCCGCTGGGTCTGTGGCTGGGCGACACTGCGCTGGAACGGCTGCTGCTGGCCGGCATGCTGGTGCTGGTGCTGGTGGTGGAACTGATCAATTCCGCGATCGAGGCGCTGGCCGACGCGATCAGCACGGATCACCACCCCTTGCTGGGGCGCGCCAAGGACATCGGCAGCGCGGCGGTGCTGCTGACGCTGCTGCTGACGGGCGCCGCCTGGGCGGCGGTCCTGGCGCCGCGCTGGTGGCCGTCCTGAATGCAGAAACACGCGGCTGGCGCGCGTGCGACACACGGCGGCGAGCCGCGCAACCCGCCTTTCTCCAACCCCCTACGACATACGGCCTGACCCCATGACCTTCATCGACAAGCTGAACCGCGCCTGGGCCGCCCAGGACTCCCTGCTGATGGTCGGCCTGGACCCGGACCTTCGGCGCTTTCCCAAGGAACTGGCCGGTCGCCCGGACGCAATCACCGAGTTCTGCCTGCGCATCGTCGAGGCCACCGCACCCTATGCCTGCGGTTTCAAGCCGCAGATCGCGTATTTTGCCGCGCTGGGCGCCGAGGATCAGTTGCAGGACATCTGCCGGACGATCCGCGAACGGCATCCGGATCTGCCCATCGTGCTGGACGCCAAGCGCGGCGACATCGGCAGCACGGCCTCCCAATACGCGCGCGAAGCCTATGAGCGCTACGGCGCCGACGCCGTCACCGTCAGCCCCTATCTGGGGCGCGACTCGGTACAGCCCTATCTGGACTACAACGACCGCGGGGTCATCATCCTGTGCCGCACCTCCAACCCCGGCGGCGCCGACCTGCAGGAGATGCGCCTGGCCAACGGCATGCCGCTGTATCTGCACGTGGCCGACCTGGTGGCGCGGACCTGGAACACGACGGGCCAGTGCGCCCTGGTGGTGGGCGCGACCTTCCCCGACGAGATCGCCCAGGTGCGCCGCCGGATCGGCGATATGCCGCTGCTGATCCCCGGCGTGGGCGCCCAGGGCGGCGACATCCCCGCCACGGCACGGGCCGGCCGCACGGCGGCGGGCACGGGCATGATGATCAACTCGTCCCGTGCGATCCTGTACGCCAGCCAGGGCGACGATTGGGCGCAAGCCGCCGCCCTGGCCGCCCGTGCAACGCGCGATGCCATCCGCGCGGCACTGCAGGACTGACGGACGCCCATGACCCTCGACTATCGCTGGCTCTACGACACGGTCCGCGCGCGTTTCGACTCCGATGCGGCGCTGGAGGCCTTTCTGCCCCAGTCACTGACGCCCCAGGCCCTGAAGGAACAAGGCGACGACCGCTATCTGTCCGCGATGACGCGCCGGGTCTTTCACGCGGGCGTGCAGCACACCATGGTCGATGCCAAGTGGCCTGAATTCGAAAAGGCGTTCGAGGGGTTCGTCCCCGAAATCATGGCGCAGCTCGGCCCGGATCAGATCGAAGCGCACATGAAAAACGAGCGGATCATCCGCGACCGCGCCAAGATCAAGAGCATCCCCGAAAACGCCCGCTTCATCCTGGACATCCGCCAGGAACGGGGCGCCGGCTTCGGCGCGTTCCTGGCCGACTGGCCGGACACCGACACCATCGGCCTGTGGCGCCTGCTGGCCAAGCGGGGCGCGCGCCTGGGCGGACGCTCGGCCGCCGGCTTCCTGCGCCTGGCCGGCAAGGATACATTCCTGCTGACCAGCGACGTGGTGGCGCGGCTAAAGGCCGCCGGCGTCATCGACCGTGAACCCACCAGCCAGCGCGATCAGCAGGCCGTACAGGACGCCTTCAACGCCCTGCAGCAGGCCTCGGGCCGGCCGCTCTGCCAACTGTCGGCCCTGATGTCCCTGAGCATCAATCCGATGTTCTGAGGTTCTGAAGGCAGGCGGCGCGGTTCGTACGCGCCAGACACACGGCCAGCACAGCCGGTGCCGCACCTGCCGCACCCTGTTCAGGCCTTCCCCAACTCCACCAGCGCCGCCTGCAGGGCGCGGCGCACGGCGGCGGTGCGCACCGCATCCCGGTCACCCTCGAAGACCTGGGTGAACGCGCGGGTCACGATCCCGGGACCGGCGCGGCGGGCGATGCCGAAGCACACCATGCCGACCGGCTTGCCCGGGGTGGCGCCGCCCGGCCCGGCGATGCCCGTGGTGGACAAGGCCAGATGGGCCTGGGGGACCGCCGCCAGCACGCCGCCGGCCATTTCCATGGCGGTTTCCTCGCTGACGGCGCCGAAGCGTTCCAGGGTGTCGGGCGACACCCGCAGTTGTTCGATCTTGGCGGCGTTGCTGTAGGTGACGAAACCGCGCTCGAACCACAGGCTGGAGCCGGGGCAGGACGTGATGGCGCCCGCCAGCAGCCCGCCGGTGCAGGATTCCGCCGTGGCGCACAGCCAGCCGGCAGCGCGCAGCGCAGCGCCCACTTCGCCCGCCAGGGCGCGCATTTCGCGTTCGTTCATGACAGTACCCCCAGGCGGACGAGCAGCGCCCCGACCAGCAAAGCGTACAGGGCCGCGACGATGTCGTCGATCATGACCCCGAAGCCGTTCTTGAAGCGCCGGTCGAACAGGCTGACCGGCGGCGGTTTGACGATGTCGAAGAAGCGGAACAGCACGACCGAGACGGCCTGCGCCCAGAACCCGTGCGGCATCAGCCACAGCACCAGCCAGATGGCGACGATCTCGTCCCAGTTGATGCCGCTGTGATCCGGTACGCCCAGGGCGTCGCCGCAACGCTGGGCGGCCCAACAGCCGATGCCGAAGGACAGCAGCAGGACCAGCGCCATCCAGCCGTCCGCCAGATCGCGCAGCAGGACGGCCCACAGCAGCCAGCCCACCAGCGTCCCCCAGGTGCCGGGAGCCGGATACACCAGGCCGGAACCCAGGCCAAAGGCCAGGATCCGTTCGGGGCGGGCAAAGACCCAGGCGGCGGACGGACGCACGGCAGGCCCGGCGGGCGCCTTTGAAGCAGTCTGATGGGTCATGCGATATCCCCGCACGGTGCGGAAAAATGATCGAAGCCCCGGCGCGTCACCGACACGGCCTGGCCCGCGCCATCCAGCACGCGCGCGCCCTGGCCGCGCACCAGCGTGCCCACCCGGGTCACCGGGACATTCAATTGGCGCCCCAGGGCTTCGATCTGCTCGCGCCACAAGGGCCGGGCAGTGAAACACAATTCGTAGGCGTCCCCGCCGGACAGCATGGCCTCGCGGCGCAGGGACTCGTCCAGGCCGGCCAGCGCCGGATGCGCCGGCAAGGCATCCAGCCACAGTTCGGCGCCGCAGTGGCTGGCCTGAAGGATATGGTCAAAATCCTGCAGCAAGCCGTCGGACACGTCGATGGCCGCATGGGCCACGCCGGCCAGATAGCGGCCCAGTTTCAGGCGCGGCATGGGGCGGTCCAGCGCAGGCCGGGTGGCGCGCAGGCGTTCGGGATCGGGGGGCAATTGCCCCAGCGCCAGACGCAGCGCCAGATCGGCCGCGCCCAGCGTGCCGGACACCCAGACGTCATCGCCGACGCGGGCCGCATCACGGCGCAAGGCGTGTGAACGGCGGACTTCGCCCAGCACGGTGATGCTGAGCACCACCGCGTCGCCGCGCGTGGTATCCCCCCCCACCAAAGGGCAATGGGATTCGCGGGCCAGGGTGTGAAAGCCGTCGGCAAAGGCTGCCAGCCAGGCATGGTCGACGGCGGGCAGCGACAGCGCCAGCGTGCAGGCCAGGGGCCGGGCGCCCATGGCCGCCAGATCGGACAGATTGACGGCCAGGGCCTTGTGCCCCAGGGCCTGAGGATCGACGTCCGGCAGGAAATGCCGGCCCTCGACCAGCATGTCGGTGCTGACGGCCAGTTCGCAGCCCTGCGACAGCGGCATCAAGGCGCAATCGTCGCCCACGCCCAGCATCCGCTCGGGCGCCGGCCGCTTGAAATAGCGCGAGATCAGGTCGAATTCGCCATCCGCCTGCATAAGTCCACCTTGCGGCGCCTCAACGGCGCGCCGTCGCCTGGACCTCGGGGGCGCGGACTTCGGCGGCGAGTTTGTCGAGCACGCCGTTGACGAAGCGATAGCCGTCCGTGCCGCCGAACGACTTGGCCAGTTCGACGGCCTCGTTGATGGCCACGCGGTAGGGGACTTCGACGTGCTGGACGAGTTCGAAACTGCCGATCAGCAGCACGGCGTGTTCGATGGGGGACAGTTCCGCCAGCGGCCGGTCGATGTAGGGCACGAACCGTTCGCGCAGCGTGACGGCCTGGGTGGCCGCCCCCTGCAACAGGGTCTGATACCACTGGGCGTCGGCCTGGTCGAAGTCCTCGCCGTCGCGCACGTGGGCGTCGATCTCGCCGAGCTCGCCCAGATCGGCGCCGCCGCGCAGCAGCCAGGCGTACACGCCCTGCAGCGCGAATTCGCGCGCCAGACGGCGCGCGCTACGGGCGTTGGCGCGGCCGGCGCGCGCGGGTTTGGACTCAGTCATCGACATCCTCGTCGTCCTCGTCGTCGAAGTCGTCGTCCTCGTCTTCGTCGTCCTCGGATTCAGGTTCCAGGGCGGCGACCAGATTGGCCATTTCGACGGCGGCGCGGGCGCAGTCGCGTCCCTTGTCGGCCGCGCGGACCTGGGCCTGCTCGTCGGTGTCGGTGGTCAGCACGCCGTTGGCGACCGGGATGCCGGTTTCCAGGGCGATGCGGCTGATGGCCGACGCCGATTCGTTGCTGACGATTTCAAAGTGATAGGTGTCGCCGCGGATCACGGCGCCCAGAGCGATCAGGGCGTCGAATTCGAAGGTTTCAGCCATCTGGGCCAAGGCCACGCCCATTTCCAGCGCGCCGGGCACGGACACCACCATGACGTCGCGCTCATCGACACCCAGGGCAGCCAGTTCGTCCAGGCAGGTCTGCAGTTCGGCGGTGCCGATTTCTTCGTTGAACCGAGCACGCACGATGCCGATATGCAGGCCTTCCCCGTTCATGTCGGGGGTCATCACGTAGGGGTTCATAGTCGCGATTCCTTGATCAATCAGGTCGCGGCGTCGGATACGCCGGGTTCGTTATGGTAACCCGTAATGGTCAGGGAGAACCCTGCCATGCTGGGCATTTTGCGCGGCCGCGCCAGCAGCCGGGCCTGGCCCACGCCGAGGTCGCGCAGGATCTGCGCACCGATGCCGAACGTGCGCAGGCCGTGGCGTTCGCCGTCGACGGCCGGCCGGGCGGGCTGGGCGTCACCCGCGCTGCGGGCCCAGGCGTCGAACTGCGCGAACAGCAGGTCGGCGCCGCCGTGGCAGTTCAACAGCACCAGGACGCCGCTGGGCGCCTGCGTGATGGCCTGCAGGGCCTGGGGAATGGTCCAGCTATGGCTGGTGGCGCCTTCGCACAGCAGGTCCAGCACGCTGGCCGGCTCGTGCACGCGCACCAGGGCCTCGGCGTCAGGCTGGATGTCGCCATGCACCAGCGCCAGGTGCGGCGCGTTGGAGGCGCGGTCCCGGTAGGCCACGGCGCGGAACGATCCCCAGGGGGTGTTCACCGGGCGCTCGACCAGGCGTTCGATCATGGATTCATGTTCGCTGCGGTACTGGATCAGGTCGGCGATGGTGCCGATCTTCAGTCCGTGCTCCTTGGCGAAGACCATCAGGTCCGGCAGACGCGCCATGGTGCCGTCGGGCTTGAGGATTTCGCAGATCACGGAAGCCGGGGTCAGGCCCGCCATGGCAGTCAGGTCGCAGCCGGCCTCGGTGTGGCCGGCGCGCACCAGCACGCCGCCCTGGACGGCGCGCACGGGGAAGATGTGACCCGGCTGGACCAGATCGGCCGGCCGCGCGTCGCGCGCCACGGCCGCCTGGATGGTGCGTGCGCGGTCAGCCGCGGAAATGCCGGTGCCCACGCCCTCGGCGGCCTCGATGGAGACCGTGAAATTGGTGCCGTAGCGGGTGCCGTTCTGGTTGGACATCATCGACAACTGCAACTGCTCGCAGCGTTCGTGCGTCAGCGTCAGGCAGACCAGCCCGCGCGCGTGGGTCACCATGAAGTTGATCGCGTCGGGCGTGACGAAATCCGCCGCCAGGACCAGGTCGCCCTCGTTCTCGCGGTCTTCTTCGTCCACCAGGATGACCATGTGGCCGGCCCGCAGCTCGTTCACGATCTCCTGGACCGGGGAAATGTCGAAGGGCGGCTCGATCGGCGCCGCGCCGGATGCGCTGTTCATGGATGTGCCTAGTCAAATTAAGAAAAAACGGATTGTGGGCATTTTAGCCCTTGGCGCTCTCCGGTCCGCCCAGCAGGGCGTCGGCGAATTCCGCGGCGACGAAGGGCTGCAGGTCCTGCATGCCCTCACCCACGCCGATCCAGTACACGGGCACGGGCCGCACCCCCTGGCTGCCGGCCGCCACCGCCGCCAGCGTCCCGCCCTTGGCCGTGCCGTCGAGCTTGGTGACGACCAGGCCGGTCAGGCCCAGCGCGGCGTCGAAGGCGCGGATCTGCGCCAGCGCGTTCTGGCCGGTATTGCCGTCCACCACCAGCAGGACCTCGTGGGGCGCGTTGGCATCGGCCTTGCCGATGACGCGCTTGATCTTCTTCAGCTCTTCCATCAGGTGCAGCTGGGTCGGCAGCCGGCCCGCCGTGTCGACCAGCACCACGTCCGCCGCACGCGCGCGGCCGGCATTGACCGCATCGAAGGCCACGGCCGCCGGGTCGCCGCCCTCCTGGGCGATGACCGTGACGCCGTTGCGCGCGCCCCAGGCCACCAGTTGCTCACGGGCCGCCGCGCGGAACGTGTCGCCGGCGGCCAGCAGCACCGAGGCCTGGCGTTCCCGCAGGGCATGGGCCAGCTTGCCGATGGAGGTGGTCTTGCCCGCGCCATTGACCCCCGCGATCATGACCACCATCGGCGCGGCCTCGCCCACCACAAACGGCTTTTCCAGGACCTTCAGGTGCTCGGCCAGAATGTCGCGCAGCGCGGCGCGCACGGCTTCGGGCTGCTCGATGCGCTGGCGCCGCACGTGCGCGCGCAGTTCCGCCAGCAGCTTTTCCGTGGCTTCGACCCCGGCGTCGGCCATGATGAGCGCAGTTTCCAGTTCCTCGAACAGGCTCTCATCGACCTTGACCCCGACGAACAGGCCGCCCAGGCTCTGGCCGGTGCGCGACAGGCCGCGCCGCAGCCGGCCCAGCCAGGAGCCGGAAGATGCGGGCTCGGCGGCCGCCGCGGCCTTGGCGGTATGATCCAGCCGCGCCAGCGGATCGGCCGTCTCGTCCGGCCGGTCCGACCAGGCATCGGGCGGCTGCTGCGCGGGCGCCTCGACGGGCGCGGGCTCGGCGCCGTCCGTGAACTCGGATACGGAGTCGGCCGCCAGGGGCGGCAATTCAGGTGGCGCCGTCGTGGGGACCGCCACGCCGGACGCGGTGGCGCCGGGCGGCAGTTCGGTCGGCGCCACCGGCGCCACTTCGGGCGCATCCAGCGCGTCCGGCACGTTGGGAACGGGGTCCGGCAAGAGCGCCGATTCCTGCGGCGCGGGCGCCTTTTTGCGTTTAAAGAAACTGAACATAGGCTTTACACTGAAAACGATCCGGCCAAGGCCCGGCGCAGACTGGGCGCCGCGACTCGACGCCGACTGCCCGCGCATGAAAAAACATCAGATCCGTATTGTAGGCGGTGCCTACCGCCGCACACCCATTTCGGTCCCGGACGGCGACCACCTGCGTCCGACGCCCGACCGGGTGCGGGAAACCCTGTTCAACTGGCTGGCCCATTTCTGGGACGGCGCCTTCGCCGGCCGCCGTGTGCTGGACCTGTTCGCCGGCACCGGTGCGCTGGGCTTCGAGGCCGCTTCCCGGGGCGTGGAGACCGTCCAACTGGTCGAGCAGGCCCCGGCCGCGCTGGCCGGCCTGCGGGCCGTCCAGGCCCGCCTGAAGGCGCCCGCCATCCGCATCCACGCGGGCGATGCCTGCGCCTTTCTGCGCGCCCAGCCGGCCCCGTCCTACGACCTGGTGATGCTCGATCCGCCTTTCGGCGCGGGCTGGCTGCCGCGCCTGCAGCCCCTGCTGGACCGGGCCGCGCTGCCAGGCAGCCTGCTGTACCTGGAATCCGAGGCCTCCCTGGACGCGCTGCCGCCGGAATGGGAGGTCTTGCGCCAGGGACGGGCGGGCCAGGTCCACTACGGGTTGATCCGGTTTGCTGCAATGCAAAAAAGTATGAATAATGGGCCCTCGGATTCCGCACATTGATTCCGTCAACCTATACGGAGACTCCATGATCACCGCCGTCTACCCGGGCACTTTCGACCCGCTCACCCGTGGGCACGAGGACCTCGTGCGACGGGCGGCCAGTCTGTTCGACCAGGTCGTCGTGGGCGTGGCCCACAGCCAGAACAAACGGCCGTTCTTCACGCTCCAGGAACGCCTGGAAATCGCCGAGGAGGTCCTGGGACACTACCCCAACGTGAGGGTGCGCAGTTTCGGCGGCCTGCTGAAGGATTTCGTGCGCGAACAGGACGCCCGCGTCATCGTGCGCGGCTTGCGCGCCGTGTCGGATTTCGAGTACGAATTCCAGATGGCCGGCATGAACCGCCACCTGCTGCCCGAAGTCGAGACCCTGTTCATGACCCCGTCGGACCAGTACCAGTTCATCTCCGGCACCATCGTGCGGGAAATCGCCATCCTGGGCGGTGACGTCAGCAAGTTCGTGTTCCCGTCCGTGGAACGCTGGCTGCACGCCAAGGCCAAGATCCTGCGCGAAGCGCAGGACGCAACGAACGGGAAGTAAGCGCGCCGGCTCAGGCCGGCCAGGCGACCTGGCCGGCGTCCGGATGCACCTTCACCAGCCGGCAGGGCCGGCCCAGCCATTGGGAAAACCAGGCTGAGGCCAGTTCCCCCTCATCGACCACGCGCACGTCGCGCCCGCCGATCGACGCGGTGCGTTCGACGCTGTCGTCGTCCTCGATCACGTCCAGCGGCACGTCCAGGCGCAGCATGCCGTCCGCGCGGATCACCAGATAGCCGAAGCGCAGGCTGACGTCCAGCCCGGCCAGGCCCGGCGCCCGGTCGGCTTCCAGCCAGCAGTCCTGGTCGTCGACCGCCAGCCAGCGGCGGTCATAGGGCCGGGCGGCCTCGTCGGCCAGGGCGGTCGCCCCGGCGATCGGCTGAAAAGCGGATTCGGTCGTCATGGTGCGGTTTTCCTTATGATCGTCACTGTCCCAGCAGGCCTTTGAGGGCCTTGCCGATGCGTTCCACCGGGTCGGCGCCGGATGCGGGCGCCGCAGCGTTCTTCGGGGCTTCGCCGGCCGCCTCAGAGTCGGAATCAGGCGACGGCAGGGCCTGCTCGATCAGGTCTTTGCCCTTGAGCAGTTCCCCCAGGCCCGACTTCAAGGCGCGCTGGATGGACGGATTGCGGATACCCGACCAGTCCACCTCGTATTCAGGGTGATCCCAGGCGCCGGCGATGCGGATGGGGATGGTCGCCCCCAGGAGCGGCGTCAGCGCGGCATCCAGGCCCTTGGGCAGCCGCGCCGCCACCTGGGCCTGCAGCACCAGGTCCAGGCTGCGGCCGGGCACGTCGATGCGCGCCGGCTTGCCTTCGGACACGCGCACCAGATCGGAGACCACAGAGACCTTCGACAAGGTGCCCTGCCCATCCTTGAGATCGAGGCGGGTGTCCAGCGTGCTGAAAGCCGTGCTGCGGCGCTTGTCGAACGGCGAGGCCAGCGCATCCAGGCGGCCCTTCAGGACGTTGCCCAAGGCCGCCGACACGTCCCCCAGGGTCCGCGAGGCATCCACGCCATGCACGGCGCCATCACGCACCTGCACGGCCACCCGGCCCGCCAGCGCACGTTGCAGCGCGTCCATCGTGGCGCCCTGCGCGCGCAAGTCGATCTGCGCCGCGCCTCGTCCCGACAACACATTCCGGCCCAGCGCGGCCTGAATCAGAGGCGCCACGGCAATCTTGTCCAGATTCAGCTTCAAACCGAACGTCTGGTCGGCCGCTGCGCTGAACTGCCCCGCCAGCGTGCCTTCGTACAGATTGGCCGACAGTTTGGAGACGGTCAGCGAACCCTGCTGGACCTTGGCCTGGGCAGCCACGCTCTTGAGCTGCACGTCGCGCACCCGCAGATCGCCGATCCGCACGTCGCCTTCGACATCCAGGCCCTGCAGGAACGACAGGTCGATGGGCGCAGGCGCGGGCGGCGCCTGCGCAGCGGCGTCTGCGGGCTTGTCCGTCGCGTCCGCCGCCTTTTCCTGGTCCTTGTCCGCCTCCTTGCCCTCATCGCCGGACTTGGCCGCGGCAGCGGCCGGGGGCGCCGGCAGCCAGCGGTTCAGGTCGAGCTTTTCCGTGTTCAGGGTGAACTGGGTGCGCGGCTGGGGCGTGGCCAGCTTCGTGGTCTGGGACTTGAAGGCCGCCTGCCCGCCGTCGATCACGGCATTCAGGTCTGCCGACAGCAGATCCTGCACCAGGTCCAGATGCACGTTGCCGATCATGGGGAATTCATAGCTGCCGGACGGCAGCGCCCGATCGCGCACCCCCATATCGCCCTTGATGGCGCTCAGGGAGCCCTTGCGCAGAGAAGTGTTCCAGTCCAGCGGCGAGGTCAGTTGCAGGCGCAGCAGGCGATCACCCTGGGTCAGCCCCCCGTCCAGGCTGGCCGTGCGGAACTGCCATTCGTTGGCATTGCCCGACAGGCCTTCCAGGCCCAGCGAGACGGCCAGCGTGTCATCGCCGGTCCATTTCAGGGTGCCGGTCACCGGATCGGCCTGGGCGGACTCGGGTGAAATCGCCAGCGCCGGCGCATCCAGCGCCAGATCCAGGGCGCGCTTGCCGTCCTGGCCGACGGCGCGCAGCGCCAGCTTGTTGATCTTGAGCGCGGTGTTGCTCTGGTCCAGGCGCAGTTGCGCCGCCGTCAGGCTGGCCTTCAAGCCCTGGATCGGGTGAGCGCCGACGATATTGCCGCTCAGGGCCAGTTCCAGATTGTCGGCGGAGAAATGGCGGGCCTTGCCGTCGTAGGCCAGATTGCCCCGCAACGTGGCCTGCGACTGGTCCAGATTGCCCAGGCGCCCGCTCAACTGCACATTGATTTTCTGCGCCAGATAGCCTTGCCCACGCGGGTTCAGGCGCAGCAGCGCCTGGGCCTGGAGCTGGGCGTGCTGCACCGGGTCGTTGCCCGTGATCACGGCCTTCAGGGACGCGTCGAAGGGCTGGTCGTACGTGACCCGGCCGGTGTTGGCCTCGATCTGTTCGAGGGTCGTGGACAGGCCGTCATGCAGGTCGATGTACTGGACCCGCCCTTCCTTCAGTTCCAGGCCGGCGATGTCGATGTTGAAATCGGATCCGGCGCCGGTCCCGGGCGCGGCAACGGCCGCGGCAGCCGCCATGGGCGCGGGCGCCACCCCGGTCGTGGACACCCCCTCTGCATCCAGCAGATCGCTGAAGTTGAAGCGGCCCTTGGCATCCCGCACGACATAGGCCTTCAAGCCCGTCACGGCCACGTGGTCCACCACCAACTGGTTCGACAGCAGCGGCCAGATCGCCACCGCAAAGCGGGCGCTGTCGATGGAGACGAAGGTGTCTTTGGCGTCACGATTGGACAAGGCCACGTCGCTGACGGACAGACCGATGCGGGGGAACAGCGACAAGCTGATGTCGCCGCCGATGGTCAGCGTGCGCGCGGTGCGTTCGAACACCAGGGCTTCCAGCCTGGATTTATAGGCGTTCGGATTGAAGGTCAGCAGGAAAATCGCCAGCCCGACCACCGCCAGCAGCAGCGCCACGACCAGGCTGAACAACACCCGCTTCAACCAGACATTCATTTTTTGACCTACACCCTCGATAGGAGTCCCGCCCACGGTGGGACAACACCCGGCAATGCTAACCCATGCCCAGGCTGCGCATGGCCGTTTACTGCGCTCGGCCGCATTCTATTGCACCGCATTGCATTTCGTAGAGGGATGCGAAGCGGATTCAAGGTTTTTATATTATTTTTAGTTATATTAAAATATTCGCATAGACCTTATATTGACAGCACATTCACCAGTACGATGGTCAATTACTCTAAAAATGCCGCACAGGAGACTTTCCACATGACCCGCCGCTTCGAGACCCTGGCCATCCACGCCGGCTACACCCCCGATCCCACGACCAAAGCGGTCGCCGTGCCGATCTACCAGACCACCTCGTACGCCTTCGACGACACCCAGCACGGCGCGGACCTGTTCGACCTGAAAGTGGCGGGCAACATCTACACCCGCATCATGAACCCGACCACCGCCGTGCTGGAAGAGCGCGTCGCCGCCCTGGAAGGCGGGGTGGCCGCGCTGGCCGTGGCCTCGGGCATGACGGCCATCACCTACGCCATCCAGACGCTGGCGCAGGCGGGCGACAACATCGTCTCCACCAGCAAGCTCTACGGCGGCACCTACAATCTGTTCGCCCACACCTTCCCGCGCCAGGGCCTGGAAGTCCGCTTCGCGCCCCACGACGACGTGGCCGCCCTGGAAGCCCTGATCGACGACAACACCCGCGCCGTGTTCTGCGAATCGGTCGGCAACCCGGCGGGCAACATCATCGACATCCAGGCGCTGGCCGACGCCGCCCACCGCCACGGCGTGCCGCTGATCGTGGACAACACGGTCGCCTCGCCCGCGCTGTGCCGCCCCATCGAATGGGGCGCCGACATCGTGGTGCATGCCCTGACCAAGTACATGGGCGGCCACGGCACCAGCATCGCCGGGGCCATCGTGGACAGCGGCAAATTCCCCTGGGCCGAACACCGCGACCGTTTCCCCATGCTGAACGAACCGGACCCGTCCTACCACGGCGTGGTCTACACCGAGGCCTTCGGGCCGGCCGCGTTCATCGGCCGCTGCCGCGTCGTGCCCCTGCGCAACACCGGCGGGGCGATCTCGCCCTTCAACGCTTTCCTGGTGCTGCAGGGCATCGAGACCCTGGCCCTGCGCATGGAGCGCCACTGCGCCAATGCCCTGGCCGCGGCCCGCTTCCTCAAGGACCACCCGCAAGTCGCCTGGGTCAATTACGCCGGCCTGCCGGATCACGCGGAACACGCGCTGGCGCAAAAATACATGGGCGGGCTGCCCGCCAGCATCCTGTCCTTCGGCATCAAGGGCGGCCTGGCCGCAGGCGCCCGCTTCATCGATGCCCTGCAACTGATCCTGCGGCTGGTGAACATCGGCGATGCAAAGTCCCTGGCCTGCCATCCGGCCTCGACCACGCACCGCCAGCTCAGCCCCGAAGAACTCGCTCGTGCCGGAGTCGGCGAAGACATGATCCGCCTGTCCATCGGCATCGAGCACATCGACGACATCCTCGACGATCTGCGCCAGGCGCTGGACGCCAGCCGCTGACCCGGCCCCGTCCCGCCTCATCCTCAAGACATCAAGGAAAACCCATGCAATACCGCCGCATCCCCGCCGGGAGGCCGCCATGCAGGTAGGCATCCCTCGTGAAACCCTGCCCGGCGAAACCCGGGTCGCCGCCACCCCCGAAACCGTCAAGAAGCTGGCCCAGGCCGGCCATCGGGTCCTGGTCGAACGCGGCGCCGGCACCGCCGCCCGCTACCCCGACGCCGACTATGAAAAAGCCGGCGCCGAACTGACCGACGCCGACGCCGCCCTGGGCAGCGAACTGGTCCTCAAGGTCCGCCGTCCGGACGCCGCCGAACTGGGCCGCATGAAACCGGGCGCCGCGCTGCTCGGCATGCTGGATCCCTTCGACGCCGACGGCCTGAAGGCCCTGGCGGGCGCCGGCCTGACCGCATTCGCCCTGGAAGCCGCACCGCGCACCACCCGCGCCCAGAGCCTGGACGTGCTGTCGTCCCAGGCCAATCTGGCCGGCTACAAGGCCGTGCTGCTGGCGACCCAATACTACGGCCGCATCTTCCCCATGATGATGACCGCCGCCGGCACGCTCAAGGCCGCCCGCGTGGTGGTCCTCGGGGCGGGCGTGGCCGGTCTGCAGGCCATCGCGACCGCGCGCCGCCTGGGCGCCGTGGTCGAAGCCTCCGACGTGCGCCCCGCCGCGCGCGAACAGGTCGAGTCGCTGGGCGGCAAGTTCATCGACGTGCCCTACGAAACCGACGAAGAGCGCGAAATCGCCGAAGGCGTCGGCGGCTACGCCCGGCCCATGCCAGCCGCGTGGATGGCGCGCCAGGCTGCGCTGGTGGCCGAACGCTGCAAGCAGGCCGACATCGTCATCACCACGGCGCTGATCCCCGGCCGTCCGGCGCCGACCCTGATCCAGCCGGACACGGTCGCCGGCATGAAACCGGGCTCGGTCATCGTCGACCTGGCGGTGGAACGCGGCGGCAACTGCCCGCTGTCCGTGCCGGGCGAGGTCGTCGAGCGCGACGGCGTCACCCTGGTCGGGCTGAGCAATCTGCCCGCCCTGCTGGCGACCGACGCCTCCGCGCTGTACGCGCGCAACGTGCTCGATTTCCTGAAACTCGTCATCGACGCCGAGGGCCGCCTTGCGCTCCCGGAGGACGACGACATCGTCAAAGCCTGCCTGGTCTGCAAGGACGGCCAGGTCCTGAGGAGCGCCTGATGGAAGCCGTCAATCCTACCCTGATCAACATCATCATCTTCGTGCTCGCCGTCTACGTGGGTTTCCACGTGGTCTGGAACGTGACCCCGGCCCTGCACACCCCCCTGATGGCCGTGACCAACGCCATCTCGGCCATCGTCATCGTCGGCGCCATGCTGGCGACCGGCCTGACTGACGGCGGCCTGGCCCAGTCCATGGGCGTATTCGCCGTGGCCCTGGCGGCGGTGAACGTCTTCGGCGGCTTCCTGGTCACCCAGCGCATGCTGGAGATGTTCAAGAAGAAGGAACGCAAGGGGGGCCAGGCATGATCTCGGCCAATCTCGTCACCCTGCTCTACCTGATCGCTTCGGTCTGCTTCATCCAGGCGCTCAAAGGCCTGTCCCACCCCACCACCTCGCGCCGGGGCAATGCCTTCGGCATGATCGGCATGGCGATCGCCATCGTGACCACGGCGGCGCTCATCGTCGGCCTGGCGCGCGACGGCGCCACCATCGCAGGTCTGGGGCGCGTGGTCCTCGGCCTGCTGATCGGCGGCAGCATCGGCACCCTCCTGGCCCGCAAGGTCCAGATGACCAAGATGCCGGAACTGATCGCCTTCATGCACAGCATGATCGGTCTGGCCGCCGTCGCCATCGCCACGGCGGTCGTGGCCGAGCCGCATGCCTTCGGCATCGCGGCCGTCGGCGCCCCCATCCCCGTGGGCAACCGGCTGGAACTGTTCATCGGCACCTTCGTCGGCGCCATCACGTTCTCCGGCTCGGTGATCGCCTTCGGCAAGCTGTCGGGCAAGTACAAGTTCCGCCTGTTCCAGGGCGCGCCGGTGGTCTTCTCCGGACAGCACATGCTGAACCTGCTGCTGGCGATCCTGATGCTGGCCTGCGGCTTCTGGTTCATGGCGACGCAGTCCTGGCTGCCCTTCATCATCATGACGGCCATCGCCTTCCTGCTGGGCGTGCTGATCATCATCCCGATCGGCGGCGCCGACATGCCGGTGGTGATCTCCATGCTGAACAGCTACTCGGGCTGGGCGGCGGCGGGGATCGGCTTCTCGCTGAACAACCCGATGCTGATCATCGCCGGTTCGCTGGTGGGCTCGTCGGGCGCGATCCTGTCCTACATCATGTGCAAGGCGATGAACCGGTCGTTCTTCAACGTGATCCTGGGCGGCTTCGGGGCCGAGGCGTCCGCGGGGGGCGCAGCCGGCGACGGCGTGCAGCGCAGCGTCAAATCGGGCAGCTCGGACGACGCCGCCTTCCTGATGAGCAATGCCGATACCGTCACCATCGTCCCGGGCTACGGCCTGGCCGTGGCGCGCGCCCAGCACGCACTCAAGGAACTGGCGGCGAAACTGTCCGCGCAGGGCGTGACGGTCAAATACGCCATCCACCCGGTGGCCGGGCGCATGCCGGGCCACATGAACGTGCTGCTGGCCGAAGCCGAGGTCCCCTACGACCAGGTGTTCGAAATGGACGACATCAACGGCGAATTCGGCCAGACCGACGTGGTGCTGGTGCTGGGCGCCAACGACGTGGTCAACCCGGCCGCCAAGAACGACCCGAACTCGCCCATCGCCGGAATGCCGATCCTGGAGGCCTACAAGGCGCGCACCGTGATCGTCAACAAGCGTTCCATGGCGGCGGGCTACGCCGGCCTGGACAACGAACTGTTCTACATGGACAAGACCATGATGGTGTTCGGCGACGCCAAGAAGGTCCTGGAGGATATGGTCAAGGCCCTGGAATAGAAGTCGCGCCAGAGCGTCTCCGGCCCCGCCGGAGACGCTCCGCCCAAAACCCGTGCATGCGGGCTTACCCGCAGTCCGCCGGCCCCGATTCCGGGGCCGGATCGTTTAAAATCAATAACTGTTACATTCTCGGCATAGACCACGACCATGCCCTTCCAGGAAGACGATCCCTGTCTGGTATCGCAATCGCTTGAAATCAGCTCCATCCTGCAAGGCCTGCTGACTCAGCGGGTCCTGGTGCGCCTGGATATCCCCGGCAAAGCCGTCTCGATCATCTCCACCGCACTCGAGGTCGACCCGAAAACCGGCACGCTGCTGCTGGACAATGCCTCCGAAGAACAGACCAACAGCCAGTTGCTGCGCGCCACGTCCGTGCGGCTGCAGGGCACGCTGGATCGCGTGATGATCGAATTCTCCGGGCCGCTCAGCCCCGCCATGCACGGCGGCAAGCCGGCCCTGGCGATGGTCTGGCCGACCCAGTTGCGGCGGGTCCAGCGGCGCGAGTTCTTCCGGGTCGACATCCCGGCCAGCAACCCCGCCCATTGCCTGATCGAACACGCATCCCTGCCTGCGGGCAGGGCCCGCTTCCGCATCGCCGACATCAGCGCCGGCGGCCTGCAACTGGTGGACCGCGACCTGCTGCTCACCGATGCCGCCGTGGGCACGGTCTTCGAGGAATGCACGCTGGAACTGCCCGGCGCCCCCGAACTGGATCTGGGCCTGCGCGTGCTGCGATCCACCCAACTGGCCCAGGACAACGGCAAGCCGCAGCAGCAGATCGCCTGCCGCTTCGTCAATCTGCCGGACAACCGCCAGATCGCCATCCAGCAATACATCGGCGGGATCGAACGGGCCGTCCTCTCGCGCCGCTGGGGCATGGACTAGGGCGCGCCGCTGTTTCGGCGCGCGACCTCTGCCGCCCCCTCCCGCGCCCGCGCCGCATCACCCCTGCCTGGTAAATATATCTATTGAATATTTACCGTGCCTGTGAAATCATCCCTGGTATCGGGCTCGCACGGGCCCTCCCGGCACCGAGCCCTCATCATGAACGCTTCCTCCTGTGACGTCGCCATCGTGGGCGGCGGCATCATCGGCCTGAGCTGCGCGCTGTACCTGCGCGAAGCCGGACACGATGTCGTCGTGGTCGAACGCAACGACCCGGCCAGCGGCGCCAGCCGGGGCAACGCGGGCGCGCTGGCCTTCGCCGAGATCCTGCCGCTGGCGTCCCCGCGCATCATCCGCAAGGCGGCCCGCTGGCTGTTCGACCCCCTGGGGCCGCTCAGCCTGCCGCCCGCCTATCTGCCGCGCATCGCTCCCTGGCTGCTGCGCCTGTGGCGCGCCAGTTGGCCCTCGCACTACCGGGCCAACATCCAGGCGCAGGTCGCTCTGATCGGCCTGGCCCAGGCAGAAATGCTGGACATGCTGGCCCGCACCGGGCTGGACCGCCATCTGCACACCGAAGGCGTGCTGGAAGTCTACGAAGGCGCGGACCGCTTCGCCGCCGCCCAGGAAACCGCCCGCCAGCGGCTGGCCTACGGCATCGAAAGCCGGCCCGTCCAGGGCGACGAACTGGCGGCGCTGCAGCCCGGCCTGGCCGCGCGCTTCACCCACGGCATGCTGGTGCCCCGCTGGCGCAACGTCGATGATCCCCAAGCCCTGGCCGTGGACATCGGCCTGCGCGCGCAGGCGCTCGGCGCCCGCTTGCTGCGCCGCGAGGTCCGCGCCGTCGAAGCAGCCGCCGAAGGCGGCCGTCTGCGGCTGGATGACGGCGCCACGCTGCAAGCGCGCCGTGTCGTCATCGCCGCCGGCGCCTGGTCGCACCAGCTCAGCCGCCCGCTGGGCGACCCCATCCCCCTGGAAACCGAACGCGGCTACAACACCACGCTGCCGCCGGATGCGCTGGACCTGCGCCGCCAGATCACGTTCGCCGACCACGGCTTCGTGATCTCGCCGCTGACCTGCGGCATCCGCGTGGGCGGCGCCGTCGAGCTGGCCGGCCTGAAGCGCCCGCCCGACTACCGCCGCGCCCAGGCCATGCTGGACAAGGCCAAGGCCTTCATGCCGGCGCTGCGCACCGAGGGCGGCGAGCAATGGATGGGCTTTCGGCCCAGCCTGCCCGACTCGCTGCCGGTGATCGGCCGCGCCCGGCGCCACCCCGACATTCTCTACGCCTTCGGGCACGGCCACCTGGGCCTGACGCAGTCGGCCGCCACCGCCCGCCTGATCCGCGATCTGGTCGGCGGCCAGGCGCCCGCCATCGACCTCACCCCCTACCGCCCGGCCCGTTTTTTCTAAGGACACACCATGCATCGCATCACCATCCTGGATTCCCACACCGGCGGAGAGCCGACCCGGCTGGTGCTCGACGGCTTCCCCGATCTGGGCGCCGGCTCCATGGCCGAACGCCGCGCGCTGCTGGCCGAGCGGCACGACGCCTGGCGCAAGAGCGTGATCCTGGAGCCGCGCGGCAACGACGTGCTGGTCGGCGCCCTGCTGTGCGCCCCGGTCGATCCCGGCGCCGCCGCCGGCGTGATCTTTTTCAACAACACCGGCTACCTGGGCATGTGCGGCCACGGCACCATCGGCCTGCTGGCCTCGCTGGCCTGGCTGGGCCGCGTCGAACCGGGCGAGCACCGCATCGAGACCCCGGTGGGCACCGTCACCACGACCCTGCACGAAGACGGCTCGGTCAGCGTGCGCAATGTCCCCGCCTACCGTCATCGCAAGGCGGTGGCCGTGGACGTGCCCGGACACGGCGTGGTGCACGGTGACATCGCCTGGGGCGGCAACTGGTTCTTCCTGGTGGACGCCCCCGACCGGGTGGTGCCCGGCGCCGACCGCGACGCGCTGACGGAATACACCTGGGCCATCTGCCAGGCCCTGGACGCCCAGGGCATCCGGGGACGCGGCGACGCGCGCATCGACCACATCGAACTGTTCGGGGCCGACGAGGACGCCGACAGCCGCAATTTCGTGCTGTGCCCCGGCAAGGCCTATGACCGCTCGCCCTGCGGCACCGGCACCAGCGCCAAGCTGGCCTGCCTGGCCGCCGACGGCAAACTCTCCCCGGGACAGATCTGGCGCCAGTCCAGTATCATTGGCAGCCAGTTCCAGGCCAGCTACGAGCCGGGCGAGCACGGCGAGGTCATCCCGACCCTGCGCGGACGCGCCCACATCAGCGGCGAAACCACCCTGATCCTGCAAGACGACGACCCCTTCCAATGGGGCATCGAATCGCAGCCCTGATTGTTCTGCGATATGACTTCCGCATCCCCTACCGTCAAGATCCGCGCCACCGAAGCAGCCTACGACCGCATCGAACAGATGATCGCCACGCTGCAGCTGGAGCCCAACCAGCCGATCGTGGAAAGCGACCTGATCCAGATGACCGGACTGGGCCGCACGCCCATCCGCGAGGCCCTGATGCGGCTGATCGCCAGCGGCCTGATCGAACAGCAGCCCCGGCGCGGGCTGCGCGTGAGCGAAATCCGCATCGCGGAACACCTGATCCTGATCGAGACCCGCCGGGTGCTGGAGCGCCTGATCGCCGGTTCGGCGGCCCGCCGGGCCACGGCCGGGCAGCGCGCCGCCCTGCTCCAAGCCGCGCATGACATGACCGAAGCCGCGCGCCAGGGCGATCTGGCCGGCTATATGGCGGCCGATCAGGCGCTGGACCGCGTCACGCACGAGGCCAGCCGCAATCCCTACGCGGTGCAGGCGATCATCCCGATGATCATCCAGTGCCGGCGCTTCTGGTACGCCTACCGGCACGAAGGCGACCTGGAACGCGGCGCCCGCTGCCACCTGATGCTGGCCGAAGGCATTCATGCCAATGACCCGGAGCGGGCCATCGCGGGCGCGGATGCGCTGATGGATTACCTGATGGAATTCACCCACACGGTGATCGAGGGGTGAAAAAAAAGCGCCCGAGGGCGCTTTTTTTCACTTCAACTTCAGTTCACATACCAGATCGTCTTGACCTGCTGGTACTGGTCCAGGGCTTCCAGGCCGTTGTCACGACCGCCGAAACCGGACTGCTTGTAGCCGCCGAACGGGGTGGTGATGTCGCCTTCCGAGAAACCGTTGACCGACACCGTGCCCGCCTGGATGGCGCGCGCCATGCGCTGGGCGCGGCCCACGTCGCGGGTGTACAGGGACGCGGCCAGGCCGTAGTTGCTGTCGTTGGCCAGCTCGATGGCCTCGGCCTCGGTCTCGAAGGTGGACACGGCCAGGATGGGGCCGAAGACCTCTTCGCGGAACAGGCGCGCTTCGCGCGTGACGCCGTCGAAAATGGTCGGTTCGACATACCAGCCGCTGCCCAGTTCCGAATGGATCCGGCCGCCGTGCGCCAGACGCGCGCCGTCGGCGGCTGCGCCTTCCAGGAAGCCGCGCACCTTCTCGAAGTGGGCGCGCTCGACCATGGGGCCGATCTGCACGGACTCGTCCGTGGGCAGGCCGACCTTCCAGTTCGACAGGCGCGCGCGCAGGCGATCCAGCACCGCGTCCTTGACGCTGGACTGGACGATCAGGCGCGAGCCGCAACTGCAGTTCTCGCCCATGTTCCAGAAGGCGGCGTTCAGCACGTGGTCCACCAGGCCGTCCAGATCGGCGTCCTCGAAAATCACCTGCGGGCTCTTGCCGCCGCATTCCAGGACGATTTCCTTCAGGTTGCTCTCGGCGGAATACTTCAGGAAATAGCGGCCGACTTCGGTGGAACCGGTGAAGGACACCACGTCCACGTCCATGTGCCGGCCCAGGGCCTCGCCCACCGATTCGCCCAGGCCGGTCACCAGTTGCAGCGCGGCGGCCGGGACGCCGGCCTCGTGGGCCAGTTGCGTCATGCGATAGGCGCTGAGCGAGGTCAGTTCGGCCGGCTTGACGATGACCGAATTGCCGGCCGCCAGCGCGGGCGCGACCTTCCAGGCGTACATCTGGGCCGGGAAATTCCAGGGCAGCACGGCCCCCACCACACCGATGGGTTCCTTGACGATCAGGCCGGTGGCGGCCGGACCGGTCGGCGCGATGCGGCCGAAGCACTTGTCGATCGCCTCCGAATACCAGCGGAAGGTATCCAGCGTGGCCGGCATGTCCGTGTTCAGGCATTCGGTGATCGGCTTGCCGGCGTCGATGCAGTCCAGCGCGGCCAGTTCTTCGGCGTGGGCCGTCATCAGGTCCGCCCAGCCCAGCATGATGCGCTTGCGTTCGGCGGGCGCCAGTTGCGACCACTCGCCGGACTTGAAGCTGGCGCGCGCCACGCGCACGGCCAGGTCGACGTCGGCGGCGGTGCCCGATTCCAGGGCGCCGATGACGCTGTTGTCGATCGGCGTAGTGTTGTCCATCCGGGCGCCCGGCACATCATGGCCGGGGATCAGGTGGCCGGCCCACAGCTTGCCCTCGCGGGCCTGGGCGAATATCTGTTCCTTGGTCTGCGGCATACGGCGGTCTCCTTAACCTTGGTAGGCGTCCAACAGCGCCAGGAAGGCGCGTTCATCCTGTTGCGACATCGGCGACAGGGGCAGGCGCACCGGGCCGGCCTCGACGCCATGACGGCGGCAGCCCAGCTTGGCCTTCTGATTGTAGTCACCCGACTCCATGGCCTGGATCACCGGGTACATGCCGCGCATCATGCCGCGGACCGTGTCCCACTGGCCCTCGCCGGCGGCCTTGACCATGGCGGCCTGTTCGGCCGGGAACACGTTGGCGCCGCCGCTGATCCAGCTGCGCACGCCCCAGAACAGGAAGTCGGCGGCCATGTCGTCGGAACCGCTGATGATCTGGAAATCGGGGATGTCGGACTGGATCAGGGCCAGGGCGCGGTTGAAGCTGCCGCTGCTTTCCTTGATACCGACGATGTTGGGGATGCGCGCCAGCTCGATCACCGTTTCCACGGCGATCTGCACGCCCACCCGCGCCGGGAAGTCGTACATGATGATGGGCATCTTGGTGGCCTGGGCAACCGTGGTGAAGTGCTGCACGATCCCGGCCTGCTCCGGCAGGCTGTAGGGCGGCGTGGACAGCATCAGGCCGTCATAGCCCAGGGCCTCGGCCTGCCGGGCATTGCGGATGGCCTGCGTCGTGGACAGGGCGTTGATGCCGGCAATCGACGTCACGCGGCCCCGGGTGGCTTCGGCCACCGTGCGCAGGACCAGTTCGCGCTCGTCGTCTTCCAGCGCATAGTATTCGCCCGTGGTGCCGCAGGCCACGATGCCGGCGACGCCGGCCTCGATGAAACGTTCCACCAGTTGACGCAGCGCAGCGGCATCAACGCTGCCGTCCGCAGCGAACGGGGTAACGATGGGAACCAGGACTCCGTCGGTTTTCATATGCTTTCCTAAAGACTCAAAAGACGGCCCGTGCGATCGGGCCAGGACGGGGCGCATGGCCCCGGGATCGAAATCAGAACCCGACGACGCGCTGCGGCAGCCAGGTGGCCAGGGCCGGGAACAGCACCACCAGCGCCAGGGTCGCGAACTGGACCAGGATGAAGGGCACCACGCCCTTGCAGACCTGGCCGTACTTCATGTCGGGCGGCGCAATCGACAATAAATAGAAGATCGAGGACGCCATCGGCGGGGTCAGGTAGCTGGTCTGGATGACGATGATCACCAGCGTGCCGAACCAGACCGGATCCACGCCGGCCGCCGTCAGCACGGGCAGGAACAGCGGCACGCAGATCAGCACGTTGGCGGTCCAGTCCAGCACGAAACCCAGCAGGAACACAATGCACAGGAACAACACCAGCGTGCCCGACAGCCCCAGGCCCATGTCGGAGATCAGCCCCTGGATCAGGCGCGAGCCCCCATTGGCGGCGAAGATCCCGGTGAACATGATACCGCCGGCCACGATCAGCAGGATCATGGCGGAAATCCGCACCGTGATCGCCAGCGACTCGCGCATCACGGTCAGGCTGAACTTGCCATAGCAGATGCACAGGATCAGCGCGCCGATGGCGCCGACGGCGGCGGCCTCGGTGGGCGAGGCGATGCCGGCCATCAAAGAGCCCAGCACCGCCACGATCAGCAGCATGGTCGGCAGCAGGCCGCTGAAGGTGATCTTCAGCTTTTCCATCAGCGGCAGGCGCATGTCCGGATCATCGGCGCGGGGGCCTTTCTTCGGGTCCAGGATGCAGACCACGACGATGTAAAGGACGAACAACCCCACCATCACCAGGCCCGGGAACAGCATGGCGGCGAACAGCTCGCCCACTGAAATCTGGGCCAGCGAGGCGTACACCACGGCCACCACCGAGGGCGGAATCATGGTGCCCAGCGAACCGCCCGCGCAGATGGTGCCGGCGATCAGCGAATTGTCATAGCGGAAGCGCTGCATGGCGGGAATCGCCATCAGGCCCACCATGACCTCGACCGCGCCCACCACACCGGCGGCAGCCGCAAAAGTGGCGCCCATGGCGATGGTGGCCACGGCCAGGCCGCCGGGCAGCCGCCCCAGCCAGAGCTGCATGGTGCGGAACAGCCGCGCGGCGATGCCGGAGCGTTCCAGGATCGCGCCCATCAGCACGAACATCGGAATGGCCGACAGGATGTAGTTGGTGGCCGCCGAATACAGGCCGCCGTAGAGTTGATTGAACACCTGGTCGCCGAAGGCGAACCAGCCCGCGACCAGGGCGGGAATGATCAGGGACAGGGAAACGGGGATGCCGAGAAAGATCAGCAGGAACATCCCCGGGAACATCAGGGCGGCGATGGTCGGATTCATCAGTGATCCTTCTTGGCGTCGGAATCCAGGCCGCAGAAGGCCCGCAGCCCTCCCACCGCCAATTGCAGGGTCAAGGCGATCAGGCCGATCGCGATGCAGAGATAGAACGGCCACATCAGCGGCGCCCAGGGGCTGACCGTCTCGACCTCATGCCGCACCCAGGCGCGCCAGGTATGCGACACGGCGATCCAGGACAGCATGCCGAAGAACGGCGCCAGGATCAGCAAATAAGCGACCCCCTGGACCCCATGATTGAAGCGGGCCGGCAGGCGGTTGCGCAGCACATCGATGCGGATGTGTGCGTCTTCCCGCAGGACGTAGGCCACGCCCAGCAGGAAGACGGCGCCGTTGGCCATGTAGGCGACGTCGAAGGCCCAGGCCGTGGGCGCATCGAACACATAGCGGGCAAAGACCTCGTACACCATGGCCACGGTCAGAACGGCCGCCGCCACGCTGGCCAGCTGGGAGGCGCACCAGGACACGCCGTTTGCAAATCGGGTCAGGGCATTGAGCATCTCGGCCTCGCTAAGGGCGTGCTGGATCAGTCGCGCATCAGGTAGTTGCTTTCAGCCTTCCAGCGCTTGTGGTAGGCCTCGTAGTCGGCCAGCACCTCGGCCATGTCCGGCTTGCCGGCCGCCTTTTGCGCGTCGGCCGTCTTGTGCATCCAGTCGTAGCCCGCATCGGACAGCTGCTTCACGAACTCGGGGCTGAGCGTGATGATCTCGTTGCGGCCGGCGCGGTACTTCTCCATGGCCTTCATGTCGGCGTCATAGAAGAAGTCCAGGCTCTGCTCGGTGGTCAGATAGGCGGCGGCTTCGATCAGCGGCTTCAGGTCGGCCGGCACCTTGTCCCAGGTTTCCTGCTTGACGACCACTTCCCACATGAAGGTCGGCTGGTGCACGCCCGGCACGACGATGTATTTGGCAGCCTGGTGGAAGCCTTCCGGCATATTGGCCGACGGCGGCGCCCATTCCACGGCGTCCACGCCCTTGCGCTGCAGCAGCGTGTAGGTCTCGCCCGCCGGCACCACGGTCGGCACGGCGCCGAAGTAATCGCGCATCACTTCGGCCCAGGGGCCGGAGGTGCGGTACTTCATGCCTTTCAGGTCTTCCGCGCTGCGGATGGGCTTGTTGGCGTGCGCCAGGACTTCGGTCGAACCGATGCCGACGATCATGGTCTTCAGGCCTTCGCCGGCGCGCAGTTTTTCCAGGCGCTCTTTGCCGCCGCCCTGATACAGCCAGGCCTTGTAGGCATCCGGCCCCATGCCGCCCGGGAAACCCGAGAAAATGGCGTTTTCCGGATTCTGGTTGACCAGGTAGCTGGAGGTGGAGTGGCCGGCCTCGACCACGCCGTCACGCACCGCGTCGAACACCTTCAGGGCGGGCACGATGACGCCGGCGCCAAAGGGCTGGATCTCGACCCGGCCGGAGGTGATGGTCTTGACGTTGGAGGCGAAGCGCTCCAGGAAGTTCTGATAGAAAGGCGAACCTTCGGGCACCGAGGTCGGCACGCGCCAGGTCACGTCAGCAGCCGTCGCGGCGCCCGCGGCGCACATCGACATCGTGAAGGCCGCCACGGCCAGGGTACGGAAAATCTTCTTCATGGTCTCCCCCTCGAAGGATTGGATTCGGCGCCGGTTGAACAGCCCTCGCGCTGCTTCCAGTCTAATATCCAATAAATATATTTACAACATATTTAGGGTAAACACTGACGCATCCCAGCTATGCTAGGCTCCCTCCTCAACCTTCACAGGAGCCACGCCATGCCGACCATGCACATTGAATTGTTCGAGGGCCGCACCCCCGAAAAAAAGCGCGAACTCGTTCGCGCGCTGACCGAACGCACCTGCGAAGTCCTGGGCTGCCAGCCGGATTCCGTGGACATCATCCTGACGGAAGTCAGCAAGGACCGCTGGGCCACAGGCGGGGTGTTCTGGTCCGAAAAAAACTAGGGAACCGCTGCATCAGAGGCTCCCTCAGGCTGCCGGGGCGCGGCCCCGGCAGCCACGCCTACTGCCCGACCATGCGTTCGACCTTCTGGCGCAACTCGGGACTCTCGCGCACGGCGCGGCTGATGCCGTTGTATTCAGCCACGCTCATGCCTCCGGCCTCGACCTGATCCACCATTTTCTGATCGGCCTCGACGCGCACCGCCTGCTTGGCAGGCTCGTCCTGGGCGGACTCCAGCTTGGGCTGGTATTCCGCCGCCACGGCGCTGACCTTGCGCACGGCGACGGCGTAACGCTGCAGTTGTTCATCAGTCGGCTTGTCCACGGCCTCGTAAGACGTCTGCGCGCCTGCGGTCTTGGCAACCATCAAAGGCCCCGCCAATCCCAGCGCGATGACGGAAGCCGCGAGAAAGCCTTTCATCAATTGATTCATTCTGTACTCCTGCGTCGCGTAATCAACCACCTCATGATCGCGGCGGGGGCAGGGGGTTTCAAGTTTCCCGATGTACAGTCCTGTGTCATCATGCCACCAGCCGCCGCCGTCCCCGGATGCCGCACCGCCCGGGGCGCACACCTCGAACCCCCGCATAGAGACACACATGGATACGGATTTCTGGCTGCAGCGCTGGGAACAGGGACAGACCGGCTTTCATCAGTCCCGCGTCATGCCCCTGCTGCAAAAACACTGGCCCGGGCTCGGTCTGCCGGCCGGCAGCCGGGTGCTGGTGCCGCTGGCCGGCAAGACCCTGGACGTCCTCTGGCTGGCGGAACAAGGTCACGCCGTGCTGGCGGTGGAGCTATCCCCCATCGCCGTCCGGCAGTTCTTCGAAGAACACGCCCTGCAGCCCGAGATCCGGTCCACGCCCCAGGGCACGCTGTACCGGACCGGGCCGATCGAATTCCTGTGCGGCGACATCTTCGGCCTGGACGCGGCCACGCTGGCCGATTGCACGGGCTGCTATGACCGCGCCGCCCTCATCGCCCTGACGCCCGAACTGCGCGAGCGCTATGTGCGCCACGTCTATGGGCGGCTGCCCGCCGGCTGCCGCACGCTGCTGCTGACGCTGGACTACCCGCAAGCAGAGATGGACGGGCCGCCGTTTGCCGTGCCGGCATCCGAGATCCAGGCGCGCTACGGCGACCGTTGGCGCATCGAACCGTTGGAAACCCGCGACATCCTGGCCCAGGAACCCAAGTTCGCCGCACGCGGCCTGTCCCGCCTGAGCACGGAAGTTTTCCGCCTGACGGCGGTCTGATCCGCGCAATCCCACACAAAGGAATTGAGGCCCCACCGGGCGCCTGTTATTCGCTTTGAAATCAACCCCGTTTCGTAAAATCGCCTGTAAACAATTGTTTGGACCGCGACGGACGGCTGCCGACGCGTCTCCAGGAGACACCCAGCCAAAACACGAGCACACCATGCGTAATTTGAAGATCGGCACCCGACTGGCCTTGGGCTTCGGGCTCATCATCATCCTGTTGCTGATCATGTCCGGCATCGGCGCCTGGCGCATGATCGACGGCCAGAAGGCCAACGATAATCTCGAAGAACGGCAGATCGCGAACTCCCTGATCCTGCAATGGGCTCGCCAGGTGGAGGTCAATGCCAACCAGGCGCTGGCCGCCGCCAACCTGACCAATCCGGACGTACTGGCGGTCTTCAAGAAGGGCATGGACGCCTCGGACCAGCACGCGTCCGAGACCCGGGCCAAGATCGAGGCCATGGTCACCAGCCCCGAGGCCAAGGCACTGTACGGCAACGCGATGAAAGCCCGCGAATCCTACGTGACGGGCCGCACCCAGGCCTTCAAGGACCTGGACAACGGCGACTACGCCAAGGCCGACACCTTCTTCAACGTGGAAATGCCCAAGATCACGGCCACGTACATCGCCGAGATCGACAAGCTGTCCAAATTCCAGGGCGACTTCGTCAGCCATCTGTTCAGCGAAAGCAAGCGGGCCACCGAACTGGGCCTGAGCATCCTGGCAGTGGCCACCCTGCTGGCCCTGATCCTGGGACCGCTGTTCTCCTGGCGCGTGACGCGCTCCATCACCCACCCGTTGCGCCACGCCGTGGCGCTGGCCGGCTCCGTCTCCCAACGCGACCTCAGCCAGGACATCCACCCCCAAGGCAAGGACGAAGTCACCCTGCTGGAACAGGCGCTGCGCAACATGGGCCAGGACTTGCGGAGCACCGTCAGCGAAATCCGCACCGGCTCGGACGCGATCGCCTCGGCCTCGGCCGAGATCAGCGCCGGCAACCTGGACCTGTCCTCGCGCACGGAACAACAGGCCAGCTCCCTGGCCGAGACCGCCGCCACGATGGAGCAGATCACCGCCACCGTGCGCCAGAACGCCGACAACGCCCAGCAGGCCAACACCCTGGCGGCCTCCGCCGCCAAGACCGCCACGGACGGCGGCGCCATCGTCGCCGAGCTGGTCTCCACCATGAGCGAGATCAACACCAAGTCCCAGCAGGTCGCCGACATCATCGGGGTGATCGATTCCATCGCCTTCCAGACCAACATCCTGGCCCTGAACGCGGCGGTCGAAGCCGCCCGCGCGGGTGAGCAGGGCCGCGGCTTCGCCGTGGTCGCCTCTGAAGTTCGCGCGCTGGCGCAACGATCGGCCGGCGCCGCCAAGGAAATCAAGGGCCTGATCGACACCTCGGTGGAATCCACCGCCAAGGGCAACGAGCAGGCCTCGCGCGCGGGCGCCACGATGCAGGACATCGTCGACGGCATCAATCGCGTCACCGACATCATGGGCGAGATCAGCGCAGCCAGCCGCGAACAGACCACGGGGATCGAGGAAATCAACTCCGCCGTCACCCAGATGGACGACGTCACCCGCCAGAACGCCAGCCTGGTCGAAGAATCGGCGGCCGCGGCCACCAGCCTGCAGGAGCAGGCCGACACCCTGGCGCAACTGGTCGCCACCTTCACCCTGAGCAAGACCGACGCCGGGGCCGGCGCGCAGCCAGGCGCCCAGTCCCGCACGCAATCAAGCGCTCAGGCGGGGGCTGCCCCGGGCGCCGGCGCCGCGCGCGCTTCCCAGCCGCCGCGTCTGCCCTCGGCACCGGAAAAGGTCGTCAGCCCGGCGCCGCAACGTGCCCGCAGCGCCTCCGCGGCCGACGCGCCCGCTGCCCGCGCTGCCGCCAAGCCCGCCCTGCGCGCACCCGGCAAGCCTGCCCCGGCCTCCGCGGATACCGGGGAATGGACCGAATTCTAGGGCTTTTCATTACAATCGTGTGAGATCTGCGCACGGCCCGCACTCGCGGGCCGTGCTTCATTCAGGAGACATCCGCCGTGAACATCCGCATCCCTGGCGCCGCGCTGGCGGCCGTGCTGGCTTTGGCCTTTCCGCTCCACGCCCATGCCCAGGTCAAAGTCGGCGTGGTCGTGTCCGCCACCGGCCCGACAGCCCTGGTCGGCATTCCCCAGAAAAACACCGTGCCGCTGCTGCCGACCCAGGCGGGCGGCCAGACCATCGAATACATCACCCTGGACGACGCCAGCGATCCGACGCAGACCGTCACGGCCTTCAAGAAACTGATCACCGAATCGCACGTGGATGCCCTCATCGGCCCGACCGGCTCGCCCAACTCCATGAGCGTGCTGCAGTTCGCGGCCGAATCCGGCACGCCGATGCTGGCCCCCGTGGGCGCAGCCTCGGTGGTGCTGCCCATGACCGAACAAAAGAAGTGGGCCTTCAAGACCACCCAGAACACCGACATCATCGCCCAGGCCCTGGTCCAGGACATGGTCAAACGCGGCATCAAGACCGTCGGCTTCATCGGTTTTGCGGACGCCTACGGCGACGACTGGTATCAGGTCTTCAGCCGCATGGCCAAAGACCAGGGCCTGGACCTGATCGCGACCGAGCGCTACCAGCGCACCGACACCTCTGTCACCGGACAGGCCTTGAAGCTGCTGGCCGCCAAGCCCGACGCCATCCTGGTCGCCGGCACCGGCGGCGCTGCCGCATTGCCGCAGACGACGCTGGCGCAACAAGGCTACAAGGGCCGGTTCTACCAAACCCACGGCGCCGCCCTGCCCGCCTTCCTGAAATTCGCCGGCAAATCGGCCGAAGGCACCATCCTGGCCGCCAGCCTGATGCTGGTGCTGCCCGAAATCCCCGACAGCAACCCGTCCAAGCCCATCGTCCAGGACTACATCCAGCGCTACCAGGCCAAGTACGGCGAAACACCGGCCACCTTCGGGGCCAACGTCTACGATGCCGGCCTGCTGCTGCAACACGCCATCCCCACAGCCCTGAAATCCGCCCAGCCGGGCACACCGGAATTCCGCCGCGCCCTGCGCGATGCCCTGGAGCAGACCCACGAACTGGTGGCCACCCAGGGGGTCTATTCCATGACGCCCGAGGATCACAGCGGCTTTGACAAGCGCGGACGCGAACTCATCACCGTCAAGGACGGCGCCTGGACCTTGCTGCACTGACGGCTGTCCAGCACGCCTCGGTTCGGGCAATCCTCACGCCGAGGCGGCTGCGCAAGCGCCGCGCGCCACTTCACCCCGCCATAGGGGCGGCCTCGCGCACCTCGTGAATCGAATGAAACGCGATGCACAGCCGGTTGAAGGTATTGATCAAGCCGATGGCAACGGTCAGCCGGGAGAGTTCGCTCTTGCTGAAATGCTGGAGCGCCTGTTCATAGAGTACATCCGGGACGCCGCCATCGGCGACGAGCGTCACCCGTTCGACCCACGCCAGCGCCGCGCGCTCGCGCGCCGAAAACAAAGGGGATTCCTTCCAGGCCGAGACCAGAAAGACGCGCTGCTCGGTGTCCCCGTCTTCACGGGCTTCGCGGCTGTGCATGTCGACGCAGTACGAGCAGCCGTTGATCTGTGAGGCACGCAGATTGACGAGATGTATGAGCGAGCGTTCCAGGCCGCATTCATCGATGGCCTGCTTCAGGCCCATCACGGCCTTCATCTGCTCGGGTGCTTCGGCGAAGAAGTTCAGTCGAGGTTGCATGTGCATGGATTCATCCTTTCAAGAGGGGCGTGGATCGCCTGGCAAGGTCGCGTCGCAGTGACGCGACCTTTCAGTCGAGTACACCCATCAAGACGGATGAGCCGGCGGAGTTGTGACCGCCGCCCGAAAATCTTCCTGAAAATGCCGCACGGCTGTCACACAGGCGCATGCCGGTTCGTCTTGTTATATCGTGGCGGCAATTCGTGGCGGCAATGGCCAAGGTGAATGTCCCGATGGAAAACGAGATGGCAAACGACCAGGCGCTGGCCGCACTGCGCCCCCGCCTGTTTCGGCTGGCCTACCGGATGCTCGGCCTGCGGCAAGAGGCCGAGGACGCCGTGCAGGAGGCCTTTTTACGCTGGCATGCCAGGCAGCCCGAGGACGTGCGCTCGATGGAGGCCTGGCTCGTGACCGTGCTCTCGCGCCTGTGCGTGGACCGCTTGCGCGCGCTCCAGGTCGAGCGCGAAGCCTATATCGGCCCCTGGCTGCCCGAACCTCTGGTGGCGATGGAGCCGCCCGCCGACCAGGCGACGGAGCTGGCCTCGGAGCTTTCCATGGCCCTGCTGCTCGTCCTGCAAAGATTGTCCGCCGAGGAGCGCGTGGGCTTCCTGATGCACGACGTGTTCGATTGCGCCTATGCGGACATCGCCACGGCACTGGGCAAGAGCGAAGCGGCCTGCCGCCAACTGGTGCATCGCGCCCGCGAACGCGTCGGCCGCGACAAGCCGCGCTTCGAGGTCTCCGAGGCCGCGCACCAGCGATTGGTGCAGCAGTACGTTCAGGCCGTCCAGGCCCGCGACGCCGGGCGCATTGCCGAACTGCTCGCCCCCGAGGCCGTCTACCTGAGCGACGGCGGCGGCAAGGTCGGCGCGTCGCGGCGCCCCATCATCGGCGCCCGGCGCATCGCGCGCCTGGAGATCGGCGTGCTGGGCAAGCTGCCCCCGGACTTCTCGATCGAGGCGGGCCGGGTCAATGGCCGCACCGGCGCCATCGCCCGGATCGACGGCCGTATTTTCGCCGTGTCGTCGTTCGAGACGGACGGCGCCCGCATCCTGTCCGTGATGCGGGTGCTCAATCCGGAAAAGCTGACGGGCGTGGATACTAACCTTGCGCGTCCAGCTTCTGCTTCAGCGCTTCCAGCGGCAGCGCGCCGTTGACGCGCGTGCCGTCGGCGAAGAACAGGGCCGGCGTGCCTTGCACGTTCAGCTTGCGCCCCAGGACCAGATTGGTCTGGATCGGCGTGTCGCATTCAGCCTTGGCCGGGTCCTGGCCGTTCAACATCCAGGCCTTCCAGGCCTTGGCCGGGTCGGCCGCGCACCAGATATCGCGCGAACGCGTGGTGGAATCCGGCGACAGGATCGGGAACAGAAAGGTGTAGACCGTGACGTTGTCCACGTCTTCCAGGGTGCGGTGCAACTGCTTGCAGTAGCCGCAGTTGGGGTCCTCGAACACGGCGACCTTGCGCGCGCCGGTGCCCTTGACCTGCTTGATCGCATGATCCAGCGGCAGGCTGTCAAAAGCCACCTGTTGCAAGGCTTCGAGCCGTTCGGCCGTCAGGTCGCGGCGCGCCTGGGCGTCGATCATCGAACCCTGCAGCACGTAATCCACCTGGGCATCGGTGTACAGCAGGTCCATGCCGACCTGGACCTCGAAAATCCCGTTCATGGGCGTCACCCGGACGGCGTCCACCTGGATCCCGGGAAAGCGCTGCTCGAAGACGCGGGCGACGGCCCGGGCCGAATCGGACTGGGCGGGCGAGGTGGACAGGACGCGGTCCTTCGTACCGTCACGCGCGGGGGCGGACGATTCGGCGGGCGCGGCCCGGGAGGACGACTGGGTGCTCAAGACCTGGTCGCCGGACGGCTCCGCCAGCGCGGGTTGGACCAGGGTGGACAGGCTGCCGCACAGCAGCAGCGCGGCCAGGCTCAGGGGGTGTTTCATGGAAAAAACCTCAGTGATGAACTCAATCGCCGACGGCAGCCCGGATCAGGCGGCGTTTCAAAAAAGGCAGGCCGTCGACGAGACGCATGCCCTGGTTGCGCGCCCAGGCCGTCGGGGCATTGGAGGCGCCGAACAGCCGGTGCAGGCCATCCGTGACCAGGCCCATGGCCCAGACGGGCTCGGCCCGGCGGCGGCGATAACGCGCCAGGACCCGAGGGTCACCCGGCGCGCGCTGGGGCTCGCGTGTCCGCAGCACGTCCAGCAGATCCTTCACGTCGCCCAGGCCCAGGTTCAGGCCCTGCCCGGCAAGCGGATGCACCCGATGCGCGGCATCACCCACCAAGGCGACACCCGGCGCCGCCATGGCGCTGCGTTCCAGCGTCAGCGGGAAGCCCTGGGGGCGCGTACGCAGACGCAGCGGCCCCAGGCGATCGCCCGTAATGGCCCGCGCGTGCGCAGCAAAAAACGCCTGCTGGGCGTCGGCGTCCATCGCCTGCCATTCGCGCGCCCGGCCTTCGAGCATGGACCATACCAGAGACGCCTGCGGACCATCCGTCGTATCCGGCATGGGCAGCAGCGCGAATACGCTGTCGCCCGTGAACCACTGGCAGGCACGATTCTGATGCGGCAGGCCGATGTCCAGGTGCGCGACCACGCCCATGTCGCCATACGGCGTGTAATGATGTTCGATGCCGGACGCCAGCCGGACCGGCGAACGCGCACCGTCGGCGCCCACCAGCAGCGCGGCATCCAGCGCACGGCCCTGTCCGGTCGTCACCCGCACGCCCAGGCCACGGGTTTCCAGGCGCTCGAAGCGGTCTTCGTGCCATTCGATCCCCATGACCTGCACGGCCTGCTGGAGCGCGCGTTCGATTTCCCCGGATTCAACGATCCAGGCCAGCGTGTCGCGCGCGTCCTGCCAGGCGGACAGGTCCAGGCGGCCCTCGGCATCGCCCTGGATTTCCATGGCCTCGACGGCGGTGACGCGGCGCGCGTCCATCAACCGCCAGGCGCCCAGGCGGTCGAGCAGGTCGCGGCTGGCCGGTGAAATCGCGTAGACACGCGGATGGTAGTCGTCCGCCGCGCGCATGGCCGGGACCTGGCGCGGCCCCAGCAGGGCGGCGGGCAGGCCCGCCCGGGCCAGCCCCAGCGCGCAGGCCAGGCCGGCGATGCCGGTGCCGCAGACGAGAATGGGTTCCTGATGCTTCATGTGCTCATCATACTGCGCCGTGCCGCCGGACGAATTGCGCCAGGCCAAAGGGTTCAACGCGCCGACGGCGCCCCGGCCCGCGCAGGCCACAGCAGCCACATCCGGCTGGCTTGTTTCATGCGGCCGGCGCGCGCGCCGGCCTCGTCGCCGGTGCCCCAATAAAAGTCAGCCCGGGCGGCGCCCTTGATCGCCGCGCCCGTATCCTGGGCGAACACCAGCCGCCGCAGCGGCGCAGCGCCGCCTTGGGGGCCGGTTTCCAGGAAGACCGGCGTACCCAGCGGGACAAAGGCCGGATCGACCGCAATCGCGCGCTGCGGCAACAGCGGGACCCCATAGGCGCCCCGGGGACCGAGTTCCGGATCGGTGATGGCTTCCTCGCGGAAGAACACCATGGCCGGATTCACGTTCAGCAGTTCCGGCACGCGGTCGGGATGAGAACGCGCCCAGGCCTTGATGTTCTGCATGGACGTCTGCGCCAGCGGCATCTCGCCCTGCCGGGCCAGCCACTGGCCGATGGACGCGTAGGGCCGGCCGTTGTGGTCGGCATACGCCAGCCGCAGCACCCCGCCATCGGGCAGCACGGCCCGCCCCGACCCCTGGATCTGCAGGAAGAAGGCTTCGACGGGATCATCCGCCCAGACGATCGCAGCCGGCTGGCGGGCCGGGTCAGACGTGATCTGGGCCCGCGTGTCGTAGGGCACGACCCGACGGCCGTCGAGTTTGCCGCGCACCCGCTTGCCGGCCAGTTCCGGATAGACCGATCCCAGGTCGATGGTCAGAAGATCGTCCGGCGCGGCGTAGAGCGGCCATTGATAGGCTCCGGTGCGCGTACGCGATGCGCGGATGAGCGGTTCGTAATAGCCCGTCGCCGTCCCGGCGGCGGCCTGACCGGCGCCGTCGTCCAGCCGCCACGGGCGCAACTGGTCCTGCAGGAAGCGGCGCACGGCCGGGCCGCCGGCCTCGGGCCCCAGGCCGGATTGCAGCGCCGCCTGGCAGACCGGCTGCCAGGCCCGGGGCGCCGCACGCGCAGGCAGCGCCAGCGAACCCGACACGGGCCGCATCAAGCCCCGGCAATCGTTCAGCAGCCCTTTCCAGACATGGGTCAGATCGTCATTCCCCCAGCCCGGCACACTGTCCCAGGAGACCGCCGTATAGCGTCCCTGCAGGGGCCGCGCGGGGGTTTCCGGCAAGGCAGACAGCGGCGGAACGGTCAGGGGCTGCTCGACCGACACGGCAGCGCCGGATGCGCTGCCGGGAGTGGATTCTTCGAGCGGCACCGAAGAACAGGCGCTCAGGAGGGCCAGCGCGGCCACGGGCCACCAATGGATTTTCATACGCACGGGATCGCACCCGGGGGTGCACTAAAATGGAGGACTGCAAACCGTCATCATGACATATCCGGACCCTCTTTCGCCATGACCGAACTGCCCGCCGCCCGCATCGCCCCCAGCCTGCTGTCCGCCGACTTCGCCCGCCTGGGCGAGGAAGTCGCCCATGTCGTGGCCGCCGGCGCCGACTGGATCCACCTCGACGTCATGGACAATCACTACGTCCCCAACCTGACCGTGGGCCCCATGGTGTGCGCCGCCCTGCGCCCCCACACCACGGCCCCCATCGACGTGCACCTGATGGTCGAACCCGTGGACGCGCTGGTGCCCGCCTTCGCCAAGGCCGGCGCGAACATCATCAGCTTTCACCCTGAAGCCTCGCGCCACGTCGACCGCACCCTGGCCCTGATCCGCGACCACGGCTGCCGCGCCGGCCTGGTGTTCAATCCGGCCACCTCGCTGGAATGGATGGATCACGTCATGGAGCGCCTGGACCTGGTCCTGCTGATGTCGGTCAACCCGGGATTCGGCGGCCAGTCCTTCATCCCGCACACGCTGGACAAGCTCGCCCAGGCGCGCGCGCGCATCGACCGCTGGCGTGCCGAAGGCGGCCAGGCGATCGACCTGGAAGTCGACGGCGGGGTCAAGGTCGACAATATCGCCGCCATCCGCGCCGCCGGGGCCGACGCGTTCGTGGCAGGTTCCGCCGTGTTCGGCCAGCCGGACTACCCGCGCGTGATCGCCGCCCTGCGCGACGGCATCACCCAGGGCGACGCCCGCCGCCGGGATCAGCGCCGACTGGGCGCAGGCGGTTCGGATCACTGAGGGTTCGTCACCAGAAACCGAGCGGCATATCACCTCCAGTAATGATACGATGACGCCCGCCGCCGCCGGCAGCCCAGCCCCATCTGTTCCGGCGTCCCTATGATTCACCTGGCCGCCGATCCGGTTCGGCCGCTTTCCCCGGCACGCGACATCATGCAATTTTCCGGAATTCTGTTCGACCTGGACGGCACCCTGCTGGACACCATCCCCGATCTGGCGGACGCCGCCAACGCCATGCGCCAGGACATGGGCCTGGCGCCGATCGCCGAAAGCACCATCGCCGCCTACGTCGGCAAAGGCGTGGAACAACTGGTCATCCGCACCCTGGGCCACGAGGGCAAACCCGCCAGCGTGGACATGGTGATGCGCGGCCTGGCCCGCTACCAGGACCACTACCGCGCCCTGAACGGCCAGCGCAGCCGCATCTACCCCGGCGTGGTGGCGGGCCTGCAGGCCTTCCGCGACCAGGGCGCGCGCCTGGCCGTGGTCACCAACAAAAGCACCGAATTCACCCTTCCCCTGCTGCGCCAGATGGGTCTGGACGGCTATTTCGACGTCGTGGTCTGCGGCGACACCTGCGAGCGCAAAAAGCCCGACCCCATGCCGCTGTTTCACACCTGCGACCTGCTGGGCATCACCCCCGCCCAGGCCCTGTTCATCGGCGACTCGATCAACGACGCCCTGGCTGCGAACGCCGCCGGCATCCGCGTGCTGACCCTGCCCTACGGCTACAACGAAGGCCGGCCCGTGCAGGAGCTGCCCGTGGATGCTATAGTGACCTCCATCGTCGAGGCCGCCCAGTGGGCCGCCGACGCGACTTCACCGACCGAACACGCATGAACATCATCCGTTATTACCCGATCACCGCCGGCGCCTATTGGCGCTGGTGGTGTTTTCATTCCGGGTCATAACGGTTACACGGTGTGCGGGCCTTCCCGCGACGCCCACCCCCGCAGCCCGGACCCTTGATCGGCCGGGCTGTGTTGTTTCTGTCCCGGTCTGTACCCCCCACCCAGAGACCACCATGACAGAAATCGAATTCAACGCACTGGCCGCCCAAGGCTACAACCGGATTCCACTGATCGCGGAAACCTACGCCGACCTGGACACGCCGCTGGCGATCTATCTGAAGCTGGCCCACGCCGGTCCGGAGGCCGGCCGCAACAGCTGCCTGATGGAATCCGTGGTGGGTGGCGAACGCTTCGGCCGCTACTCCTTCATCGGCCTGCCGGCCAAGACCCTGATCCGCGCCACCGGCACCACCACCGAGGTCGTCACGCGCGGCCAGGTCGAGGAAACCCACGAAGGCGATCCGCTGGCCTTCATCGAGTCCTTCCAGCAGCGCTTCCGCGTCGCCATGCGCCCCGGCATGCCGCGCTTCGCCGGCGGTCTGGCGGGCTACTTCGGCTACGACACCGTGCGCCACATCGAGCCGCGCCTGGGGCCGTGCGTCAAGCCGCGTCCCGCCGGCCAGCAGCCCGGCACGCCCGACATCATGCTGATGCAGGTGGATGAACTGGTCATCGTCGACAACCTGGCCGGCCGCACCTACCTGATCGTCTACGCCGACCCCCGGCAGCCCGAAGCCTACGCCCTGGCCCGCCGCCGCCTGAAGGCCCTGCGCGAAAAACTGCGTACGCCCGTGGTCATCCCCTATGCCTACGCCAGCATGCAGACGCCCACGGAACGCGAGTTCAAAAAGGACGACTACCTGGACGCCGTGCGCAAGGCCAAGGACTACATCGCCGCCGGCGACCTGATGCAGGTCCAGATCGGCCAGGTCATCGCCAAGCCCTTCCGCGACTCGCCGCTGTCGCTGTACCGGGCGCTGCGGTCCCTGAACCCCTCGCCCTATATGTACTACTGGAACTTCGATTCCTTCCACGTGGTGGGCGCCTCGCCGGAGATCCTGGTGCGCCAGGACCGCGAATTCGAGGACGGCCGCGCCCGCGAGATGGTCACCATCCGCCCCCTGGCCGGCACGCGCAAGCGCGGCGCCACCCAGGACGACGATCTGCGCCTGGAACAGGAACTGCTGGCCGATCCCAAGGAACGCGCCGAACACGTCATGCTGATCGATCTGGCGCGCAACGACATCGGCCGCGTGTCCAAGGCCGGCACGGTCGAAGTCACCGACACCATGGCCATCGAGCGCTATTCCCACGTCATGCACCTGGTATCCAACGTGCGCGGCGAACTGAACGACGGCATGAGCAACATCGATGTGCTGCGCGCGACCTTCCCGGCCGGCACCCTGACCGGCGCGCCCAAGGTCCGCGCCATGGAAATCATCGATGAACTGGAACCCGTGCGCCGTGGCATCTACGGCGGCGCCGCCGGCTACATGAGCTACGGCGGCGAAATGGACCTGGCCATCGCCATCCGCACCGGCATCGTCCGCGACGGCATGCTGTACGTGCAGGCCGCCGCCGGCATCGTCGCCGATTCGGACCCCGAAAAGGAATGGCAGGAAACCGAGGCCAAGGCCCGCGCCCTGCTGCGCGCGGCGGAACAGGTGCAATTCGGGCTGGACGAGCCTATTTGAAGGGCAAGGGCCCCCACGCTGCGCGGTCTACGCCCACTCGCTGCCCCCCAAGGGGGCGCTTTTTGCCTTGGGGCGGCCCGGCGGCAAAAAGGGCCCCCACGCCGCGCGGTCTACGCCCGCTCGCACCCACCTCGCGGCCTGCATGCCGCTCGGATGCGCCAGGCACAGGCCAGTCCTCAAGGACTGTCCTGTGTCCGGGCTTATCCCCACGCCGCGCAGGCTTCACGCTTGCGCAGCACAGTATCAGTCACGCACCAGCAGATCCCGCGTGATGTCGGCGATGGTACGCGCGCCGGTCAGCGTCATGGCCACGCGCATTTCCTTTTCGATCAGGTCCAGCAGATTCGCGACGCCCGCCTCGCCGCCGGCCGCCAGGGCGTAGAGCCAGGCGCGGCCGAGCAGCACCGTGTCGGCGCCCAGCGCCAGCATGCGCACCACGTCCAGACCGGTGCGGACACCCGAATCCGCCAGCAGCGTGATCTGGCCTTTGACCGCGTCGGCGATCGCCGGCAAGGCGCGGGCGGTGGACAGCACCCCGTCCAGTTGCCGCCCGCCGTGATTGGACACCACGATGCCGTCGGCCCCGAAACGCACGGCCTCGCGCGCATCGTCCGGGTCCAGAATGCCCTTGATGATCATCGGCCCCTTCCAGAAATCGCGGATCCACTGCAGATCCTTCCAGGAAATCGAGGGGTCGAAATTGGCGCCCAGCCAGCCGATGTAGTCCTCCAGCCCTGTCGGCTTGCCCAGGTACCTGGACACATTGCCCAGATCATGCGGCCGGCCCCACAGGCCCACATCCCAGGCCCAGCGCGGATGCAGCACGGCCTGGGCATAGCGGCGCAGGGCGGCGTACGGGCCGCTCATCCCCGCGTGGGCATCGCGGTAGCGCGCGCCCGGCACCGGCATGTCCACGGTGAACACCAGCGTCGACACTCCGGCCGCCTGGGCGCGCTCCAGCACGCTCTTCATGAAGCCCCGGTCTTTCAGCACATAAAGCTGGAACCACATGGGCCGGCTGATCTCGGGTGCGACTTCTTCGATGGGGCAGACCGACACGGTGGACATGGTGTAGGGAATGCCTTTGCGATCCGCAGCCCGCGCCACCTGGACCTCGCCCCGGCGCGCGTACATCCCCGTCAGGCCCACCGGCGCCAGGGCCACCGGCATGGACAGGGTCTCGCCGAACAGCCGCGTGGACAGATCCAGTTGCGACATGTCGTTGAGCACCCGCTGACGCAACGCCACCCCCGCCAGGTCGCTGACGTTGTGCTGCAGCGTGTATTCGGCGTACGCCCCGCCGTCTCCGTAATGGAACAGAAAGGGGGGCAGGCGGCGCCGGGCGGCTTCGCGGTAATCAGTGGAAGCGGAAATGATCATGATGTCAGTGTGAAAGGTGGCAAACGGGAGAAACGGGCGAGGCGTGCCTCGTCTTCGTCGAACTTGCGCACGTGGCCGTGCACGAATTCCAGATGCTGCCAGACCGCAGACCGGGCGGCCTCGGCGTCGCCGCGCAGGATGGCGTCCATCAGCGCCCGGTGCTGGGCCGTCAACTGGTCCTGGGTATGCTGGACCTGGTACATACGCTGGCGGTTTTCGGTGACGGTGGCGCGCAGCAATTCGAACACGCCCCGCATCATCTGCAACAGCACCACATTATGGGACGCTTGCGCGATGGCCAGGTGGAACTGGACATCGGCCTGCGCCGCCTGTGCCGGATCCCCCTGCTCCTGAAAATGCTGCATGTCGTCGAAGCACCGCATGATCGCCTGACGATCCTGGGCCGTGGCGCGCACAGCGGCATGCCAGGCGGTGCTGCCCTCCAGCGCATAGCGGGCTTCCAGCACATCGTAGCGGTATTCGGGGTCGTCGGACACCAGTTCGTCCAGCGGGCGCATCAGATGCCGGTCGGGCCAGTCGACGGCGGATTCGGCGGCCTGGACGTACGTGCCACCCCCCTGCCGGCTGCGCAACAATCCCTGGCTGGCCAATTGGCGGATGGCCTCGCGGACCGAAGGCCGCGAGGCGCCCAGCGCTTCGGCCAAGCGGCGCTCGGCCGGCAGGCGGTCGCCCGGCTTCAGGCCCTGTTCATCGATCAGGGCCCGGAGCTGTACCGCAAGTCGGTCGGAAAGGCGCATGGTTCAGGAGAATCCGTTCAGAGCGCAAGCATCATCCAGATGGAATTATAGAAGTTGAGCTGTAAATTGGTCAATCCAAAATATATAAAATGGTCATACCAATCTAATTGAGAAACCCCTCGGTATTTACCCCGCTCGACAAGGTTCGCGCCGCACAGTAGAATGCCCACCATGATTTCACTTGCGACCGTGCACGCTTCGTTCTGGTGGCGCTCCTCCTAGGGGCGGCATCCTCATGCGTGATTCATCGCACCTTGCCGCCGTTCTGGCAGGCATAGGTCTTCGTGAATCTATCTCCGGTGCGGCGGCTCCTGACTCCAAGGAAGACCATGTCCGTATCACTCTCCCCCTCCGGCATCCCCCAGCCTTCGCGGCCCGCTTCGGTGTGCGCGCTCGTTTCCCGACACTGACCAGGACGATCCGATCATGAAGCTGCTGATGCTGGACAACTACGACTCCTTCACCTACAACCTGGTGCAGTATTTCGGCGAACTCGGCGCCCGGGTCGAGGTCGTGCGCAACGACCAGATCGACCTCGCGGGCATCGAGGCGATCGACCCGGACCGCATCTGCGTGTCCCCGGGGCCGTGCTCGCCTGCCGAGGCCGGCATCTCCATCGAGCTGATCCGGCACTTCGCCGGCAAAAAGCCCATCCTGGGCGTTTGCCTGGGACACCAGGCCATCGGCGCGGCCTATGGCGGCCGCATCGTGCGCGCCCGGGAAATCATGCACGGCAAAGTTTCGCCCATCACGCACCGGGGCACCGATGTCTTCGCAGGACTGCCCTCGCCCTATACCGTCACTCGCTATCATTCCCTGGCGATCGAGCGCGCCTCGCTGCCCGACTGCCTGGACATCACCGCCGAGACCGCCGACGGCGAGATCATGGGCGTCGCCCACAAGACCCTGCCCGTCTACGGCGTGCAGTTCCATCCGGAATCCGTGCTCAGCGAACACGGCCACGCGCTGCTGCGCAATTTCCTGGAACTCTGACGCCCCCGCACCGGACCACCTGAACAGACACGAAGACAGAAGGAACAACCATGCCGCCGATCACCCCCAACGAAGCCCTGGCTCGCTGCATCGAGCACCGGGAAATCTTCCACGACGAAATGCTGGAACTGATGCGCATGCTGATGCGCGGGGAAATGTCCCCCCAGTTGGCCAGCGCCCTGCTGATGGGCCTGCGGGTCAAGAAGGAAACCGTCGGCGAGATCACGGCGGCCGCCCAGGTCATGCGCGAATTCGCCCTGAGCGTGGACACCCCCTACCCCGAGGAACTGCTGGACATGTGCGGCACGGGCGGGGACGGTTCGCACACCTTCAACATCTCTACCGCCTCCATGTTCGTCGCCGCCGCAGGCGGGGTGAAAATCGCCAAGCACGGCAACCGCAGCGCCTCATCCTCGTCGGGCAGCGCCGACGTGCTGGAAGCCCTGGGCATCCAGGTCACCGCCACGCCTGCCCAGGTCGCCGAATCCATCGAGGCCACCGGCATCGGCTTCATGTTCGCCCCGGCCCACCACGGCGCCATGAAGAACGTCGCCGCCGTGCGCCGCGAACTGGGCGTGCGCACGATTTTCAACATCCTCGGACCGCTGACCAACCCGGCCGGAGCCGCCAACCAGCTCATGGGCGTGTTCCACCCCGACCTGGTCGGCATCCTGGTGCGCGTGCTGCAGCGCCTGGGCTCGCGCCACGTGCTGATCGTGCACGGCAAGGACGGCATGGACGAGGCCTCGCTGGGCGCAGCGTCCCTGGTGGGCGAACTGAAGGACGGCGAGGTCCGCGAATACGAGATCCATCCCGAAGACTTCGGGATGGCCATGGTGTCCAACCGCAGCATCAAAGTCGCCAACCGCGACGAATCCGCGCAACTGGTGCGCGCCGCCCTGAACAACACCGCCGGCACCGCCCGCGACATCGTCGCCCTGAACGCCGGCCTGGCCTTGTACGCCGGCAACCGCGCCGACTCGATCGGCGACGGCATCCGCCAGGCCTTCGAACTGATCGCCTCGGGCGCCGCGCGCGACAAGCTGGAACAATTCCGCCAATACACGCAAAGGTTCTCCGCATGAATGACATCCTGGCCAAAATCCTGGATACCAAGCGCACCGAAGTCGCCACCGCGCGGCAGATGCGCAGTGAATCCGAGGTCCTGCGCGAAGCCCAGAGCCGCCAGGACATCCGCGGCTTTGCGCGCGCCATCGAAGACAAGATCGCCCAGGGCAAGCCCGGGGTGATCGCGGAAATCAAACGCGCCTCGCCCTCCAAGGGCGTGATCCGCGAGGACTTCCGCCCGGCGGACATCGCCGCCAGCTACGCCTGCCACGGCGCGGCCTGCCTGTCGGTCCTGACCGACGTGCAGTACTTTCAGGGGGGCTACGACCACCTGCGCCAGGCGCGCGCCGCCTGCAGCCTGCCGGTGCTGCGCAAGGACTTCCTGATCGACCCCTATCAGGTCATCCACGCCCGGGCGCTGGGCGCCGACTGCATTCTGCTGATCGCCGCCGCCCTGGCGCCCGCCCAGATGCGCGAATTGGAAACCGTGGCCGCCGACCTGGGCATGGACGTGCTGGTCGAAGTCCACGACCGCGAGGAACTGGACGCGGCCCTGTCGCTGAACACCCCGCTGGTCGGCATCAACAATCGCAATCTGCGGACCTTCGAGACGCGCCTGGAAACCACCTTGGCGATGCTCAAGGACGTGCCGGCGGGCAAGCGGGTCGTGACCGAAAGCGGCATTCTGCTGCCCGAGGACGCCGACCGCATGCGCGAATACGGCGTTCAGGCCTTCCTGGTCGGCGAGGCCTTCATGCGCGCGCCTGATCCCGGCACCGCCCTGCACGAACTGTTCTTCGCCCGCTGACCGCACCCCGTCCCTGCGCCTGCGTTGGCGGGCGGCAGGCCCCGCCCTCCCTCCGTCTTCGCCATGGCCTTTTCTCCCGACTGCCCGCTCTGCGTTTCGGACCACGCCCCCCTGCTCTGGCAGGACGACAAGCTGCGCATCATCCGCGTGGACGATCCCCGGCACCCGGGCTATGTGCGCGTCATCTGGCAGCGCCACGTGGCGGAGATGACGGACATCGATCCCATGGACCGCCTGCACCTGATGCGCACCGTATTTCAGGTCGAACGCCTGCAGCGGGCCTTGCTGCGGCCCGACAAGATCAATCTGGCCAGTCTCGGCAACCAGGTGCCCCATCTGCATTGGCACCTGATCCCCCGCTGGCGCGGCGACCCCTGCTTCCCGGACGCCATCTGGGCGCCGCCCCGGCATGACGCCGTCCAGGCCGCCGCCTGGGCCGAGGCCTGCAGCACGCTGGCGCCGCAGGTCGAACACCTGCACCAGATCCTGAAGACCCGGGGGCCGGCGGCGGACGTGCCCGTCCCTGACGGCGCCCAAGACGCCCCGGGCGCCTGAACCTCCCGACGCACCCCGGGCACCCGATCCGACCATGGCGCCCGACCGGGACGCCCCCGACCTTCCACGCATTTCCCCTCCATGCCCGACTCTCCTTCCGCATCCGGGACGCCGCCCGCCACGCTGGCGCGCAGCCTGAAAAACCGCCACATCCAGATGATCGCCCTGGGCGGCGCCATCGGCACCGGCCTGTTCTACGGCTCGGCCGCCTCGATCCTGCTCGTCGGCCCCGGCATCATCCTGTCCTACCTGATCGGCGGCCTGGCCATCTATCTGATCCTGCGCTTCCAGGGGGAAATGTCCACCCAGGAACCCGTCAGCGGCGCCTTCAGCCACTTCGCCTACCGCTACTGGGGCGGCTTCGCGGGCTTCCTGGCGGGCTGGAACTACTGGCTGCTATACATTCTGGTCAGCATGGCCGAACTTTCCGTGGTGGGTCTTTACGTCAGCTACTGGCTGCCGGATTTCCCGGCCTGGGCCAGCGCGCTGATCGTGCTGCTGAGCGTCACCGGCCTGAACCTGCTGAACGTGCGCCTGTACGGCGAAAGCGAATTCTGGCTGGCCTTCATCAAGATCGCCGCCATCATCGGCATGATCCTGCTGGGCGGGGTGCTGATCGCGCGCGGCGCCGGCGGCGCGGGAATCGACAATCTCTGGGTCCACGGCGGTTTCCTGCCCAACGGCGTCCACGGCCTGCTGCTGTCCCTGGTGGTGGTGATGTTTTCCTTCGGCGGCACGGAACTGATCGGCATCACGGCAGGCGAGGCCGACGATCCCCGGCGCAGCATCCCGCGCGCCGTCAATCAGGTGATCTGGCGCATCCTGATCTTCTACATCGGCGCCCTGGCGGTGCTGGTGACCCTGTATCCCTGGAACGAGGTCGGCCTGAACGGCAGCCCCTTCGTGCTGATCTTTTCCCGCCTGGGCATCCCCGCCGCGCCGGACATCCTGAACCTGGTGGTGCTGAGCGCCGCGATCTCGGTCTACAACAGCGGCATGTACAGCAACGGCCGCATGCTCCGCAGCCTGGCCGAACAGGGCAATGCGCCGCGTGTCTTTCTGCGCCTGAGCCGGCGCCAGGTGCCCTGGGTCGGCGTGCTGTTCTCGTCGGCCTGCACGCTGGCGATCGTGATCGTCAATTTCCTGGTGCCCGAAGGCGCCTTCATGCGCATCATGGCTGTGGCGACGGCGGCGGCCGCCACCACCTGGATGATGATCGTGCTGGTCCACATGCGGTTTCGCAAGGCCCACGCGCGCGACGCGCTGCTATTCCCCGCGCCCTTTTATCCCTGGACCAACTACCTGTGCGCCGCCTTCCTGGTGCTGCTGATGGGACTGATGACGCAACTGGACGACACCCGCCCGGCAGTCTACGTGCTGCCGGTGTGGCTGGGCGTGCTGTACCTGGGATACCGGCTGCGCAGCAGGCGTCCCGCCTGAAACGGCGCGCCCCTTGCTACGCCGCACGCCGCGACCGCGTGCCCAGGTAGGTGCCGACCATCACCGCCACCAGGCCCGCCAGGTGGTTCCAGCCTAGCTGTTCGTCCAGCAGCAGGGCGGCGAAGGCCGCGCCGAACACCGGCACCCAGTACAGGAACACGGCGGCGCGCGCCACGCCGATGCGGGCGATGGAATTGTTCCAGATCAGGTTGACGATGGCGGTCGACACCGCGCCTGAAAACACGATCAGGAACCAGAGCCACGCACTGTCCGGCAACACGCCGTCATAGCCCGCGCCCCAAAGCCCGGCGTGACCGATCAGCATCAGCGCGCCCAGCGCGTAGATGACGCTGCTGATCGTCAAGGCATCGAGCCGGCGCGCAATGCCCTGGATCAGCACGCCGCCGCAGGAAAAACTGAATACCCCCACGATCACCAGCAGATCGCCCACGCCCATCACGGCCAGCCGGGCGCCGCTGTGTCCAAGGATGATGACGGCGACGCCGCCAAAGCCCAGCGCCACGCCGCACAGGCGCACCCAACCCAGGCGCTCGCGAAAGGCCAGCGCGGCCAGCAGCGCCGACACCAGCGGGCCGAGCGCCATGAGCAGGGCGCCATTGGTGGCGCTGGTGCGCACCATGCCTTCGGTGAAGAAAATCTGATTCAAGTAAACCATCAGAAAGGCGCAGGCCGCCAGGCCGGCCCACTGGCGACGGTCCAGACGCACCCGCGCCGGGCGCCGGACCAGCCAGATCGAGACCAGCGTCGCGCTGGCCACCAGCATGCGCAGCATGGCGATCGTCGACGGATCGAGCGCGCTCGTGAGCTGTTTGACGAGCGTGATGTTCAAACCCCAGATGGCCATTGAAACCAGCAGGACCACCTGCACGGCGATCGCACCGCGCGCACGGATCATCATGTTGTTTTTTCCTTGAACGCGCGCGCCCGGAAACGCCGGGCCGCCACCAGGGACAACACCAGCAAGCCCGGCCCGACGAGGGCGAAGATCAACGTATCCGAGCCGTGATCGGCGACCCAGGCGGCCGCCAGCACGCCCACCGACTGGCCCAGGAACAGCACGCACGCGAACAGCGCCATGGCGGCGCCGCGCGCCGCAGGCGCCATCTGAGTGGCATTGGTCTGCAGGGTGTTGTGCAGGCAGTAAAAACCGAAGCCCGATAGCGCACAGGCGGCGGGAATCCAGACAAGGCTGGGCGCATAGGCGAAGACCAGAAAGCCCAGGCACAAGGACGCGCCGCCCAGGCCGGCCAGCCCGGCCTCACCGACGCGGCGCAGCAAGCGGCCGGCCACCCGCGAATAGAAGAATCCGCCGGCACCGTAAAACGCCGTCAGGCCGCCGGCCAGCGAAAGCGAGGCCCCATGATGGCGTTGCAGCAGGCTGGGCATGAAGGCCAGGGCGCCAAAGGCCAAGGCCCCTTCGAGCGCGGTGACGATCAGCAGCCAGCGCGCCGCAGGCAGCGCCAGGATGCCCAGCAGCGCGGGCCGCCCCTGACGGGCTGCCCTCGGCGGCGGCGCGGCGCCGCGCGCCGCGCGCAGCAGCAGGCCGCCGGACACCAGGAACAGCCCCGCCAACAGGGCGAACATCGGACGCCAACCCACCCATTCGGCGATCAGCCCGCTCACCCATTGTCCGGCCAGCGTGCCCAGGACGCTGGCGCTGACTAGGCGAGCCAGGGCCACCTGGCGCTCGCCGTAAGCGACGTTGTCGCCCACCCAGGCCATGGCCATCGGATAGATGCCTGCCGCGAAGGCGCCCGAAACGATGCGCGCCGCCACCAGCCAGTCCAGGCTCGGAGACACGAAGGCGATGCCGTTGCCGATCACGCAGGCCAGGGCGCACAGCGCGATGACCCGCAGCTTGCCGTAGCGGTCGCCCAGGGGGCCGAAACAGAGCTGGAACACCCCGTAGGCCACGGCAAAGACGAAAACGACCCGGGACGCCTGCCCCACCGTGACCGAAAACTCGTCCGCGAGCGCGGGCAGCAGGGTGTCGCAAGCCCGCATGGAGGCAATGCTGGCAAAACAGCAAGCGCCCAGCAGCCATGGGACGGTGGCCTGGGAATCGGTGGAGTCTTGCCGGTGGGATTCCAGAGGATGCTCCCTTGGGTCTGGAAATCGTGTGATTTGAAAATGTGTCTTGAAAATGCACAGGGACGGCGTACCGTCCCGACCGCATCATCTTACACAGATGCGCAAAAGAAAAAGCGCCCGAGGGCGCTTTTTCTTGACCGCGAAGGACCCGATCAGTGCGAGCTGCGCTTCTGGCTGAACTTGCGCGCAGCGGCAGCCTGGGCCGCCAGCATGGCGAGTTCGGCTTCGACCACGGCGATGTCGGCCTTTTCCTTGGTGTTGCGCAGGGCTTCCTCGGCGCGCTCACGCGCGGCGACGGCCTTGGCCTCGTCCAGATCGGTCGCACGAATGGCCGTGTCGGACAGCACCGTCACGGAATTCGGCTGGACTTCCAGGATGCCGCCGGCCACGAAGATGTATTCCTCGGTGCCGTCGTCACGCCGGATTTTCAGCGTGCCGGGACGCACGCGCGAGATCAGCGGAGTGTGCCCCGGCAGAATGCCGAGGTCGCCCGACTCACCCGGCAGGGCGATGAAGGCCGCCTCGCCGGAAAAGATCGAGGCTTCCGCGCTGACCACTTCGATGTGCAGAGTCGCCATGTGCAATCCTTATTGGAGGGTCTTGGCCTTCTCGAAGGCCTCGTCGATGCCGCCCACCATGTAGAAGGCCTGCTCGGGCAGCGCGTCGCACTCGCCCTCGACGATCATCTTGAAGCCGCGCAGGGTCTCGGCCAGCGGCACGTACTTGCCGGGCGCGCCGGTGAAGACTTCGGCCACGTGGAAGGGCTGCGACAGGAAGCGCTGGATCTTGCGGGCGCGGGCCACGGCCTGCTTGTCTTCCGGCGACAGTTCATCCATGCCCAGAATGGCGATGATGTCGCGCAGTTCCTTGTAGCGCTGCAGCGTCTGCTGCACGCCGCGGGCGATGTTGTAGTGCTCTTCGCCGACGACTTGCGGGTCGAGCTGGCGGCTGGTCGAGTCCAGCGGGTCCACGGCCGGGTAGATCCCCAGGGCGGCGATGTCACGCGACAGCACCACAGTGGAGTCCAGGTGGAGGAAGGTGGTGGCAGGCGACGGGTCGGTCAAGTCGTCGGCAGGCACGTACACGGCCTGGATGGACGTGATGGAGCCGGTCTTGGTGGACGTGATCCGTTCCTGCAGCTTGCCCATTTCTTCGGCCAGCGTCGGCTGGTAACCCACGGCGGACGGCATCCGGCCCAGCAGGGCGGACACTTCCGTACCGGCCAGGGTGTAGCGGTAGATGTTGTCCACGAAGAACAGCACGTCGCGGCCTTCGTCGCGGAACTTTTCCGCCATCGTCAGGCCGGACAGGGCCACGCGCAGACGGTTGCCGGGGGGTTCGTTCATCTGACCGAACACCATGGCGACCTTGGATTCCGCCAGGTTGTCGAGCTTGATGACGCCCGCGTCGGACATTTCGTGGTAGAAGTCGTTGCCTTCACGGGTACGCTCACCCACGCCGGCGAACACCGACAGACCGCTGTGGGCCTTGGCGATGTTGTTGATCAGTTCCAGCATGTTCACGGTCTTGCCCACGCCGGCGCCGCCGAACAGGCCGACCTTGCCGCCCTTGGCGAACGGGCAGACCAGGTCGATCACCTTGATGCCGGTTTCGAGCAGTTCGACCGAAGGCGACAGTTCGTCGAACTTCGGGGCGGGCTGGTGGATGGCGCGCTTTTCGTCGGACTGGATGTCACCGCGCTCGTCGATCGGACGGCCCAGCACGTCCATGATGCGGCCCAGGGTGCCGGTGCCCACGGGCACGGAGATAGGCGCGCCGGTGCCGGCCACGGCCATGCCGCGGCGCAGGCCGTCGGACGAACCCATCGCGATGGTCCGCACGACACCGTCGCCCAGTTGCTGCTGGACCTCGAACGTCAGGCCCTTTTCCGCGAATGCGGAGGACTCGTCGGTCAAGGTGAGCGCGTCGTAAATGTTGGGGATGCTGTCGCGGGGGAACTGAATGTCCACCACGGCGCCGATGCACTGAACGATGGTACCGTTGCTCATGTTTAGTCCTATAAGTATCTCTGGGTTGCCGGTGCTTGCGTCGATCAGACCGCGGCGGCGCCGCCCACGATTTCCGAAATTTCCTTGGTGATGGCCGCCTGGCGGGTCTTGTTGTAGACCAGTTGGAGGTCGCCGATGACTTTCTTGGCGTTGTCAGACGCGGCCTTCATGGCGACCATCCGGGCGGATTGCTCGCTGGCCATGTTTTCCGCCACAGCCTGGTAGACCAGACCCTCGACGTAGCGCAGCAGCAGCTCGTCGATCACGGTCTGGGAATCCGGCTCGTACAGATAGTCCCAACCGTATTGGCTCTTCAGGGCTTCTTCGTCCTGGGAACCGGTCTGGAAAGGATCTTCCAGGCCCGAAGGCAGCGGCAGCAGGCGGATGAAGCCGGGGTCCTGCTTCATGGTGTTGACGAAGCGGCTGGTCGCCAGATAGACCGCGTCCACCTTGCCATCGACGAAGTCGTCGAGCTGGACCTTGATGGCGCCGATCAGACGTTCCAGGTTGGGCGCATCGCCCAGCTGGACTTCCGAAGACACCACGTTGACGCCGACACGGTTCAGCAGACCCAGGCCCTTGGAGCCCAGCGCCGTTGCCTGGACGCGCACGCCCTGCTGTTCGAATTCCTTGATCCGCGCGAGCACCAGGCGCGAGATGTTGGTATTCAGACCGCCGCACAGACCCTTGTCGGTGGTGACCAGCACCACGCCCACGGACGACAGCTTCTCGCGTTCCACCATGTAGGGGTGGGTGTAGTCCGGGTTCGCCTGCATCAGGTGGGCCGCGATGGCACGCACCTTGGTGGCGTAGGGACGGCCCGTCCGCATCCGGTCCTGCGCCTTGCGCATTTTGGAGGCGGCGACCATTTCCATCGCCTTGGTGATCTTGCGCGTGTTTTGCACGCTCTTGATCTTGGTTCGAATTTCCTTGATTCCGGCCATTCCACTATCCTGTCAGGGCTGCCCGGGGCACGCATCGCGCGCCCCGGTCGCTACTTAAAACGTGCCGTGCTTCTTGAATTCCTGGATCGCGGCGCCCAGAGCGGCGTCGTCTTCCTTGGAGAGTTCCTTCACGTCTTCGATGCGCTGGATCAGGGCTTCTTGCTTGGCCTTCAGGTAGTCCTTCAGGGCCTTCTCGAAGGCCAGCACCTGACCGACTTCGAGGTCGTCCAGGTGGCCGTTATTCACGGCGTACAGGGCCACCGCCAGTTCCCAGACTTGCTGCGGCTGGTACTGAGGCTGCTTGAGCAGTTCGACCACGCGCTTGCCGCGTTCGAGCTGGCGACGGGTGGCGTCGTCCAGGTCGGAAGCGAACTGCGCGAAGGCGGCCAGTTCACGGTACTGGGCCAAGTCGGTCCGGATACCGCCGGACAGCTTCTTGACGACCTTGGTCTGAGCGGAACCGCCCACGCGCGACACCGAGATACCGGCGTTGATGGCGGGACGGATGCCGGCGTTGAACAGGTCGGTTTCCAGGAAGATCTGGCCGTCGGTGATGGAAATCACGTTGGTCGGCACGAAGGCGGACACGTCGCCGGCCTGGGTTTCGATGATCGGCAGCGCGGTCAGCGAACCGGTCTGGCCCTTGACGGCGCCGTTGGTGAACCGTTCGACGTATTCGGGGTTCACGCGGGCGGCGCGTTCCAGCAGACGGGAGTGCAGGTAGAACACGTCGCCGGGGTAGGCTTCGCGTCCGGGCGGACGGCGCAGCAGCAGAGACACTTGGCGATAGGCCCAGGCTTGCTTGGTCAGGTCGTCGTACACGATCAGGGCGTCTTCGCCGCGATCGCGGAAGTATTCGCCCATGGTGCAGCCCGAGTAGGCAGCCAGATACTGCATGGCGGCGGAGTCGGAAGCGGCGGCGGCCACGACGATGGTGTATTCCATCGCGCCGTGTTCTTCGAGCTTGCGCACCACGTTGTTGATGGTGGAAGCCTTCTGGCCGATGGCGACGTACACGCAGGTGACGCCCTTGCCCTTCTGGTTGATGATGGTGTCGACGGCCACGGCGGTCTTGCCGGTCTGGCGGTCGCCAATGATCAGTTCACGCTGACCACGGCCGATCGGCACCATGGAGTCGATGGCTTTCTGGCCGGTCTGCATCGGCTGCGACACGGACTGGCGCGCGATCACGCCCGGCGCGACCTTTTCGATCACGTCGGTTTCTTTGGCGTTGATCGGGCCCTTGCCGTCGATCGGGTTGCCCAGCGCGTCCACGACGCGGCCGCGCAGCTCCGGGCCGACCGGCACGGACAGAATCTTGCCGGTGGTCTTGACGGCGTCGCCTTCGGACACGCCGACGTAGTCGCCCAGCACCACGGCGCCCACGGAATCACGTTCCAGGTTCAGGGCCAGGCCGAACTTGTTGTTGGGGAATTCGAGCATTTCGCCCTGCATCACATCGGACAGGCCGTGGATGCGGGTGATGCCGTCGGTGACCGACACGACCGTGCCCTGAGTGCGGACATCAGTGGACGCGCCCAGGCCTTCGATGCGGCTCTTCAGCAGTTCGCTGATCTCGGACGGGTTAAGTTGCATGGTAAGACTCCTGGAATCCTGTTGTATGGCCCGCCATCACGCGGCCAGCGTATCGCGCAGACCGGCCAGCCGGGCCTGCACGGAGGTGTCGAGCACGTGATCGCCGACGGCGACACGCACCCCGCCGATCAATTCCGGGTCGACCGTCACTTCAGACTTGAGCTTGAGGCCGAACTTGCGTTCCAGGCCCTGCAGCAGACCGGCCACCTGGGCGTCGTTCAGCGGGTAGGCGCTGGTGATGCGCGCCAGGGCGGTGCCCTCGAGCTTGTTGCGCAGCAGTTCGAATTGCTCGGCCACCTGGGGCAGCGCCTGGACGCGGCCGTTTTCGACCACCAGAGCGACCAGATTGGCCGCCTGCACGGGCAGTTCCTGGGGAACCAGACCCGTCAGCAGCGTGGTGCGCTGGGCGTCGGACAGGCGCGGATCGGCCATGGCCTCGAGCACGTCGGGCATGCCGGACACCTGGGCCAGCAGCGACATCACGCCGGACCAGTATTCGAGCCCCTGCGCATCGTTGCGCACGGAATCGAACAGGGCCTCGGCGTAAGGCCGCGCGATAGTAGACAGTTCAGCCATGACTCGCCCTGGTTCAGAGTTGCGCCTGGAGCTGGTCGAGCAGCTCGGCATGCGCCTTGGCATCGACTTCGCGACGCAGGATCTGCTCGGCGCCCTTGACGGCCAGCACGGCCACTTCGGCACGCAGCGTTTCACGCGCACGCTGGACTTCCTGAGCGGCATCCTGACGGGCCTGAGCGACGATCCGGGCCTTTTCGGCTTCGGCTTCGCGGCGGGCTTCGTCGATCAATGCGGAAGCCTGCTTTTCGGCTTCGGCCAGACGCGAATGGTTTTCCGTTTTGGAGGCAGCTTCCATCAGACTGACGCGGGCCTGGGCCTGGGCCAGATCGGCCTTGCCCTTTTCGGCGGCGGCCAGACCGTCGGCGATTTTCTGGCGACGATCATCCATTGCCTTCGTCAGGGGCGGCCAGATGAATTTCATCGTAAACCAACCCAGAACGAAAAACACGATCATCTGGAAAAAGAGAGTCGCGTTTAAATTCACGGTCGTTTTCCTAATTTACCCGTTCGTGCCTTGCGGCGATTCCGCAAGGCACCTAATCCGGCCGTCCACAGCCCGCAGGCCGCCGACGAACCCCTGGCCTGCGATCCATGCGCAGGCCTGTGCCGTCATCAGCCCACGAAGGGGTTGGCGAACGCGAACAGCATGGCCAGACCGACGCCGATCAGGAAGGCCGCGTCGATCAGGCCGACCAGCAGGAACATCTTGGTCTGCAGGGTGTTCATCAGTTCGGGCTGGCGCGCGGAGGCTTCCAGGTACTTGCCACCCATCATGCCGATGCCGATGCAAGCGCCGATGGCGCCCAGACCGATGATCAGACCGCAAGCGAGAGCAACGAATGCAACGTTGGTCATAACAACTCCTTGGTAAGTAAACGTTGTTTAGTAAAAATCAAAAAACCAGAAATCAGGGCAAGCCCCGCGAGCCCGCCCGGGGACGCCCCGGGCGAATTTTTAGTGGCCTTCGTGCGCCTGCCCGATATACACCAGGGTCAGCATCATGAAGATGAACGCCTGCAGCAGGACGATCAGGATGTGGAAGATCGCCCATGCCGAACCGGCGAGCACGTGTCCGAACGCAAGACTGATGCTGGAAGCATTCGCCCCCGTCCAGGCACCACCCAGCAAAGCGATCAGCATGAACAGCAGTTCGCCTGCATACATATTGCCGAACAGCCGCATGCCCAGCGACACGCACTTGGCCGCATATTCGATGAGGTTCAGCAGGAAGTTGAAGGGCGCCAGGATCAGCGCGGCGACACCATGCGCGTGGAACGGCGCGGTGAAGAGTTCTTTGACGAAGCCGCCCGGGTGCTTGATCTTGATGCCGTAGTACAGCATCAGCACCAGCACGCCCAGCGACATGCCCAGGGGGATGTTCAGGTCGGCCGTCGGCAGAATGCGGTGGTAGTACAGCGGATCCGAGTGATCGGCGCCCAGACCGGTGATCTTGAAGATCCAGCCGACCAGGTCGACCGGGATCAGGTCCAGCGTATTCATCAGTGTGATCCAGAGGAACACGGTCAGGGCCAGCGGCGCAGCAAACTTGCGCGTGGTTTCGTTGGGGATGATGCCCTTGGCTTCTTCGTGGACCATGCCCACGAGCATTTCGATGCCCATCTGGAAGCGGCCCGGCACGTCGGTGGTGGCCCGGCTGGCGGCGCGCCAGAGGAAGAAGATGACGATGGCGCCCATCAGGATCGACCAGAACAGCGAGTCGTAGTTGACGACGTCGAAGTTGGCGATGATGTCCTGCTTGTGCCCGAGATTGTTCAGGTGAACCAGGTGGTGCTGGATGTATTCGGACTGAGGCGTCGTTACAGCGTCGGTCATCGGAAACCCTTTATCGTATTCAAATCATGGCAAGCGGCGCACGGCCAGCAATACCACGTACCCCTTCATGACGCCCAGCAGGCCCAGCAGGAAAGCCGGCCAGTGCAGCCAGCCGCCCCACCGCCACGCCACCAGGACCACCACCCCCGCCACCATCAGCAGCTTGAAGAGTTCGCCCCAGAAAAAGGCGAGCGATCCCGGGCGTTTCGGCCCGAAGTACCCCAGCAGCAGCCGCAAGGCGAACAGCGCGTTGGGCACAAAATAAGCCGCCGCCCCGATCAGGGCGGAGAACCCGGCGTCCTTCCCAGCAATTCCCCAGGCGCCCAGCACCACCAGCATTCCTGTGAATGCCTGCGCTGCCAGCGCCCGAAACAGACCTGTCTGCGAACGTCTGGCAACCGTGATCCGATCCTCGTCGCTGAGCACCAGCGGCGCGTCTGAATCGGACAGTGCCGCATCAGGCAACGCACCACCCGGCCCCGGGGTCGCTCGATCAACCATATGCAAGTCGTTCGCAATCTGCCCGACGCCCGCTGCCGACTCAGCGACCTGATTTGGTGACCTGGTTCGGCAACTAAACGTAAGGCAATAGTCAAACTCATTAATTATAGCGTTTTTGGCGGGAACCTTCAGCCCCTCCGCTCAAAAGGCGCACCATTTTAACCCAGTTCGCCTCGGCGTGCGGCCCCTCCGGCCTCCTCCCGACGAACTACACCGTTTTTCCGACGGCCGGCTGATCCACCCTCCAGAAAACGGTGTAGCGATTCCGGCCTATAGGTGGGCACGAGGCCCGCTCATAACATGCTCCCTACGACATCACAGTTCGATACGTCCGGAAAAAATCATTACGCAGGACAGGAGCACCGCCATGCGGTTCACGGGTTTGCGGCTTGGCATCATCATCGCGGCGCTGCTGGGCGCGGCGGCGATCGCGCAGGAGCCCGGGCCGTCCCCGCGCAACCTCGACGAGGGTCGAATCAACAGCGACCCTCTGAAGGGCCTGATCATCAACCGCACCGTCACCGTGATGGGATGGGATTTCTACAGCAACTTCACGCAAGTGTGGCAGGCGCTGTATCCGGACTCGCAGGACACGATGACGGTCATCGAACGCCCCACTGCGCAATTCGGCAGCGAGATCTGGATCAATGCGCTGGGCCAGACCGTTTTCCACACGTTCCTGTCCCCCGCCCGCTCCCGGGCGAAGGACCAGAGCCGGGAAGTCGTCCAGGCAGTCCGCGAAAACATCGACATCATCAACGCCCAAAGAAAGTTCATCCAGAACGCCGATCTAGGGCCCGAGGAGATGTAAATGAGGCATTCCACACGCAATCCTCGCATCAGGTCCGCCGGGACCGCCGCGATCCTCCTGGGCGCATTGATCGCGCTGCCATGGGCATCACTGCCCGCATCGGCGGGACAACTGCTCTACAACCCGGTGAATCCCAGTTTCGGCGGCAACCCGCTGAACGGCCCCACCCTGCTGCAAAGCGCGCAGGCGCAGAAGCGATATCCCTACCCCATGGACGACCTCGGTCTGGACAACATCGGGCAGATCCTGCAAACCGACAACGGCTTCCTGATCCAGAAAGGCGACAAGCTCTACTGGGTCGATCTGAATGGCAATTCACATCCCATCGACCTTGGCAGCGCCAACGCCAGCGGCACCCCCATCAACTGACCCGGAACCGGAAAGGCCCGTCATGGACACCCTGAAAATGCCTGGAGCCCGCGCATTCGCATCCGTACGCGGCGCATGGATCGCTCCGGTACTGGCGCTGACCCTGTCCGCATGCGCGATCCAGAAGCCCGTCAATGTTTCCAACGAGGCGCAACTGACCCCGCCGACGCCTTCGGCCACCGCATTGCTGCAGCTGCCTCCTCCGCAGAAGAAGATCGTGGCCGCCGTCTATGGTTTCCGGGATGAAACCGGCCAATACAAGCCGTCCCCCAGCAGCGCGTTCTCCACGGCGGTCACCCAGGGGGCAGCATCCATGCTGATGAAGGCCCTGAAGGACTCCGGCTGGTACATCCCCGTCGAACGCGAAGGCCTGCAATCCCTGTTGACCGAGCGCCGGGTGCTGCGGGCCGTGGACGAGGGCGGGCAAAACAGCGGCGGAGTCCCGAACCTGCTGCCCGCCTCCATCATCCTGGAGGGCGGCGTGATCGCCTACGACACCAACACGAGGACCGGCGGCCTGGGGGCGAAGTTCCTGGGAATCGGCATGACCACGCAATACAGCGTCGATCAGGTCACGATCAGTCTGCGGGCCGTCGACGTCGCGTCCGGGGCCATCCTGGACAGTGTCTCGACCACCAAGACGATCTTCTCGTACGAGATTCATCCGAGCTATTTCCGTTTCGTCAATTATTACGACCTGCTGGAAATCGAGGGCGGCTACACCCACAACGAGCCTGCCCAGTTGGCGGTGAAGGAGGCCATCGACGCCGCCGTCATGCACCTGACGGTGCAGGGCATCAAGAACAACCTGTGGCGCCTGAAGAATCCGGCGGACTGGAATAGCGCGCTGATCCAGCGCTACGTGACCGCCGAAAACAACGAGGTGACCACGGTGACGCCGCGCCAGGCAGTCACCACGGGTGCCGCAGCCACCCCGGTCCAGACCCAATAACCGCCTTGAACGCGGCCCAGCCCGCCAGGAGCGCGCCATGAACATACCTTCTCTTTCCCGCTTCGGCCCATCGCTCGGCCGCCTCGGCCTGTACCTGGGTCTCGCGACCCTGCTCAGCGCCGCCCCCCCGGCCAGTCACGGCGCCGGCCTCGATCTTTCCGCGCCCAGCGAACTGCCGCCCCTGGAACTGGCCAATGTCGGCGTACGGGCGCACATCGACCAGCGCGGCGGCCTGAACACCGGCGAAATCACCCAACAGGGCGCCGATTCCGCGGCATCCATCCTCCAGGACGGCTTCCGCAACCGGGCGAGCGCCTCGCAGTCCGGCGCGGGCAACACAGCCGTGATCCAGCAGGCCGGAGCCGGCAACGACGCCCAGATCATCCAGGCCGGAATGGGAATCTGGGGCGAAATCCATCAGACCGGCGTATCCAACCTCGCCCGGCTGGAGCAGTACGCCAGCAACAGCTACGCGAACCTGAACCAGATCGGCAATTTCAATCAACTGTCGGTCACGCTCACCACGCCGGGCCCGCTGGCGCCCATCACCCAGATCGGCAGCGGCCTGAAGCTTTCCGTGTATCGCTGACGCACTCGCACCTCTTCTTCCGACGACGCCCGGTTCCAAGACCGCCGGACAGCGTTTTTTACTCACTGGTCTTGTCGACTCAAGGAGCTTCAACATGAAACACTCTCTTTGCGCACTGGCGTCCGGTCTTGCATTGGCCTTCGCCGGCACGGCAGCCTTCGCCGGCAGCACTGGCAACACCTACCAGAACGGCTTCAACAATGATGCCGCAATCACCCAGGCATACAACGGGAACGCCAGCGCGACCATCACGCAGATCGAAGCCAGCAACGTGGCCAAGGCCAACCAGTCCAACAACTTCTTCGGCGCCGCCCAGATCGACATCTACCAGAAGGGATACAACAACTACGCCGACGCGAAACAGTCGGACAACGTGGGCGCCAGTTCCAAGGTCGTACAACAAGGCTGGAAGAACGTGGTCAACACGGACCAGAGCCATAACGTGAACGCCCGATCGGATGTCTACCAGGAAGGCGTGAACAATTCGGCCGACGTGATGCAGAAATGGACCGGTGACGCCAGCGCCAAGATTGTCCAGACCGGCTGGAAGAACGTCGCAAACTCCAACCAGGAACACAGCCTGGACGTGACGACCGACATTTACCAGAGCGGCGTCAACAACTCCGCCGACGTCACGCAGAAATGGACCAGTGACGCCGACGCGAAGATCGTGCAGGCCGGCTACAAGAACACCAGCACGGTGACGCAGCAGTACGGAAGCAACCAGAAGGCCGACCTTTATCAGGACGGATGGGTCAACTCGGCGACCGTGATGCAAACGGGTTCCAATCTCTCCGCCACAGCGGTGCAGATCGGGTTCGGCAACACCGCTACGTTCAACCAGACGGGCTGGTAAGCCGCACGTCCGGCGGCCCGCTCCCGGGCCGGCCGCCGACGGCCGGCCCGGGGCACTCTCCCTTGATGCCCAATCGCTCCAGGAGACGATCATGATGGCAATGGATGCGGGCCTGCAGGTCTGGCTGGACACCGTACCCGACACCCGGCCCGGCATCATCGTGCCCTACGTGCGCAGCCCCAAGGACGGCACGCTGCGCTATCAGTTGAGCGCCGTCCGGCAGGGACGCAGCGGGACCTCATCCATCCAGCAAAGCGGCAGCGTGCCGCTGCGCGCGGACACGCCGACCGCCCTGACCCGATTTTCCCTGTCCATCGGAGCACAGGACCAATGCAGGATCGAGCTGATCCTGTTTGCCAACGGACATCCCGCAGGCACCTACACCTTCGCATGCCCTCGCAACCCCTGATCCCCGCCCGCCATGAAACCCGACCGGCACGCCCGCCTGCTGCCCGCCGCGCTCACCGTGTGCGTGACATTGGCCCTGCTCAGCACGGCGGTATCCGCATCGACTCCGCTGGAGCAGGCGGCCGACGCCTATGATCAGGCACCGAACGCCCCCGGCGTGGCGCACGCCTATATCCTGGCCCTGCGGCAGGCACGGCTGCCGCAGGCCGCCCTGCGCATCGCGCAGATGCATCCCGGGGTGGAACCCGGGCTGATCCGCGCGCTGCAGGCCGACGTCGCCGCCCAATGGACCCGGACCGCATCGACCGACGCCCGGGGCGAAGCTGACCGGCATGTCCTGGCGGATAAAGCCCTGGCCCAATACGATCAACTGATCCCGCAATGGCGCGCCCTGGGCCCGGAAGCCCGCGACGACACGCAGCGCGCCGAGGCGGACCGCCTGCAGGCCTTGCACGCGCGCGGCCGCATGCGGGAACTCACCCGCAGCTATGAAGCCCTGCGGGCGGACGGCACGCCCGTCCCGGATTACGTGCTGGGCGATGTGGCGAGCGCCTATCTGGCCCAGCATCAGCCGGACACCGCAGCAACCTTGTTTCAGCAGTCCCTGGCCTCCACCGCGGCGGGCCAGGATGCAACGGCCCGGGTGGCAGACCGGATCGGCCTGTTCTACGCGCAGGCCGAGTCGAACCAGGCCGAGGCGGCCAACGCCGGGCTGGACCAGACGCTGGCCGCGCTGCCCACCTGGATCTGGTACAAGGGCGACCCCGTCCGCCGTCCCAATCCTGAAAAGCTGGATGCCGAACTGACGCGCGCACTGGGCGCCGCGTACCAGGGGGACACCCCGAAGGCCCAGGCCGACCTGGACCGCATGGTCGAAGCCGCGCCCGGCAATACCCGCCTGCGCGTCGCGCGGGCCGAGGTCTGGCGCGCCCGGGACCTGCCGCGCCAGGCGGAACTGGACCTGAAGCTCGCCGAGACCGAGGCGCCCCGATCGATCGAAATCGAGACGGGACAGGCCGAAACCGCCCTCGCCCTGCAGGAATGGCGCCAGGCCAGGCTGCTGCACGACGACCTGATGGCCCGCGCCCCGGACAATCCGGCCGTGCAGCGCCTGGACCGTGCATGGACGGCACACCAACAGGCCGAATGGCGGACGAGCGCCGGCCTGGGCACGGCCACCGGCAGCCCGGTACAGGGCAGCCGCGACCTACGCATCGACACCGTGCTGTATTCGCCGCCCCTCGATGAGCACTGGCGCGCGTTCGCCGGCGCCGGCTATGCCGAAGGCCGTTTCGACGAAGGGAACGGCCACGATGCCTGGACGCGCGCCGGCGTCCAATGGCGCAGCCGGGACCTGACGATCGAGGCCGAGGCCTCGGGAAACCGCTACGGCTACGGCAACCGCGCCGGGGCGGCGTTCTCGGCCCTGGTGGACCTGGATGATCATTGGCAGGCGGGCGTCGGCGGCGCGCTGCTGTCACGCGACACGCCGCTGCGCGCCTTGGCGCACGACATCACGGCCAACAGCCTGAGCGCCTCGTTGCGGTGGCGCGGCGACGATCGCCAGGAATGGACGCTGACGCTGACGCCCTCTTTCTTCTCCGACGGCAACCGCCGTCTGGAGGCCGATCTGTCCGGGCGCCAGCGCCTGTACACCGCGCCCCGGGTCCGGGTCGATGCGCTGCTGGACCTGGCCGCCTCGCGCAACACCGCCGACGACGCCCCGTACTTCAACCCCAAATCGGACCTGACCGTTCTGCCGGCCCTGCAGGTGACGCACACCCTGTACCAGCGGGGCGAAACCCGTTGGGATCAGCAGTTTCTGCTTGCGGCCGGCGCTTACGCGCAGCAGGGCTACGGCACGGGCGGCCTCTATACCCTCGGCTACGGTCAACGCTATCACCTCAGCCCCACGTTTGAAATCGGCTTCCTGGCCACGGGGACCTCGCGGCCCTACGACGGCCAGCGTGAACGCAGCTTCAACATCCTCGTCGACATGACGGTCCGGTTCTGACTCGGGAGCACGCCATGCCACGATCCTTCATCCCCGGCCCCCGCCTGTTCCTACTGGCCTGCTGCCTGGCGCTGCTCGCCGGCTGCGCGCGCGACATCCCCGCGTTCGTGCCGCCCGACCAAAGACCCATCGCCGGCGTCGACCAGCCCTGGCCCGCCAACCACGTGCTGGCGCTGGCCTACCACGACGTCGAGGACAGCGACCCCGACCAGCGTTTCCTGGCGGTCCGCACGGATCAACTGGTCGCCCAACTGGAATGGCTGCGGGACAACGGCTATCAAGCCGTGTCCGTCGACCGGATTCTGGACGCCGGACGCGGCGGCGCGCCCCTGCCGCCCAAAGCGGTGCTGCTCAGCTTTGACGACGGGTACAGCAGTTTCCGCAGCCGGGTCTTTCCCATCCTGAAGGCCATGAACTGGCCGGCCGTCTGGGCTCCCGTGGGCCGCTGGATCGACACCCCGCCCGACCAGCCCGTGGCATTCGGCACGCTGCAGGTCCCCCGGGACCACTTCGCCACCTGGGAAGACGTCCGCCGGGTGGCCCGCTCCGGTCTGGTCGAGATCGCCGCCCACACCGATGACCTGCACCAGGGCATCCTTGCCAATCCCCAGGGCAATGAAGAACCGGCCGCCATCACGTATCGCTACGACACCGCCGCGCAGGTGTACGAGACCGATGCCGCCTACCGCCGGCGGATCACGGACGACGTCCGGCGCATCACGCGCAAGATCCGCCAGGCCACCGGCCGGGCGCCGCGCGTCTGGGTCTGGCCCTACGGCGCCGCCAACGGCGAGGCGCTGGACATCGTGCACCGCCAGGGCTACCAGATGGCCCTGACCCTGGACGACGGCCTGGGGTCGGCACACGCCCCCCTGTCCATCCCCCGCCTGCTGGTGACGGACTCGCCCGGCATCAGCGCATTTGCACGGTCCGTGCTGGCCACGGAAGCCAGGAACGACTTCCGGGTGGCGCAAGTGGACCTGGACTACGTCTACGATCCAGACCCTGCGCAAACCGACCGGAACCTGGGCGCCCTGGTGCAACGGATGGCCGATCTGCAGATCGGCACGGTCTTTCTGCAAGCCTATGCCGATCCCACCGGCGACGGCCTGGCGCGCGCGGTCTACTTCCCGAACCGCCAACTGCCCATGCGCGCCGACCTGTTCAACCGTGTCGTCTGGCAACTGCGCACCCGCGCCCATGTGAAGGTCTACGCCTGGCTGCCGGTCCTGAGCTTCGACCTGCCGGCCGGCATCGATCGGGTCGTCCGACCCGATCCCGCACATCCGAACGCCGCGCCGACGCCGGACCCCACGCAATATCGCCGGCTGTCGCTCTTCGACCCCCGAGCCCGGGCGGCCATCACGGCGCTGTACGAGGACATGGCACGCGCCGCGCCGATCGACGGCATCCTGTTCCACGACGACGCCCTGCTGAGCGACTTCGAGGACGCCAGCCCGGCGGCGCTGGCCGCCTACCGGCAGGCGGGCTTGCCGGATTCCATCCCGGCGCTGCGGGCCGACCCGGACACCCTGCGCCGCTGGACCCGGTTCAAGAGCCGCGCACTGGTCGATTTCACCCTCACGCTGGCGCAACACGTGCGCGCCATCCGCGGACCGCAAGTACAGACCGCCCGCAACCTGTACGCCGAACCGATCCTGAACCCGGCCAGCGAGGCGTGGTACGCACAGAACCTGGATGACTTCCTGCAAGCCTACGACTGGACCGTGCCCATGGCCATGCCGCTGATGGAAGGAGTCCCCATGGCGCAGGCCAATGCCTGGCTGGACCGCCTGGTGGCGGCGGTCCAGCGGCGCCCCGGCGCACTGGATCACACCCTGTTCGAACTTCAGGCGCGCGACTGGAGCCGGCCGGGCCAGCCCCCTGTAGACAGCCGGATCCTGGCCGGCTGGATGCAGCGCCTGCAGCGCGACGGCGTCCGGCATTTCGGCTATTACCCCGACGATTTCGTCCAGAACCGGCCGGCGCTGCAAGCCATCCGGCCCGCGATCTCGACCGACTGGTATCCCCACCGCTGAGGAGCTCCGCCATGCCGGACCGACTGCTCGCTTTCCTGCTTCTGTGCCTCGTCGCGGGCGCGCCCTTCGGGGCGGCCCTGCTGTGGACGGGCAATCTGATCCTGGACTTCGTCTTCTTCTATCCGCTGTTCATGTCAGGCCTGTGGATGTTCGGCGGACTCTACTACTGGCTGCACTGGGAGCGGCGCTGGCCCTGGGGGCCGGACGTCGCGCCGCCCGAGCTGCGGGGGCGGCCCTGGGTTTCCATCCTGATCCCCTGCCACGATGAGGCCGAGCATGGCGCCGACACGATTCTGTCGGCCCTGAACCAGCGCTATCCGCGCGTGGAAGTGATCGCCATCAACGACGGCTCCACCGACGACACCGGGGCGATGCTGGACCAGTTGGCTGCGGCGCACCCACGTCTGCGCGTGATCCATCTTGCCCGCAATCAGGGCAAGGCGATGGCGCTGCGCATGGGCGCACTGGCGGCGCGGGGCGAATATCTGGTCTGCATCGACGGCGACGCCATCCTGGAGCGCGACACCGCAGCCTATCTGGTGGCGCCCATGATCAACCATCCCCGGGTCGGCGCCGTCACCGGCAACCCGCGCGTGCGGACCCGATCCACCTTGATCGGCCGGGTCCAGGTGGGCGAATTCTCGTCCATCGTGGGCCTGATCAAGCGCACCCAGCGCATCTACGGCCAGGTGTTCACCGTGTCCGGCGTCGTGGCCGCCTTCCAGCGCGGCGCGCTGGACCGGGTCGGCTACTGGAGCCTGGACATGGTGACCGAGGACATCGACATCAGTTGGAAGCTGCAGCGCGATCACTGGTCGATCTTCTTCGAACCGCGCGCGCTGTGCTGGATCCTGATGCCGGAAACACTGCGCGGCCTGTGGAAACAGCGGCTGCGCTGGGCGCAGGGGGGCGCCGAAGTCTTTCTGAAGAATCTGCCCGGCATCCGGGCCTGGCGCCACCACCGTCTGTGGCCCATGGCGCTGGAATACTGCATCTCGACGATCTGGGCCTTCGCCCTGGCCCTGTCCCTGGTCCTCTGGCTGATCGGCCTGTCCGTGACCTTGCCCGGCCACATCCGCGTCGAGACGCTGATGCCGCCCGCCTTCACGGGCATGGCGCTGGCGGCGGCCTGTCTGCTGCAGTTCTGCATCAGCGTCTTCATCGACCACCGCTATGAACGCGGCCTGTTCCGTTCACTGTACTGGGTGATCTGGTATCCCCTGGCCTATTGGATGATCAGTCTGTTCACCACACTCTGCGGCTTTCCCAAGGTCATGCTCAGGCGCCGCCGCGCCCGGGCCCGCTGGAAGAGTCCCGATCGAGGCATCAAGGCGCCCACATCATGATGATCGTCAAAACCCCCCGCTCCCTCTTGGCATCCGCGCTCGACGTCCTGCTGACGGCTCTGGCCTGGGCCGCATTCGGCTTCCTGTTCGTCTCGGGCGTCCACGCGGTCGTGTGGAACCCGGCGCATGCCGCCGCAGACCCCTCCATCTCCCGCCTGCTGCCCGACGCGCAGGCCTTGCTGGCCTACGCGCTGATCGCCGCCTGCATCGGACTGCTGCTGTCCGCCTGGGCCTGCTACAACGCCCTGCGTTTCTGCGGCATGGACCGGCGCAAACCGCCGGGGGAGCCGCAGTCCGACACACTGGCGGGCCACTTCGACATCAGCCTGTCGCAGTTGCAGGTCCTGCGCGCCAGCCGGACGATCCTCATCCACCATACGGACGAGGGCCGGATCAGCATGATCGATTTCGCGCACGATCCGGCCTTTAACCGCGACGTCATCCCCCAAAAGCGACAGATGAAACAGATATGACCGCAGATTGGTTACGAACGGAAAAAGGGATCACAGATAGCAAGTCAAGGATTGTCAAATCGTACCAATGCATAAAAAATAAACATCCTGCTCACTGCATGCAGCCGAAACTCTTTGCGAGGGAGCATCACGATGGTGACCATCACGGTAGTCGAACCCAACACCCTCTTGCGCATGGGGCTCCTGACGCTGCTGCGCACGTTCGACTGTCCGCTGACCAGCACCGGGATCGACTACACGCAGTTGTTCCACGGCGCCCTCCCGCGCACGGAAACAGACCTGATGCTGCTGTCGGTGCCGGACACTTACGACCGGATGATCGAACTGGTCCGCACAGCCCAGGAACACTATGCGCCACGCCGTCTCCTGCTGCTGTCGGAAACCCGGACCCTGCCTTATTCGCTGCTCAACCTGCCCCCGGTGCTGGCAGGATACATTTCCAAGCACGCCTCGCAGGATGTGCTGAAGGCATCCGTCATGCTGGTCTTGGCCGGCGGGAAATGTTTCCCGCACCCGGACGCGTATCAGACCGAAGCCCCGTCGCCCGATAGCCGCGATCCGCCGAAGCGGCGCTGGTACGACCATCAGGACGCGCCCTCCGTGTCCCGGTACGACGAGCCGCAGCCCGACAATCTCTTGCACATGCCGCTCGACCGGTACGCGCCGCCCGCGCCGCCCACGCCACAGGCCGGCGCCCAGACCCTCACGCCGGAACTCGTCTCCCGAGAAGCCGCCATGCTGCACCTGACGCATCGCCAGTACGAAGTGCTGGTGCTGCTGGCCAAGGGCTATCCGTTGAAGAAGATCAGCCGGGAACTGAACATCTCGGTGGCGACGGCCAAGACCCACGCCGAAGCGCTGTATCAGCGCCTGGCCGTGAACAGCCGCAATGCCGCCGTCTACGCCGCGGTGTCACGCGGCGCCACGCTGGGCTGGCACGACCCGGACCTGGCGACGCATCCGCCCCTGCACCCGGCCGCCTGAAGCGATTCGAATGCATGGGCGACGGCTTGATCAGCGGTGCTTGAAGTCGGGTTTGCGTTTTTCCACGAAAGCCCGCATGCCTTCTTTCTGATCCTCGGTGGCGAACAGGGCGTGGAAATTGCGCCGCTCGAACAGCAGCGATTCGCTCAGCGGCGCCTCGTAAGCGCGATTGATGCATTCCTTGGCCATCATGACGGCCGGCAACGACATCGAGGCGATCGTCGCGGCGGCTTCGAGGGCCTCGTCCAGCAGGCGCTCGACCGGCACGACGCGGGACACCAGCCCGGCGCGCTCGGCCTCGGCGGCGTCCATCATGCGGGCCGTCAGCACCAGATCCATGGCCTTGGCCTTGCCCACCGCACGCGGCAGGCGCTGGGTGCCGCCATAGCCGGGAATCACGCCCAGCTTGATTTCCGGCTGGCCGAACTTGGCATTTTCGGCGGCGATGATGAAGTCGCACAGCATGGCCAGTTCGCAGCCCCCGCCCAGCGCGTAGCCGGACACGGCCGCGATGAGAGGCTTGCGGGTGCGCCGCAGCGCATCCCAGTTGCCGCCCAGATAATCGGACTTGTAGACGTCCATGTAGGTCCAGTCGGACATGGCGCCGATGTCGGCCCCGGCCGCAAAGGCCTTCTGGCTGCCGGTCAGCACCATGGCGCCGATGCCGTCATCGGCCTCGAAGGCGCTCACGGCGGCCGATAACTCGTCGATGACCTCGTTGCTGAGGGCATTCAAGACCTGGGGACGGTTCAGGGTCAGCAGGCCGACGCGGCCCCGGACCTCGACCTTGACGAACGATTCGCTCATGGTGCCTCCAAAGTAAACTACCGACATGAAAAATGAACAGATGATCCAATATCAAGTGCGGCTGGCCGACCCGGCCGGTCACCGCTACGCCATCCGTCTGACGATTCCGCGCCCCGATCCGGCCGGCCAGAGCCTGCGCCTGCCCGCCTGGATTCCAGGCAGCTACCTGATCCGTGATTTTGCCCGACAGATCGAAACTTTGCAGGCTTCGTCCGGCGGCGCCCCGGTGGCCGCGCGCAAGACCGACAGCCACACCTGGCGCTGCGCCCCCTGCACCGGACCGCTGACCGTCGATTATCAAGTCTACGCCTGGGATCTGTCCGTGCGCGGCGCGCATTTCGACGAAAGCCACGCCTTCTTCAACGGCTGCAGCCTGTTCCTGGCCGCCGTCGGCCAGGAAGCGCAGCCCTGCCTGCTGGACCTGTGCCCGCCCGCCCATGCGCGCGGCTGGCAGGTCTACACCAGCCTGCCGTCCGCCGCCGGCCATCCGGACGCGGCCCCGCTGCGCGGCTTCGGCCTGTACCAGGCCCGCGACTACGATGAACTGATCGACCATCCCGTCGAGATCGGCACGCCGCAGTGCATCAGTTTCGAGGCCCACGGCGCGGTCCACGATCTGGTGTTCACCGGCCGCGTGCCCAATCTGGATCTGGAACGCATCGCCGCCGATGCGCAGAAAATCTGCGCGGCCCAGATCGAGCTGTTCGAGCCCGCCAGCCGCCGCGCTCCGTTCCTGGACGGCGCCGAACGCTACGTGTTCCTGGTGACGGTCACGGGCGACGGCTACGGCGGCCTGGAACACCGCGCCTCCACGGCCTTGATCACCCGCCGCGCCGACCTGCCCGCGCAGGGCTGCGCGGCGCCCGAGGGCTACGTCACTTTCCTGGGCCTGCTCAGCCACGAATACTTCCACACCTGGAACGTCAAGCGCATCAAGCCCGCCGCCTTCGCCCCCTACGATCTGAGCCGCCCCGGCCACACGGAACTGCTGTGGGTGTTCGAGGGCTTCACGTCCTACTACGACGATCTGATGCTGCTGCGCGCAGGCGTGATCGACGAGCCCGCCTACCTGAAGCTGGTCGGCCGCACCCTGGACCAGGTGCTGCGCGCCGGCGGACGCCTGAAGCAGTCCGTGGCGGAAAGTTCTTTTGACGCCTGGACGCGCTACTACAAGCAGGACGAGAACTCGCCCAACGCCCTGGTCAGCTACTACACCAAGGGTTCGCTGGTGGCTCTGGGCCTGGACCTGGAAATCCGCCGCCAGTCCGGCGGCGCGCGCAGCCTGGACGACGTCATGCGGCTGCTGTGGCGGCGCTACGGCCGCGACTTCTACCAGGGCCGCCCCCGAGGCGTGGCCGAAGACGCCATGCCGGCGCTGATCCAGGCGGCCACCGGCGCCGACGTGACGGACTTCATCGCCCGCCACGCGCTGGGCCGCGAGGACGTGCCCCTGAAAGCCGCCCTGGCCCGCGTCGGCATCGAACTGTCCGCGCAGCCCGAGCACACCCGCCCGACGCTGGACGTCCGCACCCAGGCGGACCCGGCGGGCCTGCGCCTGGCCACCGTCCACGAGCACGGCCCCGCGCACCGCGCCGGCTTGTCGGCCGGAGACCTGCTGATCGCCGCCGACGGTCTGCGCATCACCGACGCCGCCGGCCTGGACCGCCTGCTGGACGCGCGCCGGCCGGGCGAACGCCTGAGCCTGCATGTGTTCCGACGCGACGAACTGCGCCAGCACACGGTGCGGCTGGGCAAGCCCGCCGCCCTGCGCCACCAATTGCAACGGGTCGGCGGCGGGGCCCACGGGACACCCGCATGAGCGCCGAGGGGGGCTCCATGAGCGCGAACACGAACACCCGGCGCGTGATCCTGGACGCACTGCGCGTCCAGGCGCCCATCGGCATGCTGGACCATGAACGCCAGGCCCCGCAGCCGCTGGTGATCCGGGCGGAATTCGACACCGACGCCTCGCGGCCCGTGGACGATGCGGACATCGGCACGGTGCTGGACTACCGCCTGCTGCGCGCCGCCCTGATCGAGGAAGCCACCCGCACCCACACTGACCTGCTGGAAACCCTGGTGGACCGCGCGCTGGACCGCATCCTGCGCGACTTCCCCGGCGTCCTGGGCGTTAAAATCCGCATCTGCAAGCCGCAGGCCTTCGACGATTGCGCCGTCTGCATCGAACAGGCCCGCCGCCGCTGAACCCAACCCAGTCCGACCCATGAACACGTCCCTCTCGGCGCCGTCCGCCTCCGATCCGATCCCGTCCGCCCGCACGCCCGAATCCGACGCGCACGCCGCCCAGCGCCGCAGCGTCAACGAGAACAAGCTCGTCAAACGCCTGCTGCGCGAGACCGGCAAGGCCATCGGCGACTACGGCATGATCGAACACGGCGACCGCGTCATGGTCTGCCTGTCGGGCGGCAAGGACTCCTACGGTCTGCTCGACATCCTGCTGACGCTGCGTGAACGCGCACCCATCGATTTCGAGATCATCGCCGTCAATCTGGACCAGAAGCAGCCCGGCTTCCCCGAACACGTCCTGCCCGACTACCTGAGCGCGCGCGGCATTCCCTTCCACATCGAGAACCAGGACACCTATTCCGTCGTCAAACGCCTGATCCCGGAGGGCAAGACCACCTGTTCCCTGTGCTCGCGCCTGCGGCGCGGCATCCTGTACCGCGTCGCCCGTGAACTGGGCGCCACCAAGATCGCCCTGGGCCACCATCGCAACGACATCCTGGCGACCTTCTTCCTGAACCTGTTCTACGGCGGGCGCATGAAGGCCATGCCGCCCAAGCTGGTGTCAGACAACGGCGAACACGTCATCATCCGGCCGCTGGCCTACGTGCGTGAAAAAGACCTGATCGCTTACGCCAAGCTGCGCGAATTCCCCATCATCCCCTGCAATCTGTGCGGCTCCCAGGAAAACCTGAAGCGCAAGGAGGTGGGCCGCATGCTGGAGGAATGGGACCGCCATTTCACCAACCGCACATGGAACGTGTTCCGCGCCCTGTCGCACGTGGTGCCTTCGCACCTGATGGACCCGGCGCTGATGGACTTCGCCGGCCTGAAGCCCACGGGCCGGGCCGACGCCGATGGCGACCGCGCCTTTGACGAAGAAGACTTTCCCATGTCCGCCTTTGCCGAGGACGAGGATGAGATCGGACACGAAATGGTCCCTGCGGACCATTTCGAGCCCATCGAATCGAAGCGGCATGCAGGCCGCGCCGTGGACGAGCAGCACAGCAGGCCGCGCGTGCGTCGGCCGGACACGCCCTAGCAGGCCGCCAAAGTCCTTTTCAATGGACGCTATGACGCCACGATCCCCGGCAACCACAACGTCAGACCGGGGAAGGACACCAGCAGTCCGATCATGGTCAGCATGGTCACGACGAACGGCAGGGCGCCATACACGACATCCTTGAGCTTGCCTGATTCACGCGTCCCTTGAACGACGAACAAGTTGATCCCGACCGGCGGCGTCAGCATGGCGGTTTCCATCAACACCATCATCAACACCCCAAACATCAGCGGATCGATGCCTGCGGCCTTGATCGCCGGAATGACCAGCGGCACCGTGGCGATCAGCATGGACAGGGGTTCCATGAACATGCCCAGCACCAGGTAGAAGACCACCGCAGTCACCAGGACGGCGGTCGGCGACAGCCCCGTGCCACTGAACAGCTGCGTCACCAACGACGATAATCCGATCGCCGACAAGACGAAATTGAGCAAGAATGCGCCAATCACGATCAGCATGATCATGGCGGTGGTCGTCATCGTGGCTTCCGCAGCCTCCAGCAGCATCTGGATCGTCAGCCGCTTGCGCGCCACGGCGAGCATCAATGCCATCAGGACGCCCAGCGCCGCCGACTCGGACGGTGTCGCCCATCCCAGGTAAATGACGCCGATGACCACGATGAAGATGAACAGCGGCGGCAGCAGATCGGGCAATACTTCAAAGCGTTTGCGCCACGAAGTGGCAATGGCTTCGCCGCCCCATCCGGGCCGCGCCACGCAACAGACGACGATGATGGCCGAAAACAGCACGGCCAGCAGCACGCCCGGGATCATTGCAGCCAGGTACAGCTTGGGAATCGACGTCTCGGTCAGCACGCCGTAGATGATCAAGGGGATGGAAGGCGGAATCAGGATGCCGAGCGAACCACCCGCCGCAATCGTGCCCAGGAACAGGGGCTCGTGATAGTGATACCGTTTGACCATGGGATTCGCGATGGTGCCCAATGTCGCGGCGCACGCCACACTGGAGCCGCTCATGGCCGCAAAGGCGGTGGAAAAGCCCACATTGGCATGCATCAACCCGCCCGGCATGCGCGCCAGCCACTGGGCGATGGCGTGGTACATCCTTTCACTGATGCCGCTCCGCAGGAGCAGCTCACCCAACAGGATGTACAGGGGAATGGCAAACAGCGTGAACCCGCTCGATGTCCCCCACGTCAGTTCGCCGAACGCAATCCACAAGGGCATGGGCGAATACCAGTCGGCCAGCAACAGGCCCAGCACGATCATGACTGCGGCCACGGGGATACCGGCGCCGAGCATGAGCAACAACATACTGACGGAAGTGCTAAGCATGGCGCGCCTCCTTCGAGCCTGCGTTCTGGATGACCTCCTGCTGCTCGCGCAGATCGTCTTCGGCAGTCCGCGTCCCGATCAGTTTCACGGCATCCATGCGATCACCTCGCACCACATGCCCGAGCGCTCTGGCAAACAGGTACACGCTGGTCATGAACAAAAACACCAGCCCGGCCGCCCAAAGCCCCTGAGGAACGGCCATGGGTACGGCAAGCGGCGTAATCGAGCGGGCGCCGCGTTCCAGCGATTCAAGATAGGTCGCAACACCCACCCAGGCCAGCACGGCGCTGGCCGCGCCAAAGACACACATCGCCAGCAAATCGAAATACACCCAGAGCGACCGGGGAAAGATCGACTGCAGGATGTCGATACGAATATGGCCCCGATTCAACAAAGTCAACGATGCCGCCCATGTCGTGGCAATCGCCAGCACATACCCGGAAATCTCTCCCGCGCCTCCGGAGAGGATGGAATGACCGAACAACTTCCGGCTGAATACGTCGATGCCGATGACGAAGGCCATCAACAATACGGCCAGCCCCCCTATGCGGGCACTCCAACGTGCCAGGGCGGAGAAAATATCTGACATGGCTTTGATCCGTAGAATGAAAGGGACGAAGCGCGAGCCCCCGCCCCTTTCCTGGAAGGATTAGAGCGTGGACAAGTCGATCTGCATGTCGACCACCTTGCCTACGGTTTCGTTCCAGCGGCTGGCACACTCCTTGCCGCAACGCTTGGCCCACTGCGGCAGCACCACTTCCTGCGCGACCTGCTTGATCCGCGCCTTATCCGCATCGGAGGGAGGCACCAGCGTCATGGACTCCTTGCGCCCCAAGGTGCAGGGATCCTTGCCGGTGTTGCAATCGATTCCTTCCTGATTGGCCTTTTCGCCGATGGCCCACAGCCGCTCATCCAGGGAAGCGAATTTCCGGGTCAGATAGTCCCGCACAGCCGGGTCGAACTTGTTCCACGCCTTCAGGTTCACGGACTGGTAGTAGATGGACCAATTGACGGGCACGGCCAGCAGATACTTGGTGACTTCGCCCCAACCTGCCGTATTGCCGGCCAGACTGCCCGTGATCGCGCAATCGAACACGCCGCGCTGCAGCGAAGGCACGACTTCGCCGAATGGCGTCGTGACCGGCGAACCCCCCAGGGCAATGACCATATCGGCCATGGTCCGGCTGTTGACACGAACCTTCTTGCCCTGGATGTCCTGCAGGCCCCTGACCTCGGGCACGCACCAGAAAATCAGACCGGGGTTCGGGGCGAGACCCAGCAGCTTGGTATTGAACTTCTCCTCCATGATCCGCGACACTTCCGGCGCCCAGGCATTGCAGGCCTTGTGCGCCGTCTCGATGTCGGGAGAAATCCCGGTCAGATCACACCCCTCGAATGCAGGCTCATCACCCGCGACCTTGACGATGTCGGTCGAGGCAAAATCGGCCACACCGGAAGCCGTGAGCCGCAGCAACTGCTGCTCCTGCAGGCCCATGACATCATAGTTGGCATATTCGGCCGTGATCCTGCCGCCCGAATCAGCCGGAATTTCCTCGAGCCAGAACGGCTTTTCAACCTGCTGTGTCTGAACCAGCGTGCTGTAGCCGCCGATGACGCGCAGTTTGGTGGCCGGCATCTCCTGGGCATGGCTGCCCGCAAAAGGCGCCAGAACCCCCAGGATCAAAGCCGCGGCAAACACCGGGGCGCGCAGGGCGCAGCACATCCTCGGATGAGTATTCATCATCAGTCTCCTTGCAAATATGAATTGTTGTTCTATTGGGTTAGGTAAAGAAAATCACGCCGCAAACATCCGGGCTTGCGGCCTCCTGCCTGACAGGGCCGCCTCAAGAATGAGGCGCACGCCCTGCGCGTCGACCGGCCGGGGATTCAGGCCGTTGTCGGTCTCGATCACCAGCTCGGTGCAACGCTCGACATCCCCCTGCGTCATGCCCTGATCAGCCAGGCAAACGGGGGCGCCCACGGATCGGGCAAAATCATACAAGCCGCCGGACGCCGTCTCTGCACCGAGCGACCGGGCGACCCGGGACATGATGGCCGGGCACGCCGATTCATTGAAAGCCGTCACATAAGGCAAGGCGACCGAATGCGACGTGGCATGCGGGATGCCGTAGCTTGCGCCCAGGACATGCGCAACACCGTGGTGCAGCGCAAAGCCTCCGGTCAGGGCGGCGCCGCCCAGATACGCTCCGTACAAAGCCTCGCGCCGCGCCTGCAGGTCGGCAGGATCCCGCATGACCCGCGGCACGCCCTCGCTCAAGGCCCGGATCCCTTCAAGCGCGGCCATGGCGATCACAGGGCTGGCCGTCCGCACATAGAGCGCCTCGATACAGTGCGCCATGGCATTCATGGCGCTCTCGGCGCTCACCTGCACGGGCAGGCCCAAAGTCAGCTCGGGATCGTAGATGACGGTGCGCGCCAGCATGCGCAGGCTGGTATGCATCCGCTTCACGCCGTCGATCGTGATGCCGCAGAACCCGGTCATCTCGGATCCGGAATAGGTCGAGGGAACCGCGATGTAACTGCAATCCGTCTCCAACGCGACCGCCTTGGCCAAGCCAATGGCCGCGCCCCCTCCGACGGCGATCAGGCAGTCGATGCCGCATTCCGTGACATACGCACGCGCGGCCCGCGCCAGCTCGATGGGCACTTGCGACACCGCCTTGGGATAGACGCCGACACACAGGCCGCCCAGGCGATCGGCCACCCGATGCGCCATTTCATTGCGCCCGGGCGTGCACACCACCAACGCGCGCCCGGCATTCAGACGGGCCACCTCTTCGGCCACGCGGGCGGCCGCGCCGGCGCCAAAGACGATGCGCGGAGGCATCGCATTGTAGATATCACCCGGTGTCGTGAAGTCCGCGCCACCCGACCATTCATTCCCATTACGGCTCATCAATCCAGTTCCTTCAAATCGTTCCAACCACACATCCGAGGCATCGGCCCACCCTGCGACGGCTACCAGTCGACGACGGTTCCATCGTCGAGCACTGCGCCCGATGCATGCATGACCTCCTGCTTGAACGGATGCCGGGCCGCTTCGCGTTCATTGATTTCGACGCCCAGTCCAGGGCTCTCCGGCACCTGCCAGGCATTGCCGATCCGCCGCATGGGCGTACTGACCACGTCGTCGTACCAGGGCACGGCACCGGACATCTCTTCCTGAATCACGAAATTCGGCGTCGACACATCGAAATGCAGGGCTGCCGCGCCGGCGATCGGCCCATTCGGGTTGTGCGGCGCGACCCCCATGAACGCGTGCTCCGCGGCATGCGCAATGCGCTTGCCCTCGAGCAGGCCGCCCGTATGGTTCAGATCCGGTTGAATGATGTTGACCGCCTGCGCGCGAAACAGCGGCTCGAACTCCTTGAAGCCCACCAGGCGTTCACCCGCCGCGATAGGGCAGGCCGCGCGCGCCGTGATGGCGCGCAAAGCCTCGGCATCGCCCGGCTGAACGGGCTCCTCGCAGAACATCGGCCGATACGGCACAAGCTCCTCGATGAACTGCAGCGCCGCCGACTGCGATGCCGGCCGCCCATGGAAATCGATCATGATGTCCACGTCGTCGCCCACGGCGTCGCGCAACACCTGCATGCGCCGTCCCACATCGCGGCGAGCGGCGTTGCTCACCGAATAATGGGAATACGGAATGAACACGACCTTGAGCGCGTCATAGCCCTTGTCGATCACGGCCAGCGCCCGGTCACGCAACGCGCCTTCGTCGAACGTCTCATAGACGGATTTCATGTCGCCCATGCCCAGGTGGGTATAGACGCGCACACGGTCCCTCACCTTCCCGCCCAGCAGACGCCATGCCGGCACGCCCAGGCTCTTGCCGAAAATGTCCCAGAGCGCATGCTCGATGCCGCTGATGGCCGTCGCCCCGATGATGCCGAGGCGATAGTAGCTGTGCTTGTTCAGCACACGCAGAATCTGTTCGATATCCCGCGGATCACGACCGATCAACAGGGGCGCCAGGTCTTCCACGGTCGAGGCGACGGCGCGCGTCTTCCAGTTGAGGCTCGCCTCACCCCAGCCATACAGGCCATCCTGGTCCGTCATCACTTTGACGAAGATCCAATTGCGCATTTCCGCGTTCACCACCATCGTGGTCACGCTGACGATCTTGATCGGCACGGAGCGTTCCGTCTCCAGCATGTTTGACATCCTTGTGTGACTGTCAGGCCGATGGGGCCCGAACCCTGTTGAGCAGCGGTTCTCCGGCCATCAGGCGCCGGATGTTCCCCGCAATGAACCGGTATCGACGTGCAGCCAGATCGGCAGTCCAGGCGCATGAGTGCGGCGTGCACACGACATTGGGCAACTCGTGAAACGGATGGTCTGCAGGCGAGACCTGATCGTCCGCGGCGGCCGGATAGCGATACCACACATCCAGCACGGCGCCGCCGATCTGCCGGCGCTGCAGGGCCGTGAACAAGGCGCTTTCCTCGACGATCTGGGCACGCGAGACATTGATCAGCACCGCCGACGACTTCATGCGCGCCAATTGCGCCGCGCCCATCATGCCGCGTGTCGCGTCGTTCAACGGACAAGCGATCACCACGAAATCAGCCTCACCCAAGAGACGATCCAGTTCATTCTGCGGGACAAAGTCGTCGATCAACCCGGGTACGGCGCTGCCATGGGGGTCGGTGGCCATCACCCGCATGCCAAATACCTTGGCGCGCTGGGCGATGGCCCGCGCAATACGGCCCATCCCGATCAGGCCGAGGGTCCTGCCATACAACTCCCCGTGCTGAACCCGATGGAGGTACGCATCCGGCCAGCTTTTCTGCACGAACCGCTGACGCATCTCGGCCAGGCGGATTTCCGATTCGAGCATGGCGAGCAGTACATATTCCGCAATGGGAATCTCGTGCTCGAAGACATTGCACACCGTGGCCGAGGGCGGCAGGGTATCGAGCGCGATGCCGTCCAGGCCCGCACCAGGCACATGCAGCAGGCGAAAGGCAGGCATCCTGCCGGCCGGCCTGGTGAGTCGCAACGTGATCAGCACATCATCGGCGGCAATGTCCGAGTCGTAGGCCGCGCTATGGGCGGCTTCCCGTGGCAAGGAGACAAAATCGCAGCCCAGGGGCAGCTCTGCTGCCAGAGTGGCCTGATGGTTTGCCGCCTCACCGACCATGACTATTTTCATGTCCGCCTCCTTTGAACGCATCCTACAAGGGGGCCATTAAGAAAGTCCAATTATGTTTTATGATCTAATAATAATTACCACTTATCAGAAACCCACGACGGCGGAGGCCTCATGGATCAACGGCGCCTGCAGTGTTTCATCGTGCTGGCAGAGGAACTGAACTTCAGGCGCGCGGCAGACCGCTGCCACATCAGCCAGCCCGGACTCAGCCAGCTTCTGCGGCAACTGGAAGACGAGCTGCAGGCACAGCTTTTCTACCGGGACAAACGCAATGTATCGTTGACGCCCGCAGGCGAACTCTTCCGCAAAGAGGCCTACAAGCTGCTGCTGCAGATGCGTGACATCGTGGACCGCACGCGCCAGATCGAGCGTGGCGCCATCGGCGAATTGACCATCGGAGCCACGGCGACGGCCCTGTTCGTGATCCTGCCTGAAATCGTCCGCCGGTTTTCAGAGGCGCTGCCGAAAGTGGCGCTCACGGTCAGGTCGATGACGACCGTCGATCAGGAACATGCGCTACGCCGCGGCGACATTCAGGTGGGGCTGGTACACCCGCCCCTCGAAGACCGGGCGCTCACGTGCCGGGTGATTTCCGCCATACCATTCGACGTGGTGCTCTCGGACCTCAATCCCCTGAGCCGGAAATCCGTCCTGACGCTCAAGGAACTCGCACAGGAAACCTTCATTCTGTTTCCACGCGCCGTCGGCCCCAGGCTATACGATGAAATCATCACCCTGTGCCACCAGCAAGGATTCAGCCCCCGCAAGATCATCGAGGCCGCCCCTGCCCAATCCATCGTCGCCATGGCCGCCTGCAACATGGGCATTGGATTCGTGGCGTCGAAACTGCAGCATTACGCCCGGCCGCTGGCGACCTACCGGCAACTCCAAGGCCCCGGTCCGCGCCTGACCCTGGGCGCCATCCATCCCAGTGAGCACATGTCGCCCGCAGCAGAGAAATTCATCGAAATCGCGGCATCGGTCGGCGCTTCTTTGAACTAGCGCCGCGCGGGGAGCGATAGACTACCATCCCATGAACACAGCCTTTTCAGCGCCGCCTGCAGCGGCCGCCACCCCCGTTCCGATCCCGGCCGCCCACACGCCGGGCGCCAGAAACCACGGGACACGAGGCACGCCATGACGATACGCTGGACACTCGCTCTGCTGGCCCTGCTGGCCGTCCTGGCGGCGGCCTGGTGGGTCAGCACCAAGCCCTCGAACGACCGCGACTGGGCCGATGAGGTCTCGCGCACCCTGCGCGGCAGCGTGCAAGGGTCCCTGGTCACGCTGCACGACATCCGAGATTTCGACTGGCGCAGCGACACCGACTACACCGCGCGCTGGCATGACGGCGTCTACGACCTGGACGCCCTGACGTCCGTGGACATGGCGCTGTCCTACTGGATGGGGCCGGCCATCGCCCACACCCTGGTGTCCTTCGGCTTCGCAGACGGGCGCCATCTGGTGTTCTCCGTCGAGATCCGCCGCGAACGCGACGAGGCCTTTTCCACCCTGGGCGGCTTCATCAAACAGTTCGAGCTGGCCATCGTGGCCGCCGAAGAACGCGACATCCTGCGCGTGCGCGCCGGCCCCCGGGGCGAACAGGTGTTCCTGTACCCGGTCCACATGCCGCCGGACGCCCGGCGCGCCTTGTTCCTGTCCTACGTGGAGCGCGCCAACCGGCTCGCCGACGAGCCGCGCTTCTACCACACGCTGACGGCCAACTGCACCACCCTGGTCTACGACATGGTCCGTCCGCTGGTGCCCGGCCTGCCGATGGACTACCGGCTGATCCTGTCAGGCTACCTGCCCGAATACCTGTACAAGCACCACGGCCTGGACACGAGCCTGCCGCTGGACGCCCTGCGCGCCCGGGCCGACATCACGCGACGCGCCGGACAGCCTGCGGCCGCGCAAGATTCCGCCCTGGACTTCTCGCGGCGCATCCGCGCCCCTGAATCAGCCTCCGGCCCTGCGCGGCCCGGCACCGACGCATCATCATGAACGCTGCTTGCGCCAGACTCCGGGGCGTCTCCCCGGCCCGCCTCCTGCACAAGGCCGGCCTGCTGTGCATGATCGGCCTGCTGACCGGCTGCGCCGGCGTGCGGATCAAGCCCGTCAGCACCCAGGAATTCATCGCCCAGCATCGGGGCGACATCCTCAGTTCCGGCACGCTCAGCATCGCCGCCCGCAATACCTTGTCCGTGATCGGCCAGGATCCGGCTCCCTGCCGCCGCGATCCCGCCCCCTGCATCGAAGCCCTGAGCAGCCCGACGGGCCTGGACGAGGAACAGCGGCTGTCCGCGCTGGCGGAACTCTGGCTGGCCCAGGCCCTGAACGAGGGCCGGGCCAACGGCTCGACCGGCCCGGGCTCCTATCTGCAGGCGGCCCGGTACGCCTACGCCTATCTGTTCTACACCACGCGGCCGCCCGCCCAGCGCGCCTTCGAAGAGCGCCAGACCCAGGTCCGCGACTACTACAACTACGCCACCGAGCAGGTGTCCCTGCGGGCGTACCGCCATTACCAGGCCCACCCGGACGAGTCCCCGCTGGGCGGGGCGGCGCTGCAGACTGCGGGCTGGCGGCTGCGCATCCGCAACGCCGACGTGCGCCTGCCCGAGGGTGAGCGTCTGCCCGACGAACTGATCCCGGCCAGCACGCTGACGTTCCGGGGCCTGCGCAGCATCTACCGGCGCGACGGCCTGGGCGCCGAACTGGTCGCCGTCACCCGCGCCAACCGCGAAGACAAGGGGACATTTCCCCACCCCTGGAGCGAGCCTGCCTTCCCGGCCGTGACCGCCGTGCTGTCCTTTCCGGGAAGCGACCTGGAGGCCGTCCTGCGCACCCGCGAGGCCATGCTCCGGGTCTACGACCCGTACAAGCACGACGCCATCCGGCTCGCGGGCGACACGGTGCCGCTGGCGGCCAATTTCACCTCCGGCTACGGCTTGTGGCTGGCCCGCTCGGGCTTCGCCACCCAGGCCATCCGCAATGTGCTGGGCGGCGAAGACGGCTTGCGCGAGCCGCACATCTACCTGCTGCAGCCCTATGACCCCAAGCGGCGCATCGTCCTGATGCTGCACGGCCTGGCCAGCAGCCCGGAAGCCTGGGTCAATGTGGCCAACGAAGTCCTGGGCGACGAGGACTTGCGCCGCAACTACCAGATCTGGCAGGTCTATTACCCCACCGGCCGGCCGCTGGCCTACAACAACCGGGCCATCCGCCAGGCGTTCCAGGCCACCCTGGACCATTTCGATCCCGACCGCACGGCCCCGGCCGGACGCGACATCACCCTCATCGGCCACAGCATGGGCGGCGTCCTGGGACGCCTGCTGGTGTCGTCCTCGAGCAACGTCCTGCACGACGCCATGCAGACCCGCTACAACCTGGAGCCCGAACAGCAGGCCCGCATCCTCCACGATTACGCCGATCTGCTGTATTTCACACCGGTCCCGGGCGTCAGCCGCGCGGTCTTCATCGCCGCGCCGCATCGCGGCACCGCCTACGCCAACAACCGCCTGGCACGCTTTGCCTCGTCGCTGATCCGCCTGCCCCTGACGATTTTCGAGGACCTCAGCGGCCTGGCCAACATGACGCAGCGCGGCCAGGCCCAATACGACCGGGCCCTGATATCCAACGGGATCGACAATCTGAGCGATCGGGACAGCTATCTGCGCCTGAGCAACGACATGGCGATCTCATCCGCCGTGCGCTATCACAGCATCATCGCCCGCCGCTCGGCGGACGGCCCCCTGGAAGATTCCGACGACGGGCTGGTGTCCTGGCGCAGCGCCCACCTGGAAGGCGCGGTATCGGAAAAGATCATCCCGGGCGCGCACAGCATCCAGGAAACCCCGCCGGCCATCCTGGAGATCAGGCGGATCCTGCACGAGCATCTGCAGGCGCTCGAACCGGATCGCCGACGCTAGGCCGGGCGCGCATGCCGGGCCCGCCATTCGCTGGGCGACACCTCGAAGCGGCGCCGGAAGGCATGGCTGAACACCGAGGTGTCGATGAACCCGTGGGCATACGCCAGTTCGCCGATCTGCCGGGTGCAGGCGGGATCGGCCAGCAGGTCCCGGCAACGTTCCAGCCGGGCGCCCAGGATATAGTCCGCCGGGGTCAGCCCCCGGGCGGAAAACAGCTTGTACAGATAGCGGCGGGACATCCGGAAACGCTGCGCCAAGGTATCGGCGTTCATCCCGCTGTCATGCAAGTGTTCCTGCACGTGCCGCAGAATGACGCGCAGTTGCCCCTGGCGGACTTCCTCGAGGCTGGAAGCGCCGCCGCCGTCGGCATGCTCGCCCAGGCTGAGGGCGAACAGCCGCATCACGGTCGAGGACACCTCGAAGGCCAGTTCCGATCCCAGCGCAGGCCCCTGAGACACCAGCGCCCGCAAGGCATCCATGGCGACCCGCGCGCTGCCGTGCTCCGACCCGAGCCGCCGGGCGAGCTGCGACTGGATGCAGGGCTCCCACACGGAAAGCACGTGCGCCGGCACCTGCAGGACGAGAAAATGCGCGCCCGGTTCTTCACAGACTTCGTAGGGCCGCGACGTGTCGTAGATCCCCCAGTCACCCGGATCGAGCAGCGCCGAACGGCCGTCCTGCTCGATCTGCGTGCGGCCGGAGAGCTGGACGCTGAATTTGTATTGCGCGTTTTCGGCGCGGCTGGCCAGCACGCGCGTGCGCCGCACCCGTTGCGCCGCCGTCACCAGTTCGGAGATCTGGAGACAGCCGAGCATCTCGTTGGCCGCCAGATTGCGGAACGCGCCGTTGCCCCTGGCTTCGACTTCCAGGGGGACGAAATGCTCGGAGATGCTGTCCGCCCAGGCGCCGCGCGTATCGAACCGCCGCAACGGCGTGCTCAGCCACGTAGGCTTGAGCGCGGGCGCCGCGGACTTGGGCATAGGCGCGGACATGGTGTCGATCCTCACTTCCAGACTATCGGGAAATCTAGCGCCCCAACGCCATTCCGGCCAGCGGGACAAACCCCTAGCCGGACGGCCCCGAGGCCCGGTGACGGTCGAATCCACAGGCGCCTGGGAAGGGGCGGCGCGCCCGCGCGCTCAATTTGATCCATAGAGATACGGGGCGGGCGTCAGGCCCAGCTTTTGCAGCCTGGCTTCCAGTTGCCGGCGCGCGGCCACGACATCATCGAAGCGATAGGGCCGGACCGCCCCGACCTCGCCGGCCGTGAACGGCCTGAAATCGGGCGTGACCGTATCCGGGCTGAAGTTGGCGACCATCCAGTTCAGCACGTCCGCGAGCTCGGCGTTGCCCAATTGCGACTGAGCGGCGCCCGGCACGCGGATCATGTATTCCCGGCCTTCAGGCAGGCGGGTGAACAGGCCGATGGAATTGAGGAAACTGGGCACCGCATTGCGGGCCACGCCCTGGCCGTCGAAGCGGTGGCAGCCCCCACAATTGAGCATGTAATCCTTGTAGGCCGACTGGCTGGCCGCCATGGATTCAAGCATCGCATGCGAGGCGGCCCCGGTCTGCGCGGCCCCGACCGGGGCCGACAGGGCCAGCGCCAGGCACAGACCCGTCCTGAACCCGCGCACGAATTTGGACATGATCCGCTCCCTCCTGCCTGAAGGTCAATTCTTGCCCAGCCCCACGATGGTGGAGACGGTGCAATGGTAGGTCGTGTTGCTGTTGGCCATGCACCAGTTCACATCATTGTGCAGGAAGAACTCGTAGCCCGGCCGTTCACGCACCTGGCCGCCGCAGTAGCACCGGCCGCAGGCCGTCTTGCCGCAGCAGTCGTGGTAGCTGACCAGATAGTCCTTGCCATCCTTGGGATTGTGGCAGGTCCCGACCCACGAGATGGGCGAGGGCTCGCTGCCCGGCGGGCAGGTCGTCGCCGAACCGCCGCAGCAGGTGCACAAAAAACCGTCCACCGCGCAATAGCGCCAGTAATCGCACGAGGACAATTCTTCTTCGGTCGCGGTATCCAGGTCCGTCTTGGGCGCCGCTTCCGCGGCCTTGGCGATCCGGGCGACCGGCAGGACCGGCATGACGAAGGCCGTGCCGACGAACACCTTGCCGATCGAACACAACACGCTGCGCCGCGACGAGGCGTGGGCTACCTTGCGGGTCAGGGATTCACCGAAATGATCAAGCCATCGCATTGCTATTCTCCTTGCGCGTGATTTCCTGGACCGTCGTGCCGCGTTCCAGCCATTCCTGGGCCGAGGCCACACCGATTTCCTTGGCCGTGAACAGGCTTTCGAGCTGTTCGCGGGAATTGATCAGGCCCTTGGCCCGGACGACGCCCTGCTCATCGATCAGAATGGCATAGGGCAGCTTGCTGACCTGGAAACGCATGCCGACCTCGGTGGACAGCGCGTAGGGAAAGGCTTCCAGGCCGGCCTTGCGGTAGAAGGCCAGGTGCTCGGGCATCTCGCCGTCGCTGGCCAGCACGATGTCCAGCCAGGCGCCTTCGGTGCGCGCCACCGACTTCAGGATGGGCAGCAGCTTCTTGCACACCGGGCAGGTGGGGGACACGAAGAACAGCAACTGGCCGCGCCCGCCGCCATGGCCGATGCTCAGGGGGCGGCCCAGCAGGTCGGTGAGTTCGAAGCGGGGCGAGGCAGCCCCCACCGCCGGCCCCTTGTCGATGGTCAGGGCGCCCATCGGGGCGACCCGCTCGTACAGGACGCCGATCTGCCGGGACAAGGCCAGCACCACCAGCAGCAAGGCCAGCGTCACGACCCACAACACGATATTCGATACGATCAATGCCGTCATGATTGACTCCTTTTGCGCATCTCGAGATGGGATGCGAGCAACTGATTGAAAGCGAGATAGAGGCCGAGCAGGGCCAGCGACATGCCGAAGAACGTGACGCCGTCCAGCCAGACCAGGTCACGCACCGCAGGACCGCCGATCCCGGGCCAGGCCGGCAGGGCCAACAGCGCGAGCAGGCCGTTGCGCGCCACCACCCACCAGGACAGGCTGGCCGGCGCCTGGGACAGGCCGCCGCAACCGCAGTCGATGTCGGTGCGGCCCCGCAGCAGATTCACGGTCACGCCCAGCGTGGCCGCAGCCAGGACGGCCAGCGCCACAGCCACGCCCGCCGCGCGTGCAGCGGGCCATAGCAGCAGCCCCCCGGCCAGCAGTTCGGCCACGACGAAGACGAGCGCGAACGGCCGGTGCAACACGGTCGGCAGCAGGCGGTAACCCGCCACGGCCGCTTCGAACCCGGACCAGTCGCGCAGCTTGTGCAGGGCGCCCAGCCAGAAGATCGCCGTCAGCACCGCCAGCGCGGCGTACGCGATGACAGGATCACCCATTGCCGCCTCCCGCATAGCCCATCAGTTGCAAGGACGCCTCGGCCGCCTCCGGGATCGTCAGGACCTCTTTCGGCTCGGGCTTGGAGATGTCATAGACATGGACATTCCCGCCATCGATGGTCAGCAGTTGAGGCTTCTTGCCCGGAACGACGGACATGGACAGCGCATCCTTGCCCGGCACGCGGGCGATGCGCTTGCGGGTCTTCAGATCGTAGACCCAGATCTCGGCGGCGGGATGCTTGTGGGAACCCTCGACACCGTCCGGATGCATGAAGATATACAGGCGCTCGCTCTTCGGTTCGACCGCCAGCAGGTTGTAGCCGCCCGGCACCCAGTGCTGCGCCCGGTCCGCGTCGTCGAGCAGGGACCAGACGGGGTCGAATTTCATGGCGCCGTCCTTTTGCGGCCTGGCCGTATAGACATTGCCGTAGAAGGAGACGAACACCATGGCGTTGGACAGGCGGCCCGGGGTGATGAAGACGGGGTCGTCCTTGACCGGGAACATGGGCTCGCTGCGCGCCTGGGACGCCACCTTGCCGTCATCCCCCAGCGTGATCGTCAGCAGGGCGCCGTCACCGCAGATCGTGGAGAAGCTGCGCGGCGTGCCCGGCACGGGAATGATGCTCCAGCAGCCCGCCGTGGCGGTGATTTCATCGACGAAGGCGTTTTTCCGCATATCGACCACGCTGACCGAAGCAGCCGGCGTGGCGTTCTGCACCAGGACGAAATGGCCGTCCCCCGTCTGGCGGAAAATGCCGTCGTAGTTCAAAGAGCCGGCCCGCTTGGGCGGGATCTTGATTTCCCGCACGAAGCTGAGCTTTTCGTTGTCCCAGACTTCGACCACGTCCGTGCGCTCGCCCCGCGTGATGCGCTCGAAATACGTGGTGGCGACATAGATCTGCTTGCCGTCCTTTGAGACCTGGGCCTGGCCGTTGAACGCGGTGGGGATCATCCCCAGGAGCTTGCCGGTGTTGCGGTCGAACTCCTTCAGACGGCTGTCGGTCAGGTGGAAAAACACCGAATCCATCACATAGATGCGCTGGTCCGGGGCGACCTTGACCGAATGGCCGCCGGTCAACTGCTCGACCGGCAGAGGCGGGGCGGCCTGGACGCCGGCGGCGGCGCTCAGCAACAATGCCGCCGACAGCAGGCCCATCCCGGTTGAGATCCTGAATACTGGTTTTTTCATGGCGTGAGTCTCCTGGGTCCGGCCTAGAAGGCGTAGACGTAACGCATCTGCACACCGCGCATGCGCGGACCGTTCTCGACCTTCAGGTCGTGGATGTACTGCAGTTGCACCTGATTGGCGTCATTGATCTGGTGGGTGATCTCGAAGGCCAGTTGGTGGTTCCTGGCGCTGGATACCGTCTCGACGCCATCGACCTTTTCGCGGCCGCCCGTTTCGTAGCGGTAGCGCATGCCCACGTAGGTGCTCTCGGTGATGTTGGTCGACGCCAACGCCATCAGGCGGATGGCCGGCGCCTTCTTGAGCGTGCCGCCGTAGTAATTGGTGTTGTCGCCGAAGAACTCGAATTCGGCGACGGCCTCGAGGAAGGTCGATTCGCCGACCCCCTGCACAAAGGCGAAGTCCTGGATCGTCGTCCAGCGGTTTTTCCCGGACGAGGCATCGGCGTGATTGCTGTGATAGCGGCCGGTCGGCACGGTGATGAAGGGCTCCCAGGCGAACCAGGTCTTGGTCTCCTGGTTGTTGACGAACCAGACCGCCGCGCCCAGTTGGGCGTCGCCCACGCCGGTCACCCGGTCGTCGGGCTCGCCGCTGACCCCGATGGTGGTGCGCGTGGCCGGCAGGATCAGTTCGTACTGGACGGTTTTGCCCAGGACCTCGCTGAAATACATGGGGCGCAGCACCATGCCCCGCACGTCCACCGTGGGCCCGTCATCCACCCGATTCCCATGGTCATAGAAACCATGGGAATTCAGGCCGAACAAGTAGGCCGCGAACACACTGGTGCCCGGCGGCGCCGGAATCCAGTCCCGCGCGCTGGGATCCCCCGCCTGAGCGGAACCTGCCGCCGCCAGGGCGGCAGCCAGCGCAAGCCTGCGCATCGTACGCATCATCGTCATGCATGTCTCCTCGTGGCCGGCTTCCGGGCCGGCTCTGTTGGAATGAAAAAAACTGCTGAAACCTAGTGTCCTGTTTGGCTAATTGCGCGAACTAACCAAGCAGGACACCAGCCGTCAGGCAGCGCCCGGATAGGCGATGCAAACCGACTTGGTTTCGATATAGTTGTCGATCACGGCGCGGCCATGTTCGCGCCCGACCCCGGACTGCTTGTAGCCGCCGAACGGCATGCTCGGGTCCAGCATGTTGTGGGTGTTGACCCAGACCGTACCGGCCTGGATGCGCGGCACCAGGCGATGCACGCGGCCCAGGTCATGGCTCCAGATGCTGGCCCCCAGGCCGAAGCGCGTGTCGTTGGCCAAGGCCACGGCCTGGTCCTCGTCGCGGAACCGCGCCGCCACGACGACGGGGCCGAAGATTTCCTCGCGCACGATCGTGGCATCGGGTGCGGCGCCGTCGAACACCGTCGGCCGCACGAAATAGCCCGGGCCGTCCCAGGCCTGTCCACCCGCCACCACGCGCGCGCCCGAGGCGCGTCCGGCCGCGATGAAGTCGGAAACCCGCTGGCGGTGGCGCGCCGACACCATGGGACCGATCTGCGTGTCCGGATCGAAGCCGGAGCCGATCCTGAGGCTGTCCGCAACGGCCGCCAGGCCTTCCAGCACCTGATCGTAGAGGCCTTCCTGGATGAACAGCCGCGAACCGGCCGTGCACACCTGGCCCTGATTAAAGAAAATGGCCCCGGCCGCGCCCTGGATCGCCTGATCGATGGGGCAATCATCCATGATCAGGACCGGCGACTTGCCGCCCAGTTCGAGCGAAATCCGCTTCATGTCGTCCAGCGCGGCATGGCCGATGAGCTTGCCGACTTCGGTGGACCCGGTGAAGGAAATCTTGTTGACGTCGGCATGGGCGACGAGCGCCGCGCCGGTCGTCTCGCCCCGGCCCGTGATCACATTGATCACCCCGGGCGGGAAGCCGACTTCGAGCGCGAGTTCCGCCAGCCGGATCGCCGTCAACGGGGTCTCCTCGGCCGGCTTGAGCACGACCGTGCAGCCCGCCGCCACGGCGGGGGCAATTTTCCAGACGGCCATCAGCAGGGGGAAATTCCAGGGCACGATCGCGGCGACGACCCCGACGGGTTCCGCCCGGGTATGCGCGTGATACTGGACGCCCGGCGGGAATGGAATCGACAGGTTCAGGGTTTCGCCCGTGATCTTGGTCGCCCAGCCCGCCATGTAGCGCAGCCATTGCGCGCTGGCGCCGACTTCGAGCATCCGGGACAGGCCCAGCAACTTGCCGTTGTTCAGCGTCTCGAGCCGCGACAGGGACTCGCCCTCGGCCTCGACGCGGTCGGCCAGCGCCAGCAGCAGGCGCTCGCGGCCCGCCGGCGTCATGGCGCGCCAGGCGGAAGACTCGAAGGCGCGGCGCGCGGCCCGCACCGCCTGATCCACCTGGGCGGGACCGGCTTCGACCTGATGGGCGATGATGTCGCCGGTCGCCGGATCATAGACGGGCAGGCGGCCTTCCCCCTGAGTGCAGGGTGTGCCGTCGATGATCATGTGTTCCCGAATGGCGGCCTGCTCGGGGCGCGGATCCGTCGCGGTCATGTCTACCTCTTCTTCGCATTGATTCAAGCGAAGAATACCCGCGCCCGCCCGCTGTCAATTGTCACGCCGTGCACCGAAAGATGTCACCCCGTGCACGCCGGCCCCCGGGACACCGCCTCCCGGGCGCTCCAGGGCCTGTTCACACTAGGCCCGCGCCGCCTCGGCGACACCCGACAGAATGTCCACCGCCGCGAGCCGTTCCTTGACGAAATCGATGAAGACCCGCGCCCGGGCCGGCATCATCCGCGACGGGAACAAGGCCACCATGGGAATGGGTGCAAAAGACCAGTCCGGCAACACCCGGACCAGGCCGCCGCCCTTCATGTCCTGAACGGACAAGGGCACGATGCCCATGCCCGCTTCCCCCATGCGGCGCAGCATCAGCACCTGATTCACGGCAATCCGCCCCCGGACCCGGACCCGCTGTTCCTGGCCGTCCCGGGCAAACAGGGTCCAGAGGGAGTCCACTCGCTCGGCGGTGGCGCGCAGGCACTCATGTCGCGCCAGGTCCGCCGGACTGTCGGGAGTCCCTTGCGCGTCCAGATACCCCCGGGACGCGTACAGCCCCAGGACCAAGGTGCCGAGCCGCCGCGACACGATCCCGGAATCGGGCGGCTCGCCCACCCGGATCACCACGTCGTAGGGATCCGACTGCAGGTTGATCCGCCGGATGCTGAGGTCGTACTCGCACTCGATCTCCGGGTAGCGCAGCGAAAACTCCCGCAAAGCGTTCGAGAGCAGCGACATGGCCAGCGTGGACGGCATCGACACCTTCAGGCGTCCGCGCGGATTGCTGGCCTCGTCCACGAGCATTTCATGGGCGATGCGGGCTTCTTCCACAATGTGCTGACAACGCGCGAAATACGCCGCGCCGGCCTCGGTCAGGCTCACCTTGCGGGTGGAGCGGTTCAGCAAGCGCACGCCGATGGATTTTTCCAGCGCCGAGATCCGCCGGGAAATCGTGGACGCCGGCATGTCCAGCGCCTCGCTCGCGCGGGTAAAACCCCGGCCGCGCGCCACCTCGACGAACAGCTCGATATCGTTCAATGAAGGAGACATGACTTCTTTCCTGGGCAAGATCCGGCCCGAGCGTGACATTGTCCCGCATTCCCGCCTCGATTGCCTTCATGAATGGAAAACTGAATTCGCATTCAGCCTGTTTATCACAAGGCAGAGATAGCGCAGAATACGTTTCATCGAGGCAGGACATAGCGCGCAACACGGAAAGCCCGCAGCGCCCTGCCCCATTTCTAACCTTGATTGAAGGAAACCATCATGAAAGTCACCGCTACCCTCGCCGCCCTCTCGCTCGGTCTCGCCTCTGTCGGCCTGGCCCAAGCCGCCGACCTGACCCGCGCCGACGTCGTCCAGCAACTGCACGAAGCCCAGGCCCAGGGCATCGTGACCATCGGCGAACAAGGCAACTACCCGGTCGAAAGCACGCCCAGCACCCTGAGCCGCGCGGAAGTGGTCAACGCACTGCGCCTGGCCCAAGCCCAGGGCCAGGTCGAGTTCGGTGAACAAGCCCAATATCCCCAGGTCCACGCCGAAGGCGCCGCCAAGACCCGCGCCCAGGTCCTGAGCGAACTGGCCACCGCACGCGCCGACGGCGCAGTGAACATCAGCGACAACGAGCAGTATCCGCTGTAATTCCCCGCACACGCGCCATCCCGCCCCCGCCCGCCGCTCATCCGGCGCGCGGGGGCGGCGTCATGGACGAGGGTGCGTCAGGCACGAACCGCTTGCAAGCGGCGAGGCGGGCCTCAAGCCCAGTACATGGCGCCCACGTCATGGGCGAAGATCGGATAATCCATCGGCACGCCGTTCAAGCCCTTGCGGACCACTGAAATGATCTCTGGGGAAAAGATCCAGGCATTCACCGCGTCATCGGTCAGATGACGCTGCATCTGCCGGAACAGGCGGCTGCGCACACGCGGATTCATGCTGGCGTCATGCTCGTCGACCAGCGCCCGGAACGCCGGACTGTCGTAGCCGAAGTAATAATCCGGCCGGGTATAAATCGCGTAGTCCAGCGGCTCGACATGCAGGATCAGGGACAGGTCGAACCGGCCGCGGAATGCGCCGGACAGCCATTCGGCCCAGGCCACCCGCTGCAGGCGGGTCTGGATGCCGACGGCCTGTAGCGCACGCGCGATCACCGGACCGCCCGCCAGGGCATAGGGCGTGGGCGGCAAGGTCAGGTCCAGCGTCAGCGGCAGCGACACGCCGGCCTCTTTGAGCAAGGCCCGCGCCCGTTCCGGATCGTAAGGATAGACCGCCGTCAGGTTGACGTAGTCCGGGTCGGTCGGCACGAAATGGCTGCCGATGGCCCGCCCCCGGCCGTGCAGCACCTCGCGGATGAAGGCTTCACGGTCGATGGCGTGCATCAGCGCGCGCCGTACCCGCACATCCCCCAGCGGCGCACGCCGGTGGTTGATGGCCATCATGCCCTTGCCGGAGGAACTGCCGGCCAAAATGCCGTAATGGCTGCTGGCGTCGAAACGCTCGATGCTGGTGGTCGCCGCCCGGAACAACAGATCGATCCGCTGATCCAGGACCGCCTGGATCTGCTGCTCGGGATCGGGAATGAAACGAAAGGTCGCCGCCTTGATCCGGATCTTCCCGGGCGCGCGGAACCCATCCCAGCGCCGCAGGTCGATATCACCGTCCGGCCGCCGCTTCAGCTCATAGGGGCCGGTGCCTACAGGTGTCTGCGCGGCACGGTCGGCGCTGTCCGGATGCAGAATGACGGCCGGCGGCTCGCCCAGCCGAAACAGCAGAAACGGGTCAGCATGCCGCAGGATCAGCTCGACCGTCCCGGCATCCAGGGTCCGAACGGCCTCGATATTGGCCAGCGTCGCGGCCAGCTTGTTCGCATGGCCCAGGGATTTCGCCCGTTCCAGGCTGTAGGCGACCACCGACGCATCCAGGGGTTTCCCATCGTGGAAGCGCACGTCCGGCCGCAGCCGGAATCGGTAACGCAACTGATCGTCGGACACATCCCACGCCTGCGCCAGCAAGGGCGCGACCCGGCCGCTTTCCTTGATCCGGGTCAGGCCTTCAAAGACGTTGCCATAGACGACCTCGCCGGCTGCGGCCGCAGCCGTCGAGGTCGGGTCCAGGCTCTCAGGCCGCAAAGACAGGCTGATCACGAGCGACCGATCCCTGGGACTCGCCCGGGCTCGCAGAGGCGCTCCGGCCACGGCAGCGGCCGCGAACGGGGAAGAAAGGAGTGTGCGACGGGAAATCAATTCAGGATTCCTCGGCCGGAGCCGGACGCTTGAACGACCAACAAAGGTCTGCGGTAAGATGCGAAGACTCCCGCCGACACTAATGCGCTGCGCGAGTGACCACAGCGGAATTCCGGCCTGGAAACGGGTCGCCAGACATGAAGACGGCTCATCATAACTTGAACCCCTGGCTGCGGTCAGCCTTGTGGATGGTGCTCGTCTTCGGTCTGTTGTTGATCGTGGGCGGGTGTCTGATCTACCAGGACATCAAGGAACGCCACCAACATCAGGCCGAGCAGGAACTGCTGCTGGTCAACCGGCTGCAACTGCAGATCCTGAGAGCCTGGCGTGAAAACCGGATGGCGGATGCCCAGACCCTGATGGGCGACGTACCGTTCAGCCGCACCGTGGCCCACTGGCGCCTGTCTGTCGCTGCGGACCTGGCCGACGAGCCGGCGCTGCGCGACCTGATCCAGGGCCGGCTGCGCCTGCTGCGCGAACAATCGGACTACGCCGCCGCCTATCTGGTCGATACTGACGGCGGCCTCCTGCTGGCGCCCGAGGGCGTCGCCTCGGGACATCTGGCCCCCGCCGAATCCGCCGCACTGCGCCAGGCCTTGTCCCGGGCCCAGCCCGAGACGGTCGAACCCCACCTGAATTCAGCGTTCGCCTTTCCCTTTTTCAGCCTCCTGGCGCCGGTTTACTTCGACGATGAGCCGATCGCGGCAGTCTGGATGGCCGTGGACGTGCGCACCTCGCTCTACCCTCTGATCGAGAAATGGCCCTCGGCCAGCCACACCGCAGAATCCACGCTCGTGATACGGGAAGAGGACCAGGCACGGGTGCTGAGCCCGCTGCGCGACCGGCTCGAAGCCGCGCCCGGCCTGCGCATCCCGCTGACCCGCACGGATGACCCCATGGTCCAGGCCGTCACCGGCATGCGGGGCCTGTTCTACGCGCAGGACTACCGTGATCAACCCGTCATCGCCATGGCCTCGTCCGTGACCGGCTCCCCCTGGTACCTGGTCTCCAAGATCGACACCCAGGAAGCGCTCACCAGCCGCTGGCGGGAATTGCTGCGCATCGCCACGCCGATTGCCGCCGGCCTGCTCTGCGTGTGGCTGGCCCTGGCCTACATGCAGTACAAGGCCTGGCACCGCGAACGCGCCCTCAAGCGCCTGCTGGAACTGCAGGTCCGGCAAGACCCCCTGACGGGCGTCGCCAACCGGCTGGCGCTGGACGAACGGCTGCGGGAAGACTGGCACCGCACGATCCGGCGCGGCCAGCCCCTGTCAGTGCTGATGATCGACGTCGACGACTTCAAGCACTACAACGATCACTATGGCCACGTCACCGGCGACCAATGCCTGCAACGCGTCGCACAAACGATCGTGTCAGTGGCGTCCCGCGCGACCGACCTGGTGGCCCGCTACGGCGGTGAGGAATTCGTGGTGCTGCTGCCGGATACCAGCCCCGACCAGGCCCAGGCGCTGGCGCACACCCTATGCGCAGCGGTGTTCGACGCCGCGCTGGAACATGCATGCTCTACTCACGGGCAGCGCGTCACAGTCAGCATCGGCGTCGCCGGCATGACGCGCGGCGCTGTGCTGAACACCGGTTTCGATCAAGCCAGAAAGGCATTGCTGGAACGCGCGGATGCTGCGCTCTATGCGGCAAAGCATGCGGGGAAGAATCGGGTGGAGATGGGGTGAGGATAAGAGATGGTGGGCGGTACTGGGTTCGAACCAGTGACCCCTGCCGTGTGAAGGCAGTGCTCTACCACTGAGCTAACCGCCCAATCGGGCTGTTCAGGATCTGCGCGGGACGCGCGGGATCAGCCGACTGGAAAGACAGCAATTATACATGGTTTTCCGGGACGGCGCTGACAGCCGCCCGGACTGCGGGGGCGCCCAGCCAGGCTGCCCCCACCGCCTCAGACCGCCGCCCCGCCCGCCTCGGCAGGCGGTGCATCGATCTGCCGCCACAGGCAGGGTTTGCCGCCCGCCTTGTCCAGGCCGTCCAGATAGGCCTCGTGCGCCTGCAGGGCCTGGGCATCGACCTGGATGATGGGCAGGCCGGAGGCGTCGAAGCGCCCCTGGGCGCCGGCCGCACCGGCGCCGGCGCCGCTTGCTGAATCGTCAGCGCCGTCATCCAGCAGAGAATCCTGGCCGCGCGTCATGGCCAGCCAGACCTCGCCCAGCAATTCCGAGTCCAGCAAAGCGCCGTGCAGGGTCCGGTGCGCGTTGGAAATGCCGAAGCGTTCGCACAGCGCGTCCAGATTGTTGCGCTTGCCCGGGAACATTTCGCGCGCCACCATCAGCGAATCGGTGACCTTGCCGCACAGTTCGGTGAAAGGCGGCAGCTTGGCGCGGCGCAGTTCGGCGTTCAGGAACTTCACGTCGAAGGCCGCGTTGTGGATGATGACCTCGGCGTCGCGCACGAAATCCACCAGTTGCTGGGCGACTTCCGGAAAACGCGGCTTATCGGACAGGAACTTGGTCGTCAGGCCGTGGACCCGCAAGGCCTCGGGATCGCTGTCCCGGTCCGGGTTCATGTACAGGTGCAGGTGCCGTTTGGTGACCTGCCGGTTGAGGATCTCGACGCAGGCCATTTCCACCACGCGGTGGCCCTGCTCGGGCTCCAGGCCCGTAGTTTCCGTATCCAGAACGATTTGACGCATGAGATTCCTTGCCGGTCCGCCGGGGCCGGCCCTATCGCGAGATTCAGGAGGCGCGGGCGCCCTGAGGGTCCTCGACGCCGAGATTGGCCAGGGCATCCGCCCGTTCGTTGCCGGGGTCGCCGGCATGGCCCTTGACCCACCGCCAGTGTAATTCATGCCCGGCGGCCAGCTCGTCCAGAATCTGCCACAGGTCGGCGTTCTTCACCGGCTTCTTGTCCGCCGTGCGCCAGTCGCGCCGCTTCCAGTTGGGCAGCCATTCGGTCATGCCCTTTTGCACGTAGGAAGAATCCGTATGCACCGTCACGACGCAGCGCCGCTTGAGCGCCCGCAGCGCCTGGATCACGGCCATCAGTTCCATCCGATTGTTGGTCGTATCCGGTTCGCCGCCGTGCAGCGATTTTTCGTGCGGTCCCTGGCGCAGCAATACGCCCCACCCGCCCGGACCCGGATTGCCCTTGCAGGCGCCGTCGGTCCAGGCGTCCACTCTGGGTTCAGCCATGTTGATCCTCGTTGATTCGATTGGCGACGGGCGCCACGGCGGCCCGGCGTTCGCGCCGGCGGCGCGGCTTGCGCCAGGCCGGTCCGACCAGGCGCATGCTGGAGACCCGCTTGACCGCTGCGATCGCATACACGGCGCCGCCGGCAGGCCACCAGCGGTCGCCCGCATGTTCCATGAAGCGCCAGCGATGCAGCCAGGCCTGGGTCGCGCACAGGGGGGTATAGCAGCCGAAACGGCCCCGATCCAGCTCGAAGGACAGGAGTTTGAACCAGTCCTTCAGGCGTGCAGGCGATACCTGGGACGGCACCGGCACCGGCAGGCGTAAATCCAGGCCCGGCAGGGATTCCCGCAGGCCCCACAGGCTGTAGGGATTGAAGCCGGTCAGCACCACCCGGCCCTCGGGCATCAGGACGCGCTCGACTTCGCGCAGGGCCTGGTGCGGGTCCGCGCACCATTCCAGGGTGTGCGGCATGACCAGCAGGTCGATGCTTTGCGTGTCGAAAGGCAGTTGTTCGGGCTCGCAGACCAGGCGCCCGGCCCGCGTGCCAAAAGGCGCGCTGGGGCTATGCGCCCAGGCCTTGTAGGGGATGCGGTTGGCCTGCAGCAGGTTCCAGTGCGGCAGCCCGATTTGTATGGCATGATAGCCAAACGCATTGCCAACCATGGCATCGACCTGGCGCTGTTCCCAGGCGCGCACGTACTGCCCCGCCGGGGTTTCCAGCCATTCGGCCAATTCAATCGGCAGTTCGCGCTGCGATGCCACTCTGACTCCCTTGCCATGAACACGTCCGCCCCCATCCAGGCCGCGCCGGCCGTCCTGACGCCCATCCCGGCCCTGTCGGACAACTACATCTGGATGGTACAGAAAAACGGCCATGCGATCGTCGTGGACCCCGGCGAATCCGGCCCCGTCGAATCGATGCTGCGCGACGGGCTGATCCTGGAAGCCATCCTGATCACGCACCACCACGGCGACCATGTCGGCGGGGTGCGTGCATTACAACAGCGAACCGGGGCGCGCGTCTACGGGCCGCGCCACGAAAATATCCCGCTGCGCGACGTGCCCCTGTCCGAAGGCGAGACCGTGGACCTGCCCGGCACGGGGCTGCGGTTCCAGGTGCTGGACATCCCCGGCCATACGGCGGGCCACATCGCCTACACCGGCTTGCTGGAACCCGGCCGGCCGGCGGTCTTCTGCGGCGACACGCTGTTCGCGGCCGGTTGCGGCCGGCTGTTCGAAGGCACGCCCGCCCAGATGCTCGACTCCCTGGACAAGCTCGCCGGGCTGCACCCGGACACCCTGGTGTGCTGCGCGCACGAATACACGGCCTCCAATATCCGCTGGGCCTTGCAGGTCGAACCCGATAATGCCGCCTTGCAGCAACGCGCGCAGGACGTGACGCGCACACGGGCGCTGGGCCAGCCCACCCTGCCGTCCACGATCGGCCTGGAGCTGGACACCAATCCGTTCCTGCACAGCCGCCGGGCCGACGTCCGCGCAGCCGCCGCCCGACAAGCCGGGGCGCCCCTGGACACGCCCCAGGCCGTCTTTGCCGGGCTGCGACAATGGAAGAACGACTTCCGCTAAGGGCCGGGCAGACAGGGCGATTCCGGCAATTTCTCAAGTGTTTCGCACAAATGATGGATTCCTTGGGTAAAATCGGGAAATTCGCGCCTCGAAATTCCCAATGATCCACCCATGAAAATCCTGCGACTTCTCCTGCCGCTGATCCTGGTGGTGCTGGCCGGTTGTGCCACCCGCCACCAAACGGCCGATCAGCGCCAGGCCTATGACGCGGAAGACACCTCGCGCACCGTCGACCTGACCCATCCGCCCCGCGACATGTGGGACCGCATCCGACGCGGTTTCGCCATCCCCAATCTGCGCAACGAGCGGGTCGACTACTGGACGGACTACTACGCCTCGCACCCGCAATCGGTGCTGCTCATGAGCCAGCGGGCGGGCAAGTATCTGTACTACATCGTCGACGAGCTGAACCGGCGCGGCCTGCCCACCGAACTGGCGCTGCTGCCCTTCGTCGAATCCGCCTACAACCCCAATGCGCTATCGCGGTCCCAGGCCTCCGGCCTGTGGCAGTTCATTCCCAGCACCGGACAGCACTACAAGCTGGAACAGGACTGGTGGCGCGACCAGCGGCGCGACCCGGTCGCATCCACCCAGGCGGCGCTGGACTACCTGAGCTACCTGTACGACTTCCAGGGCGACTGGTATCTGGCGCTGGCCTCGTACAACTGGGGCGAAGGCGCCGTGAAACGCGCCATGGACAAGGCGGCCAACGCCGGCAAGCCCACCGGCTACACGGCCCTGGACATGCCTGACGAGACCCGCAACTACGTGCCCAAGCTCCAGGCCATCAAGAACATCATCGCCCGCCCGGACAAATTCGGCATCACCCTGCCCGGCGTCAGCAACACCCCGTACTTCACCACGGTGCACAAGTCGCGCGACATGGACATCGCCGTGGCCGCCGCCCTGGCGGAAATGCCGCTGGAAGACTTCCAGGCGCTGAACCCCTCATACAACCGGCCCGTCATGCTGGCCGCGCACAACCCGGCGCTGCACCTGCCGCTGGACAAGGTCGGCGTCTTCAACGACAACCTGGAATCCTATACGGGCAGCCTGTCGTCCTGGCAGGTCGTCCACCCGAAAAAGGGCCAGTCCCTGGCCAGCATCGCCAAAACGCACGGCATCACGCTGAACCAACTGCGCCAGGCCAACAGGCTGGGCCCGAAGCAGACCCGCGCCACCACCGCCCTGCTGATCCCCGCCCGGGAAGCCCCCGCAGGCGGCCTCATGCTGGCGTCCTACGCGTCCCCCGGTGCGGAACCGGCGGCCGAACCCAGGACGATCCGGCGTGTCGAGGTCCCAGCCCGGGCGTCTGCCAAGCTGAACACGCAGGACTTCCGGCCCAAGCCCGTCGTCCGCACGCATACGATCCGCCAGGGCGACACCCTTTATTCGCTGGCACGGCGCTACAACACTTCGGTGGACGCGCTGCGCAAACTCAACAACCTGAAGAATTCCTCCCTGTCCACCGGCCAGCGCCTGCGCGTCCCGGGGACTGAGGTGCAAGGGTAAAAACTTCATTCACTGGACACCACCATGGGCTTTCTGAACGGCAAACGCATCCTGATCACCGGCGTACTCTCGAACCGATCCATCGCCTACGGCATCGCGCACGCCTGCCGCGCCCAAGGCGCCGAACTGGCGCTCACCTACGTCGGCGAACGCTTTGAAGGCCGCGTGCGCGGCTTCGCCGAAGAACTGGGCAGCAGCATCGTCATCCCCTGCGACGTCGCCGACGACGCCCAGATCGAGGCCGCTTTCGCCTCGCTGCGCGAACACTGGGACGGCCTAGACGGCTTGGTGCACTCCATCGGCTTCGCCCCGCGCGACGCCCTGGAAGGCGATTTCCTGGACGGCATGACGCGCGAGAACTTCCGCATCGCCCACGACATCTCCGCCTACAGCTTCCCCGCCCTGGCCAAGGCCGCGATGCCTATGCTGGAAGGCCGCAACGGCTCGGTCCTGACCCTGAGCTACCTGGGCGCTGAAAAAGCCATCCCCAACTACAACATGATGGGCCTGGCCAAGGCATCCCTGGAAGCCAGCGTGCGCTACCTGGCCAAGTCCATGGGCAAAAAAGGCCTGCGCGCCAACGGCATTTCCGCCGGCCCGATCAAGACCCTGGCCGCCAGCGGCATCCGCGACTTCTCCAACATGCTGAAGTACGTCGAATCGCAATCGCCGCTGGGCCGCAACGTCACCATCGAGGACGTCGGCAACGCCGCGTCCTTCCTGTTGTCGGACCTGGCCGCCGGCATCACCGGCGAAATCCTGCACGTGGACTGCGGGTTCTCCAATACCGTGCCGGGCATGGACTGAGCATCCGGCCTGGCAGCCGCCCGGGATCGGGCGACGGTCCGTCACATACGGTCCCTGCAGCCCCGATCCCGTTCACGCCTTAGGGCGCATCGCCACTCATCAACTCGACCAGGGCGCCGGCCACGATGCGCGTCGCCATCCGCAGTTCGTGCAAGGGCACGCGCTCATTCGCGCGATGGCCGTTGGCCTCCAGGGGATCCGCCGGCCCGGCGCCGAACATGACGGTCGGGATGCCGGCCTCGCTGTACAAGCGCGCGTCGGTATAAAGCGGCATCCCGATCGTCGTGACGGGCTTGCCCAGGATGTCATCCGCCTGCGCGCACAGGAGCCCGGCCAGGCGTTCCGAAGCGGCCGTGGGCCTCAGCGGGTGGGCCAGCAGGATGCGCCGCACATCGGCGGACACGCCGGGCAGCGCCGCCAGGGCCTGCTGCACGACGTCCTTCAGTTCGGCTTCCACCGCAACGGGATCTTCCTCGGGGATGATGCGCCGGTCGATGCGCAGGGTCGCCTGGTCCGCCACGACATTCGTATTGATGCCCCCTTCGATCAGCCCGACGATGAGCGTCGGGCTGCCGATGCCCGGCACGCGCGAAGCACGGCCGGACAAGCGGTCCCGATACGCGTACAGGGCATTCAGCAGCACGGAAGCCGCCTCGATGGCATCGGCCCCCGTCGTCGGGAACGCCGCATGCGCGGAACGGCCATGGACCGTGATTTCCAGATGCAGGCAGCCATTGTGGGCGACGACCACATGGTGTGTGAACGCGGCAGAGATGACGTAATCGGGCGTGCTCAGCTTGCGCTCGAGCAGCCACCCGGGCCCCGCCAGGCCGCCCGTTTCCTCATCATAGGTCAGGTGCAATTCCACGCTGCCGCTGAAATCCGCCCCCTGGCGCTTGAGCGCTCGCAAGGCCAGCATCGCATACGCGTACGTGGTGAAATCGGACTTTGACACCGCCGCGCCGCGCCCATACAGCCAGCCGTCGCGCACGATCCCGCTGTAGGGGCCGTCGCTCCAGCCGGCGCCGGGAGGCACCACGTCGCCGTGTGCGTTCAGGGCGATCGTGGGCCCCGGCCCGAACGTATCCCGCACGATCAGATTGGTGACGCTGCGCATGCCGGCCGCACGCACCGCCGCCTCGTCGACGACATGCCGCTCGACGACAAAACCCAGTTGTTCGAGCAGGCCCGCCGCCAGTTCCGCATGCGCGGCGCAATCGCCGGGCGGATTGTCGGAGGGGCATTGCACCAGCTTGGCCAGCAATGCCACCTGCTCCTCGAAGTGCTCATCCACAAAGGCGCGGATCGCGTCTTTCATTTCGGTCTCCTTGGTCATTCGAATCGTCATGGAAGCGGCGTCTCCTGGCGCCGCCTGTGGAAAGGTGCGCTGACGCTCAGCGCTGCGGCTCAGTGGCCGCCACCACGATCCGCTGCTCACCCAAAGGGCGGCAGACTGCGTGGATCACGTCCCCGGCCTTCAGATAATGCTTCGTCGCCATCCCCACCCCCGCCGGGGTGCCGGTCGTGATGACATCACCGGCGCGCAACAGGAAAAACCGTGACAGATACGCGACCAATTCCGGCACTTTGAAAATCATCCCGTTGGTATTCGAACGCTGCCGAACCTGGCCATTGACCTGCAACTCCAGCAGGAGATCCGCAGGATCGGGGACCTCGTCCTTCGTCACCAGCCAGGGGCCCAGCGGCCCGAAGCCAGGCGCACTCTTGCCGATGGTCCACTGCCCGGCATAGCGCGATTGCCACGCCCGGTCGGTGAAGTCGTTCGACAGACAATAGCCGGCGACATACTCCAGGGCTTGGCCGGCTTCGACCTGCCAGGCATCCCGCCCCATCACGACCGCCAGTTCGACCTCATAGTCCACTTCAAGACTGCCGGGCGGCAGGCGTAGGGGATCGTCCGGGCCGGCAATGCAACTGGGTGCCTTGTTGAAGACCAGGGGGTGCTGTGGAATCGGCAAGCCGGCCTCGGCGGCATGATCCGCAAAATTCAGACCGATCCCGATCAGATTGCCGACGCCCGCGATGCAAGGCCCGATCCGGACTCCGGCATCGACCCTGGGCAAGCGGGACAGGTCCAGGGCGCTCAAATGCGCCAGGGCTTCGTCGGACAAGGCCGCCGCATCAATGTCGCCCACGACCGAAGACAGATCGCGCCCGATGCCCTCGGCGTCCAGCAGGGCCGGCCGCTCATGACCCGGATTGCCGTAACGAAATAATTTCATTGCAATGCCCCAAAATGTTCAGCCTAGCCGATCATAAGGCCTGCCATGAAATTGTCTACATTAGTGTAAACACCAGAGCATACAAATAAAGACAGAACGAGGCATCGTTACAGATCACAACAGGAGACTGCACCCAGGCTATCGTGGCGGCTGTCCTGAAACAGCTCGACCAGGAATAGCGGCGGCCCGGCATTGAAAAAGCCCTTGGTTCCATCGGGAACCAAGGGCTTTGATGTGTCCTGGCGGACAAGGGGGGATTCGAACCCCCGATACGCTATTCACGTATACACGCTTTCCAGGCGTGCGCCTTCAACCACTCGGCCACCTGTCCTGCACGCCCACACGCCATAGCGGCAGACGAAGTCCGCTATTCTAACAGAATAATGCCAGATCCGTCAGCCGCTCTCTATCGAGCGACATCCGGCGATCAGGCCGCGCCCAACCCCCCGGACACCGACACGCCCACGCCGCCCACCATCCGTTCAACGTAGCGAGCGATCAGATCGATCTCCAGATTCACCGGCGAGCCGACCTCCAGGTTGCGCAGGGTCGTGACCTGGACGGTGTGCGGGATCAGGTTGATGGAAATTTCGGTGCCCTCTTCCTGGTCGTCCACGCGGTTGACCGTCAGGCTGACGCCGTTGACGGTGACCGAGCCCTTGTACGCCAGGTATTTCGACAGATGAGCGGGGACGATGATGCGCAGCTCGGTCGATTCCGCCACGGCTTCGAAGCAGGTGACGCGGCCCACGCCGTCAACGTGGCCGGATACCAGATGCCCGTCCAGGCTGTCGCCCAGGCGCAGGGCGTGTTCCAGATTGACCTCGCCTGGCCGGTCCAGGCCGCAGGTGCGGTCCAGGCTTTCGCGCGACACATCGACTTCGAAGACATCGCCATCGAGGACAACGGCCGTCATACAGGCCCCCTGGATGGCGATCGAATCCCCCAGGCGGGTCGCCGCCAGCGGCAGGCCGCCGGCCTGGATCGACAGGCGCACGCCTGCATCCTCGCTGTCTCCCAGGGGGCGAACTTCGGTGATGCGGCCCACGGCCGCGACGATACCAGTGAACATGAAGCTATCCTTTATTCATTGCATGCAAACCGAAGGCGCAGCGTGGGGGCCATTACAATCCGCACGCCTGGACCAGCGCCTGCCAGCGCCCCGTATCACGCAAGCGCAGCCGCATGTCCGGGGACAAGGGCTGGACGTCCAGGAATTCATATCGATAGGCCTGGTCCAGGCCCGCAATCGGGGTCGGCAGCGCCGCCAGGCCCTGGCCGTCGCCCAGGATACTGGGCGCCACGTAAGCCACCCACTCGTCGACCAGCCCCGCCTGGATCAGCGCACCCTGCAGCCGCGCGCCGGCCTCGACATGGACCTCGTTGATCTCGTGAGCCCCCAGCCAGCGCGCCAGCGCCTCCAGGGACAGGCCGCCATGATCGTCTGCAGGCAGCACGATGACGCGCACATTGCGCGCCGCCAAGCGGGCGGCCTTGCCGGCGTCGGGCCGTGTCGTGAAGACCCAGACCGGATCGCCATTGATGATCCGGGCCTGCTCGCCCAGCACGAATTGCGTGTCCAGCACCGCGCGGATCGGCTGGCGCGGGGTCTCGACCGCGCGCACGTCCAGCATGGGATCGTCGGCCAGGACCGTGCCAATGCCGGTCAGCACCATGCAGGACCGTGCCCGCCAGCGATGCCCGTCCTCGCGCGCGGCGTCACTGGTGATCCACTGCGAGCGGCCGTCCGGCAGGGCCGTATGCCCGTCGAAGGACGAGGCGGACTTGAGCCACAACCAGGGCGTGCCGCGCGTCATCCGGGCAAAGAAACCGGGGTTCTGCGCCAAGGCGTCTTCGGCGAACAGGCCGACGTCGACCTGGATGCCGGCGGCTCGCAGCCGGGCGATCCCGCCGCCCGCCACCTTGGGGTTGGGGTCCTGCAGCCCGATCACGACTCGCGCGACACCGGCTGCGACCAGCGCATCGGCGCACGGCGGCGTGCGGCCGGTATGGCTGCACGGTTCCAGCGTGACGTAGGCCGTCGCGCCACGCACGGCCACGCCCCGGAGGGCGGCCTCGTGCAGGGCCTGGGCCTCGGCGTGCCGGTCGCCTGCTCGCTGCGTGCTGCCCTCGGCCAGCCAGCGACCGTCGCGCACCAGGACACAGCCGACACGAGGGTTCGGGCTGCTGACGAACAGGGCCTGCTCGGCCACCGTCAGGGCGCGCCGCATCCAGCGGTGGTCTTCGGTGGAGAAAACAGGGCCCCCACGCTGCGCCTGCGGCTTGCTGCCCCCCGAGGGGGCGTCTTCCATCTTGGGGCGGCCCGGCGATGGAAGGGGGCCCCCACGCTGCGCCTGCGGCTTGCTGTCCGGCGATGGAGGGGAATCTTCAACCCGGGTCATCGGCATCATCCGCGCGGCGGAATTCGTCGATGGCCTGGACGAATTCGCGCAGATCCTCGAAGCTGCGATAGACCGAGGCGAAGCGCACATAGGCCACGGGATCAAGCTGGCGCAGTTCCGACATGACCAGCTCGCCCACGTGGTCGGACTGGACTTCGCGCTGACCGCTGGTCAGCAGCCGTTCCTGGATACGCGCGACAGCAGCGTCCAGCGCCGTCGCGCTGACCGGACGCTTGCGCAGCGCCAGAGACATGCTGCCGTGCAGCTTGGACGGATCGAAATCCGCCCGGGTTCCGTTTCGCTTGACGATGGCAGGCATCATCAGATCGACCCGTTCATACGTCGTGAAGCGCCGGTCACAGGCCGTGCACCGGCGGCGACGACGGATCGTGTCGCCTTCCTCGGAAACCCGGGAATCCACGACCTGGGTTTCGGCGCAATTGCAGAACGGACACTTCATCTGCGCTGCGGGCGCCCGCAGGCGCCCGTTCCGGTTGGGTTAGCGATAGACCGGCAGGCGCGCGGTCAGTTCGTTGACCCGCGCGCGCACTCGGGCGACGTTGTCGGCATCATTGGGATTGTCGAGCACGTCGGCGATCAGGTTGCCGGTGAGTTCAGCTTCGGCTTCCTTGAAGCCGCGCGTGGTCATGGCCGGCGTGCCCAGGCGGATGCCGCTGGTCACGAAGGGCTTTTCCGGATCGTTCGGGATGGCGTTCTTGTTGACCGTGATGTGGGCCTCGCCCAGAACGGCTTCGGCGACCTTGCCGGTGATGCCCTTGGCGCGCAGGTCGACCAGCATCACGTGGCTTTCGGTGCGACCCGACACGATGCGCAGGCCGCGCTTGACCAGGGTGTCGGCCAGCACGCGGGCGTTGGCGGCAACCTGGGCGGCGTAGGCCTTGAATTCGGGTTGCAGGGCTTCGCCGAAGGCCACGGCCTTGGCGGCGATGACGTGCATCAGCGGACCGCCCTGGATGCCGGGGAAGATCGAGGAATTGATGGCCTTTTCGAATTCGGCCTTCATCATGATCACGCCGCCGCGCGGGCCGCGCAGGGACTTGTGCGTGGTCGAAGTGACGAAGTCGGCATGCGGCACCGGGTTGGGATAGACGCCGCCGGCCACCAGGCCCGCATAGTGGGCGATATCCACCATGAACAGGGCGCCGTTGTCGTGCGCGATGCGCGCCATGCGCTCGAAATCGATGTGCAGCGAATAGGCCGAGGCGCCGCCGACGATCAGCTTGGGCTTGTGGGTGCGCGCCAGTTCTTCGAGCTTGTCGTAGTCCAGGACCTCGTTGGCGTCCAGACCGTAGGAATGGAAGTTGTACAGCTTGCCGGACGCGTTGACCGGCGAACCGTGCGTCAGGTGGCCGCCTTCGGCCAGGCTCATGCCCAGCACGGTGTCACCCGGCTTCAGGACCGCCATGTACACGCCCTGGTTGGCCTGGGAGCCGGAGTTCGGCTGCACGTTGGCTGCCTCTGCGCCGAAGATCGCCTTCAGGCGGTCGATGGCCAGTTGTTCGACCACGTCCACGTACTCGCAACCGCCGTAGTAGCGCTTGCCGGGATAGCCCTCGGCGTACTTGTTGGTCAATTGCGTGCCCTGGGCCTGCATGACGGCCGGGCTGGCGTAGTTTTCCGAGGCGATCAGCTCGATGTGCTGTTCCTGGCGGGTGTTTTCCTGCTGGATGGCGGCCCAGATGTCCGGGTCAGTCTGATCGATGGTGCGGGAACGGTCAAACATGGGGTAGTGGTCCTGAAGGCAGAGAGGTCAGAGGGGTATAACGAAACCGAATCATTCTAGCGCGAACCCCGCGCATCTACAGAGTGTGCAGGCGGGGGTTCAGGGTGTAGGTGCCGGTCAGGGACGCCTGAGCCAGCACATGGCCCCGCATGGCCTCCAGGGCCTGCGCGCCGGTGAAGCGGCCGGCCACGCCCAGCTCGGCCACGTCCAGCGCGTAGACCGTGAAGACGTAATGGTGGGCGAGCGAGTCGTTCCAGGGCGGGCAAGGGCCGTCGTAGCCAAAGTAATCGCCGTTCATGTCACGGTCGGCCGCAAACCAGCCGGTGTAATCGTTCAGGCCCTGGCGGGTGCCGTCCAGGGACAGCGGACCGGCCTTGCCGCGCGGCGTAATGCCGTTGGAATAATCGCCCTCGGCGATGGCGCGCGCATCGGGCGCCACGTCCACCAGCACCCAATGGAAGAAGTCGGTGCGCGGCAGGTCGGCCGGGACTTCGCGGCCTTCCTGGTTGACGTCGTCGGGCCGCGTCGGCACGTCCGGATCGACGCACAGAATCGCGAAGGACCGCGTGCCCTCGGGCACATCCGACCAGGCCAGGTGAGGATTGCGATTGCCGGCCAGGGCGATGTGGGTTTGCGCATCGATCCGCCCAAAGGCATTGCGTTCGGGAATGACCCCCTGATTGGGGAAAGAGTCGCTATGCAGTTTCATGGGGGTCCTCCGTGGGTGCTTCGGGCTCAGGTCAGGGTGACCCGGGCGAACTTGCGCTTGCCGACCTGCATCACATAGGTGCCCGCCGGCAGCAGCAGGGACTTGTCCTCGACGCGGTCGCCATCGATGCGCACGCCGCCCTGTTCGATGTTGCGCTGGGCTTCGGATGCCGAAGCCGTCAGCCCCGCTTCGCGCAGCGCCTTGAGGATGCCCATGGGCGCAGCCCCGGCGGTGACTTCGGGCATGTCGTCCGGGATCTCGCCGTCGCGGAAGCGGGCGTTGAACTGCTCCAGCGCACGCGCGCCGGCGCCGGCGCCGTGGAACCGGTCGACGATTTCGTCGGCCAACATGACCTTGATGTCGCGCGGATTGCGGCCGGCGGCGATTTCCGCCTGCAAGGCGCCGACGTCCGCCAGTGAGCGGAAAGACAGCAGCTCGAAATAGCGCCACATCAAGGTGTCGGAGATCGACATCAGCTTGCCGAACATGGAATCCGGCGCTTCGGTGATACCGATGTAGTTGCCCTTGGATTTGGACATCTTTTCGACGCCGTCGGTGCCTTCGAGCAAGGGCATCGTCAGGACGCACTGCGGTTCCTGACCGTATTCCTTTTGCAGTTCGCGGCCCACCAGCAGATTGAACTTCTGGTCGGTGCCGCCCAGTTCGAGGTCGGCCTTCAGCGCCACGGAATCGTAGCCCTGCAGCAGCGGATACAGGAATTCGTGCACCGAGATCGGCACCCCGCCCTTGAAGCGGCGGGTGAAGTCGTCGCGTTCCATCATGCGGGCCACGGTGTAGCGCGACGCCAACTGGATCAGGCCGCGCGTCCCCAGGGGATCGCACCATTCGGAGTTGTAGCGGATTTCGGTGCGGTCCGGGTCCAGCACCAGGCTGGCCTGGGCGTAATAAGTCTTGGCGTTTTCGCGGATCTGTTCCGGCGTGAGCGGCGGACGGGTGGCGTTGCGGCCGCTGGGGTCGCCGATCTGCGCAGTGAAGTCACCGATCAGGAAGATCACGGTATGCCCGAGATCCTGCAATTGGCGCATTTTGTTCAGGACCACCGTATGGCCCAGATGGATGTCGGGCGCGGTGGGGTCCAGGCCGAGCTTGATGCGCAGCGGCGTACCGGTGGCGCGGCTGCGGGCCAGCTTGGCGGCGAATTCGGAGACGACGAGCAATTCGTCGCAACCCCGCTGGGCCACACGCAGATCTTCGGCGATCCGGAGGTCGACGGGGTCGGAGGGGGACGGCATGATATACGTTTTTACCAGAAAGGGAACAAAAAAATTGAAAAATCGCTCGAAAAAACGACAGGTATGCGCTAGCATAACGTGCCACCGCAGCTTCTGTACAACACATTCGACGCCACTCCAGGCGGCGAGGACTTCATGTTAGCAGAAGCCTTCTTTACGCCCAGGATCAGCGCAGCCTGAATCCATCACACCGATTCCGCCCATGATGCCCGAGGCCCACCAGCCACCACGTCGCCGACACGTCACCCGCAGTCTGTTGTTCGCCGCCGGCGGCCTGTTTTTGACCGCAGCCGCACTGGCCGTCGTCCAGCCTTCCCCCCCGCCCGAACCGGTTTTCCAGGCTCGCCAAACGCTCGACCTGCCGCCCCTGGATGCGCGGGCCAATCACGATGCCGCGCCCTACATCGCCTCGACCCGCATCCGCCGGGGCGACACGGTGGCCGATCTGCTGAACCGCCTGGGGATCAACGAGAACGGCCTGCTGGCCTTCCTGACGCACGACGCGCGCGCGCGTTCGATCTATAAGCTCTATCCCGGCCGCACGGTGCAGGCCGCCCTGAACGATCAGGGCAGGATGGTGTGGCTGCGCTACGCACACACGCCGGGCGCCACCGCCAAATCCGGGGTGGATTCCGCATGGCTGGAAGTCCGGCCCGAGCACGATGGTTTCTCCGCCCAGGAACGCACCATCGCCGCCGTGCGCGAGACCCGCATCGCCGAAGGCGAAATCAACAGCTCCCTGTTCGGCGCCGCCGATCAGGCCCAGATCCCGGACGCCGTCACCATGGAAATGGTGGACATCCTGGGCAGCCGCATCGACTTCCTGAAAGACTTGCGCAAGGGCGACCGCTTCCGCATCGTCTACGAAGCCTATATGCACGACGGCGAGCAAGTCGGCACCGGCCACATCCGCGCCCTGGAATTCATCAACAAGGGCAAGACCTACAGCGCCGTCTGGTTCCAGAACGGCCAGCAGCCGGGCGGGTATTACGATTTCTCCGGCGCCAGCCTGAAGGGCGCCTTCCTGCGCACCGCCATCAAGTTCACCCGCATCAGTTCGGGCTTCGGCATGCGCATGCACCCGATCCACAATAAATGGATCGGCCACAAGGGCGTGGACTACGCCGCGCCCTCGGGCACGCCGATCTACGCCACGGCCGATGGCTCGGTGGAATTCATCGGCCGGCAGAACGGCTACGGCAACGTCATCATCCTGAAGAACTTCGGCAAGTATTCCACGCTGTACGCCCACCAAAGCCGGTTCGCCAAGGGCCTGAAAAAGGGCGACCGCGTCCAGCAGGGCCAGTTGATCGGCTACGTGGGGTCGACCGGCTGGGCGACCGGCCCGCACCTGCACTACGAATTCCGCATCGACAAGCGGCCGGTCGATCCGCTGGCCGTGGACCTGCCGGTGGCGCGCACCCTGGACTCGGCCGACCGCAAGGCCTTCCAGGCTGTGGCGGCTCGCTACCTGCCGCAGATCGAACTGCTGGCGCGGCTGCAGGAAAGCCGCATCCAGGTCGCCCAGCAATAAGCCGCCGGACACCATGCCCCCTGAGCGGGTGAATCGGGCGCGCGAGCCGTACATCGGCCTGATGTCGGGCACCAGCACGGACGGCGTGGACGGCGTGCTGGCCGACCTGGCGGACGGCGCGATCCGCGTGCTGGCCAGCGCCAGCCTGGCGCTGCCGGACGGGCTGCGTCGCGAACTCCTGTCCCTGAACGCCCCCGGTCCTGACGAACTCGCCCGGGCCGCGCGAGCGGCCAACGCATTGGCGGACTGCTACGCAGCCGTCGTCGGCGACCTGCTGACGCAAACTGATCTGCCCGCCGATCGCATCCGCGCCATCGGCGCCCACGGGCAGACCGTGCGCCACGCGCCCGAATCGGGCTACACCATCCAGATCAACGCACCGGCGCGGCTGGCGGAACAGACGGGTATTGCGGTGGTGGCGGATTTCCGCAGCCGCGACGTCGCCGCCGGCGGCCAGGGCGCCCCGCTGGTGCCGGCCTTTCACGCGGCGCGTTTCGGCTGCGGCGCAGGCCGCGCGGTCCTGAACCTGGGCGGCATCGCCAATCTGACCGTGCTGGAAGACCCGGTGCGCGGCTTCGATACCGGACCGGCCAATATGCTGATGGATGCCTGGATCCGGCGCCATCGGGACCGGCCTTACGATCAGGACGGCGCCTGGGCGGCCCAAGGCCGCTGCCATGACGGGCTGCTGGCTGCGTTGCTGGCCGAACCCTGGTTCAACCTGACGCCACCCAAGTCGACCGGGCGCGACCTGTTCAGCCTGTCCTGGCTGGACGCGCGGCTGAACGCACTGCCTGACGGCGACCGTCTGCAAGCCGCCGATGTCCAGGCGACCTTGCTGCGTCTGTCAGCCGACACGATTGCGAACGCCATACGCAGGTATGCGCCGGGCACGCGGGAAGTCCTGGCCTGCGGCGGCGGCGCCCGCAATCCGGTCTTCATGGATGCGCTGGCGGGCGCCCTGCCCTGCCCGCTGACGACCACGGACGCTTACGGCGTGCCCGCCCAGGACGTCGAGGCGCTGGCCTTCGCCTGGCTGGCGCAAGCGCACATCCAGGGCGACCCCGCCTGCCTGCCCGCCGTCACCGGCGCGCGACACGCGACCGTCGCAGGCTGCCTGTATCCAGGGTAGATCCCCGCTTGATCAGGGCGCGAACGAAGACCCGCAGCCGCAGGTGGTGTTGGCGTTGGGGTTGCGGATGACGAACTGCGAGCCTTCCAGGTCGTCCTTGTAGTCGATCTCGGAACCGACCAGATACTGGAAGCTCATGGGGTCCACCAGCAACTGCACGCCGTCGCGTTCGATCGTGGTGTCATCCTCGGCGACGTCTTCGTCGAAGGTGAAGCCATACTGGAAACCCGAGCAGCCGCCCCCCTGCACGAAGACCCGCAGCTTCAGGCCGGGATTGTTTTCCTCGACCAGCAGCTCGCGGACCTTGGCGGCGGCGGCGTCGGTGAAGATCAGAGGGCTGGGCGGAACGTCGAGATCCGCGTGTTCGATGGTGCTCAAGGCAAGACTCCTGCGTGGCCGGGGGCCGCGCGATTCAGATCGGCGTCCTGAGCGGCCCGGACCGTGTCGCCTTCGAGGATTTCGAGGCGGACTGACTCGATCGTCAGGTCCGGCACCTGTTGCAAGACGCCCGTGCTGCGCTGGAACTGGTCAAAGACCAGGGTGAGCGGGTCCGCCCCCGGGGCGGACGCAGCGGCCTCGCCGGCAGCGGGGGCCACCGGCGGGTTCAATTCGATTTTAACGGCTTTACCCTGCGAACGGCCATTGGCCACGAATCGCATGCGGCCTTTGAAGGGTTCGGCCTGGGGCGAGGCGTTGCGCGTCAGCAGCACCCGATAGCGCAGAAGGTCGCCATCGGCCTGAATGTCAAACGCGCGCACCGCCACGGCGCCTGCCGGTCCCGGCGGGATCAACTGCTCGTAAAAGGCCAGTTGGTCACGGGTGCGGCCCAATTCCTGCTGCAGCTCGGCGTTCTTGTCCTGCAGCACACGCTGGGTGCCCGCCTGGACTTCGGCTTCGCTGCGGCGGGCCGCCAGGTCGGCCTGGACGCGGGACAGTTCAGCCTGCAAGGACTCGACCTGGGACTGCCGCGCCTGCAGTTCGGCGTGCTCGCCCGCATGCATGCCGAAATGCATGGCCAGCGCCCCGGCGGCGAACACCACCAGCAACAGCATGAGCCGGGACAGGCCGCGCACCAGCCAGCCGCTGAAACCGCCGCCGCGCGCCGTAGAGGGTTGCGTCATGCGTGTCCCCCAGGAATCAGGGCAGCACCGCCACGTGCTGCAGGCCGGTGGTTTCCGGCAGGCCGAACATCAGGTTCATGTTCTGCACGGCCTGGCCCGCAGCGCCCTTGACGAGATTGTCCTGGACCACCAGCACCACCAGGGTATCGCCGCCGGCGGGCCGGTGCACGGCGATACGCAGCATGTTCGAGGCGCGCACCGAGCGCGTCTGCGGCAGGCTGCCGGCCGGCATGACATCGACAAAGGCCTCGCCGGCGTAGCGCTGTTCATACAGCGCCTGGAAATCCGTGTCCAGCGCATCGGGCAGGATGCGCAGGTACAGGGTCGAGAACATGCCCCGGATCATGGGCACCAGATGGGGCACAAAGGTCAGCCCCACGGGCGCGCCCGCGATGCGGGCGAGGCATTCGGAGATTTCCGGGTGGTGGCGGTGTCCGGCCACCCCGTAGGCCGAGAAATTGTCGGCGGCCTCGGAGAACAGAGAGCCGACTGCGGCCTTGCGCCCCGCCCCGGACACCCCGGATTTCGAGTCGGCGATGACGTGCGTGGTGTCGATCAGGGGCCGGCCGGCCTGCAGCACGGGGGCCAGGCCCAGCAGGACCGTGGTCGGATAGCAGCCGGGATTGCCCACGACCCGGGCCTGACGGATGCGGTCGCGGTCCAGTTCCGGCAGGCCGTAGACGGCTTCTTTCAGCACGTCGGGGCTGCTGTGCGGCATCTTGTACCACTGCGCAAAGGTCTCGACGTCCTGCAGGCGGAAATCGGCCGCCAGGTCGATCACCCGCACGTCATGGTCCAGCAGGCCGCGCGCCTGTTCCATGGCCACGCCGTGCGGCGTGGCGAAGAACACCACATCGCACTGGTCGAGGGCGGCTTCTTCGGGGGTCTGGAAACACAGGTCCACATGGCCGCGCAGATTGGGGTACATGTCCGCCACCGGCATCCCGGATTCCTTGCGGGACGTGATGGCGTGCAACTGGACGTCCGGATGCTGCGACAGCAGGCGCAGCAGCTCCACGCCCGTGTAGCCGGTCCCGCCGACGATGCCGGCCTTGATGGGTGTCGTGGTGTGGGTGCTCATGCAGTGAAATCCTGTCTACAGTCCTGAAAACAAGCTGTCCGCCATGGGAGCGGACCGAGGGGGGTTCCCTAGATTATGGCACGTGCAGGCGGACCTGCACGGCGACGGGCCGACCGATCGGGAACCTTTTGTGTCGGCCCGGCAAAGAAAAATCCCCGCACGAAGGCGGGGATTTTTCTTTGCACCAGGTGGCAAGCCACCCGGGTGCCGGATCAGCGCTTGCTGAACTGCTTGCGCCGACGGGCCTTGTGGAAGCCGACCTTCTTACGTTCGACTTCGCGGGCGTCACGGGTCACCAGACCCGCTTGCTTCAGCGGCGACTTCAGGGTTTCGTCGTAGTCGATCAGGGCGCGCGTGATGCCGTGACGCACGGCGCCGGCCTGGCCGGACTCACCGCCGCCGTGGACGTTGACGTGAAAGTCGAACGATTCCAGGTGGTTGGTGAGCGCCAGCGGCTGGCGCACGACCATGCGGCCGGTTTCGCGAGCGAAGTACTCGTCCACGGGGCGGCCGTTGACGACGATCTTGCCCGTGCCTTTTTTCAGGAACACACGCGCCACAGACGTTTTGCGGCGGCCAGTGCCATAATTCCAATTACCGATCATGATGGCCTATCCTCAGAAGTCCAGGGGTTGCGGCTGCTGCGCGGTATGCGGGTGCTCGGCACCGGCATAGACCTTCAGCTTTTTCGCCATGGCGTAGCCCAGGGGACCCTTGGGCAGCATGCCCTTGACGGCCTTTTGCAGGGCACGACCGGGGAAGCGCTGCTGCATCTTCTGGAAGTTGGTTTCCGTGATCCCGCCCGGATAGGTCGAGTGACGGTAGTAGCGCTTGTCTTGCGCCTTGGCGCCCGTGACGACGATATCGGCGGCGTTGACGACGACGATGTAATCGCCCGTATCCACGTGCGGCGTGAATTCCGGTTTGTGCTTGCCACGCAGGCGGCGTGCGACTTCGCTGGCCACACGACCCAGGACCTTGCCCTTGGCGTCGATCACAAACCAGTCACGCTTGACTTCATGCGGCTTGGCCACAAAGGTCTTCATGATGGTGTTCCTGATGAAATGAATGAAAGAATTCCCGTCTGATCCGCCAGAGTTTTATGTAAAAGCAGCCTCGGCCACCCCAACCCGTACGGTGTGAATTCAAACGGAAATCCGACCATTGTATCTTGCGAAGGGCAAACAAGCAATAGACACGCCCATCGAAGGCCTTCTGGCTCCCTTCGTCAGCATCCGGCGCCGGTCGACCGGGCTCACCGGACTGTACAGCCCCCGCCGCTCATCGCCTACGAAAAAAGCGCCCGAAGGCGCTTTTTTCATCCGCAGAAAGATTATTTCTTGCGGGCCAGGGCGGCGCCCAGGTAGTTATCGTACGAACCTTCGGCCACACGGAACCAGGGCACGATATTGTCGCGGAAGGCCATGTAGTTGTCGAAGATCTTCTTGAAGCCCGGGTCCTTGTCGCAGAATTCCTTGTAGACCTGGTTGGAGGCCTCGAACGAGGCATCCATCACGTCACGCGGGAAGCTCTTGAGCACGGCGCCCCCGGCGATCAGGCGGCGCAGGGCTTCGGGGTTGTGGGCGTCGTAATCCTGGACCATCTTGGCGCCCGCCGCGCGCGAGGCGACGTCGATGACGCGCTGGTAGGCCTTGGGCAGTTCGGCGTAGGCCTTGTCGTTGACGTACAGCGACACCTGGGCGGAGCCTTCCCACCAGCCCGGGTAGTAATAGTATTTGGCGACCTTCTGGAAGCCCAGCTTTTCGTCGTCCACGGGGCCGACGAATTCCACGGCGTCCAGCGCGCCCTTTTCCAGGGACGGATAGATGTCGCCAGGGGGAATCTGCTGCGGAATCACGCCCATGCGCGACAGGACTTCGCCCGCGAAGCCGGCCGTGCGCATCTTCAGGCCCTTCAGGTCTTCGATCGACTTGATTTCCTTGCGGTACCAGCCGCCCATCTGGGTGCCGGTGTTGCCCAGGGGGAAGTTGACGATGCCGCGCGGCGCGAACAGTTCACGCATCAGCTTCAGGCCGTCGCCCTCGTACATCCAGGAATTCATCTGACGCACGTTCAGGCCGAAGGGCACCGCCGTATCGAAACAGAACGAGGGGTCCTTGCCATAGTAGTAGTAGGACGCGGTCTGGCCGCATTCCACGGTGCGGTTGCCGACGGCATCCATCACGCCGTAGCCCGGCACCAGTTCACCGGCCGGATACAGGCGGATGTTGAAGTTCCCGTCGGTCACTTCCTTGACCATGTCGCAGAACATCTGCGCCGTCGAAAACAGCGGCGGCAGCGACGGCCCATAGGTCGAGGTCATCTTCCAGTTGATCTGGGGGTTGGACTGGGCGATGGCCGGGGCGGCCACGGCCGCCGTACCCGCCACCGCGCCCAAGCCCGCCTTTTTCAGAAATGCGCGACGCTGCATGATGAAGGATCTCCTGTCTATTTTGGAATGGGGATGTGTGTAGAGTTTACAGGCCGGCGACTGCCATGTCTTCGATTAATACCGAGCCGGTGGATTTGGCGCCGCGTGCGTACACATCGGCCCCCACGGCGACGATACGCTGGAACATCTCCGCCAGATTGCCCGCAATGGTGATTTCCTGGACCGGATGGCTGATGACGCCGTCCTGCACCCAATAGCCGAAGGCGCCGCGCGAGTAATCGCCGGTGACGTAGTTCACCCCCTGGCCGATCAGTTCGGTCACCAGCAGGCCGGTGCCCATGCGGCGCAGCATCGCCGGCAGATCGTCGTCCGGCCGGGTCAGGCGCGAGCGCAGATTGAGATTATGCGAACCGCCCGCGTTGCCGGTGGTCGCCATGCCCAGCTTTCGGGCTGTGTAGGTGGACAGGAAATACCCGGTGAGCACACCCTGGTCCACCACCCGGCGGGCCTGCGTGCGGACCCCTTCGGCGTCAAAGGGCGAGCTGCCCTGGGCGCCCGGGATGTAGGGGTTCTCGACCACGTCCAGATGTCCGGCCAGGACCGATTTGCCCAGCGTGTCCAGCAGGAAACTGGCCTTGCGGTACAGCGCGCCGCCGCTGGCAGCCTGGACCAGCGCGCCCAGCAGGCCGACGGCCAGGGGCGCTTCGAACAGCACGGGATAGCGGCCGGTCTTGACCGGGCGCGCGCCCAGGCGCGACAGGGCGCGTTCCGCCGCATAGCGGCCGACCTCGGCCGGAGCGGACAGGCCGTCGGCGCGGCGCGCGGACGTGTACCAGTAGTCCCGCTGCATGCCGTCGCCGCGTCCGGCAATGGGCGCCACCGACAGGCTGTGGCGCGAATAGGGATAACCTCCCAGAAAGCCGCGCGAATTGCCCAACACGAAGTGGCCTTCCATGGTGTCCAGGGAAGCGCCTTCGGAGTTGGTGATCTGCTTGCTGGCGGCCAGCGCCGCGCGTTCGGCCTGGATCGCCAGGCGGGCGGCGCCTTCGGCGTCGATGGCCCAGGGATGGTGCAGGTCCAGGTCCGGATAGTGCAGGGCGAACAGTTCAGGTTCGGGCAGGCCGGCGGCCGGGTCCTCGGCGGTGTAGCGGGCGATGTGCCAGGCGGCGTCCACGGTGCGGCGCAGCGCATCGGCGGAAAAGTCGGAGGTCGAGGCCGAGCCGCGACGCTGGCCCGCGAACACCGTCACGGCCATGGACCGGTCGCGGGTCTGCTCGATGGTCTCGATGGCGCGGCGGCGCACCGAGACGGACAGGCCCCGGCTCTCGGAGATTTCCACGGCGGCATCCGTGGCGCCGGCCTGTTTGGCATGGCGCAGCGCATCGCCGACCAGTTCGCGGAACTGGGCCTGCTGGGCGGGGACGTCGAGAAAATCATCGGTTTTTGGGTTCATGCGGCAGATCACTCGGTATGGGGCGTCGGGATGAGACGGTTATCATAGACAATCACGGATCATTTTATGCCCGAACCCATGGACGATACGCTCCCGCCCACCTCACCGGACGACTTTCCGGACGACCGCCCCCCCAGCAAATCCCAGGTCAAGCGCGACATGCACGCCTTGCTGGACCTGGGCCGCGAACTGATCGCGCTGCCGCCGGCCAAGCTGGCCAAGCTGCCGCTGGGCGAATCGCTGCGCGAAGCCATCGCGCTGGCCCAGCGCATCCACAGCAACGAAGGCAAGCGACGCCAGGTGCATTACGTCGGCAAGCTGATGCGCCAGGCCGATGCCCCGGCCCTGCGCGCCCAGCTCGACGTCTGGGCCAATGGCTCGCGCGAGGAAACCCGCGCCATGCACCGGCTCGAAGAGCTGCGCGACCGCCTGATCGACAGCGACGACGTCCTGACGCAGTTGCTGGAACGATTCCCCGGCCTGGATATTCAATCCCTGCGCGCCCAGATTCGCGCCGCACGCAAGGAAACCCGCGAAAACGCCGCCCTGCCCGAAGGCCGCGAGCCCGCGCGCAAGCACTACCGCGCCTTGTTCCAGACCCTGAAAACCCTGAATTTCGAGGACGAGACTTTCTGATGCCGACGCCGACACTGGAAACCATCGAACGCACCACCGGCCCCGAGCCCACCCACAGCATCATCTGGCTGCACGGCCTGGGCGCCGACGGCCACGACTTCGAACCCATCGTGCCCGAACTGGCCCACCCCGGCCTGCCGGCCCTGCGCTTCATTTTCCCGCACGCGCCGGTGCGCCCGGTGACGCTGAACCAGGGCATGCCGATGCGCGCCTGGTATGACCTGTACGGCCTGGACCGCGACGCGCGCGAGGACATCGACGGTCTGCGCGCCGCCCGCCATGCGGTCATGGAACTGATCGAACAAGAGAACCGGCGCGGCATCCCCGCCGAACGCATCGTGCTGGCGGGCTTTTCGCAGGGCTGCGCCACGGCCCTGTACACCGGCCTGCGCCACGCGGAACGCCTGGCCGGCCTGATCGGCCTGTCGGGCTACCTGCCGCTGCGCAACACCCTGCCCGCGGAACGCCATCCCGCCAACGCCGCCACGCCGGTCTTCATGGCGCACGGCACGGCGGACATGGTGGTGCCCATGTCCTACGCCGAGACCAGCCGGGACGCGATGATCGCGCAGCAACAGCCGGTGGAATGGCACACCTACCCGATGCCGCACGGCCTGCATCCGCAGGAACTGGATGACATCCGGGCGTTTTTGATGCGGGTGACTGCAGAGGCCTGAGAGGCGGCAGAAGGCTGTCTTGGATCGAAGCATCCACGTCGCGGCCTGCAGGCCGCTCCGATGAACCAGGCGGTCGACGGCCCGCAGAGGGGCGTCAACCGTCCAGGTTCATCCACAACCTCCGCATGCCCGGGTCTTCCTCGTCCGGGTCATTGCGCATCCCCAGGGACGTCATCAAGCCCAGCATGGGGCGATTGGTCGCCAGGACGAGGCCCTCGATGTAGCTCAGGTTCTGGCGGCGCGCGACGTCCAGCAGGCTGTGCATCAGCGCGGCGCCGACGCCGCGCCGCTGCCAGTCGTCGGCGATCACCAGCGCGTATTCCGCACCCTGTCCATCGGCATTGCGCAGATAGTGCGCAAAGCCCACGATGCGCTCGCGCAGCAGGCCGCGGTTTTCCGGATTGGGCACCTGGGCCGTCGCGACCAGCGCAACCTCGCGGTCGTAGTCGATACGGGAATACCGCGCCAGCATCCGAGGCGTCAGTTCGCGCAGCATCGACACGAAACGCATATAGCGCGACTCGTCGGACAGATCCCGCACGAACTCCTGCAGCAGCTCGGCGTCCTCCGGACGAATCGGCCGCAACAGCCATTCCTGTCCGTCCTTGCGGATCTGCGGCTGAACCAGGCGGCGCGGATAGGGGTGGATCGCCATATGGCGATAGGCGCGGTTCTCGGGGCGTTCGCCGTCATAGTTGGGGTCCAGGCTGACCTGGATGCCGCCGGCGTACAGGCTGGTGTCATCCCACCAGAGCGGATCGATCGACAGGGTGCGGATGCCAGGCAGTTCGCTGACGATTTCGGAGATCCGCTCCAGTGATTCGCGCAATTGCTCGAATACGGCGGGCGTCAGGTCGCGCGCCAGCACGCGGGACCAGAACTTGCCCCGCTGTATCAGTTGGCGCGCCAGATAGTTGTTCAGCGGCGGCAGTTCGATTTCCCGGTGGGGAGACGCCAGCCGGGCGGAATCACCGCCCGGGCCGAACTGGATGTACGGCCCGAAACGCGCGTCCTGGCGCACGCGGATGGCCATGGACACGTGTTCGCGCGCCGCATCGGGCACGGGCTGGTCGTCCGGGCGGATGGACACGTGGAAGCAGTCCAGCAGCCAACGGCAACTGGCCGGGTCCAGTTCCGAGCGGCCCGACATGATGGCGTCGTTGAGCAGCATGCGGGCCTCGTCCAGACGCGGGGGCCGGCTGAGCATTTCCGGCGGCAGCGTCTGCTGCGCCAGGGTCTGGTTGTACTGATAGGCCGCCAGAATGCCGAAGGCATTGGCGGCCGATTCCGGCGTGCGAAAGGCCGGCAGCCCCACCGAGTCCAGCCGATGGCGCTGAGAGCGCATCGAGGCGTCGCCCAGGAAGCAGGACATGATGGGCTTGGGCGAGGCCTCGGAGAACCGCGCCAGCGCCTCGACGGCGCCATCCATGTCGGACAGGGCATCGGGCGCGATCAGCACCAGCACGCCATCCACGTTGGTGTCGCCCGCCAGCACACCCAGGACCTGCTGCAGCCGGGCGGAGTCCAGCGGCGCATGGCTGATGACGGGGTTGCCCAGCGCCGCCCCGGGCTCCAGCACCGCCGCCAGATCGCGTTGCGTCTGCGTGGACAGGTCCGCCCGCGCCACCGGACCGCTGTCGCCCATGACGTCCAGCGCCAGGTGGGCCGCGCCATAGCCGTTGGAAAACAGCGCGATGCGGCGTCCCCGCTGGCGCTTGGCATGGACCAGGACCTTGAGCGCCGAAAACAGCTGCACGAAAAACCGGATCCGCACCGCGCCGGTGCGCCGCACCAGCGCATCGAACACCGCGTCGGCGGCCGGGCTGCTGTCCGAGCGGCCGGCCTTCAGCAGGATGACGGGCTTGACGCTGGCGGCGGCCATCAGCGCGCTGGTGAAACGGCGCGAGGAATCGGCTTCCTCCAGATACAGCACGATGCTGTCGGTGCGCGGGTCCATCGACAGGTATTCGAGCACATCGGCCACGGTGACGCCGTCTGCGTCGCCCGCCGACACCACGGCGGAAAAGCCGAGCTGGATGTCGCCCGCCCAGTCCAGCACGGCAGCGGCCACCATGCGGGACTGCGCGACCAGCGCGACCCGTCCCACGGGCGCGCCGTGCGGATCGAGCCCCAGGTTCAGTCCCAGATGCGGACGCTGGATGCCCAGCGCGCCGGGGCCGAGCACCAGGCAATCATTCATCCGCCCCCAGGACTGGCAATAGGCGCGCGTCTCGAGGGGATCGGCCGAGGACGTCGAATGCGGCAGCAACAGCAGGACGCGGGGTTGGTGCGTCTTGAGCGCCCCCAGCGCGGTCGGCAGCAAGGCGGGGTCCAGGCACAACAGCGCCATGTCCAGGCGCTGGCCGTCTGTCAGGCCTTCCAACCGCGGCGGCATGCGCCAATGGCCGTCGTCCCCGATCCGCACGTCGGTGATCCGCCCCTGAAGCAAGGCGGGCGGCGTGCGCACGACAGGCAGTTCGCGAGAACTGAGGATCAGCAGAGAACGCGGCTCGAACAGGGCCGCCAGGCGATGGCGCAGCATGAAAAGGACTCCGGACGCCCCTGGGGAACCTCTGGTCGGGCCGTCCCTTAAAATAGGATATCGACCCTCCGATTCTACAGGGGTTTCCCGGTTTTTTTGTTGCAGCGCAACAAGCCCTTTCAATCCATCGCCATGACAGACTCCTCCTCGCGCCCCGTGCGCACGCGCTTCGCCCCGTCCCCCACCGGCTACCTGCACCTGGGCGGCGCCCGCACCGCCCTGTTTTCCTGGGCCTTCGCCCGTCACTTCGGCGGCACCTTCGTGCTGCGCATCGAGGACACGGACCTGGAGCGCTCGACACCCGAAGCGGTGCAGGCCATCCTGGACGGCATGCAATGGCTGGACCTGAAGGCCGACGAGGGTCCGTTCTACCAGATGCAGCGCATGGACCGCTACCGCGCCGTGATCGCCGACATGCTGGCACAGGGCACGGCCTATCATTGCTACAGCACGCCCGAAGAAGTCGAGGCCATGCGCGAACGCGCCCGCGCCGTCGGCGCCAAGCCGCGCTACGACGGCACCTGGCGGCCCGAGCCCGGCAAGACCCTGCCGCCGGTCCCGGCCGGCGTGCAGCCCGTGGTGCGCTTTCGCAGCCCCCAGGACGGCGTCACCGCCTGGGACGACCTGGTCAAAGGCCCCATCAGCTTCGACAACGGCGAACTCGATGATCTGGTGATCGCCCGCCCCGACGGCACGCCCACCTACAACTTCTGCGTGGTGGTGGACGACTGGGACATGCAGATCACCCACGTGATCCGCGGCGACGACCACGTCAACAACACCCCGCGCCAGATCAACATCCTGCGCGCCCTGGGCGGCGAGCTGCCGCGCTACGGCCACGTGCCGATGATTCTGGGCCCGGACGGCGAAAAACTGTCCAAGCGCCACGGCGCCGTCAGCGTCATCGAATATGACCGCCTGGGCTACCTGCCCGAAGCCATGGTCAACTATCTGGCGCGGCTGGGCTGGAGCCACGGCAACGACGAGCTGTTCACCCGTGAGCAATTCGTGGAATGGTTCGACCCGCGCAACCTCAGCCGCTCGGCCGCCCAGTGGGATCCGAAGAAACTGAACTGGGTCAACGCCCACGCGCTGCGCGCGCTCGATCCCGCCGATCTGGCCGCCCGCGTCGCGCCGCGCATCGCCCGCCGCGGCGGCAACCCCGAATCCGCCGATTTGCCCGCCATCATGGCGCTGCTGCGCGACCGCGGCGAAACGCTGGAAGATCTGGCCGAAGGCGCGCTGCTGTTCTGCGGCCCTTACACGCCGGCCGACGAGGCCCTGCGCGCCGAGGTCATGGACGATGCCGCACGGGTGCTGCTGGCCGATTTCCTGCAACGGGCCGACACGCTGGCCGACTGGACCGAAACGGAACTCGACGGCCTCATCAAGGCCGTCCTGAAGGACCACGGGGCCAAGATGCCGAAGCTGGCGATCCCGCTGCGGGTGGCCGTCACCGGCCGCAAGCAGACGCCCGCCATCGGCGCCGTGCTGACGCTGCTGGGCCGCGACGCGGTGCTGTCGCGCCTGGCCGAGAGCCTGGCCTGACCTTGACCGCCGCCGGGCCGGCGCGTCCACAACCAGGACACGCCGGAGCCGCCGCCGGCCGGCGCTAGAACGGCAGGCGGTAACCCGGCGACATGCGCCGCGCCTGGACGCTGCCGGCCGGGCCGCTCAAGCGCAACTCCGTCGCATTGACCCGGTCGACACGATGACGATTGGTGTAGATCGGGTCATTCAGATTCACGGGCGAGCCGTTCGATTCCAGGGTGCGCAGGACCAGCGTCTGGCCTTCGTGCGACCAGCAGCCGGATTCATCCAGCCCCTGGGACGGCGCGCGCGGCCGCTTGACCTGTTCGACGTAGCTCATGGTGCCGTCTGGATTCAGCGTGTAGAGCCGGCGCACGGAACCCGCGACGCCTTTCTGTGAACTGACCGACAGCCAGTTGCCCACCAGGGGATCACCCGCCACCGCCGCCGTGCAGGACGGCCGCGCAGCGGGGGATTCGGCCGATGACGGGGCCTGCTTGATCGGCGCGCAGGCGGCCAAAGCGCCCAGAACGGCCGCGCACGCGACCCAGGCCTGAATACGAATGCGGTCCATTGCTTGATTCCTATCCATGACAAATGTCATTCAATACCCAGGATCGGCGCAGGGCCGAGACGGATCGACGGAGCCTGCCAGCCTACAATTTCCTGGTGCGCGCGCATCCTGCGAGCAAGTCATTATTCTACCGACATGAGCCACTCACTACTCGTTACGCTGCACCTGTTCGCCGCCATCTTTTTCGTGGGCACGGTGTTCTTCGAAGTCCTCATTCTGGAAGGCATCCGCAAGCCCCTGGGCCGCGAGACCATGCGCAACGTCGAACTGGCCATCGGCCGGCGCGCGCGCCGCATCATGCCTTTCGTGATCCTGGTGCTGTTCGGCGCGGGCCTGGGCATGGCCTGGGAATTCCGCGCATCGCTGGCCCATCCTTTCGCCAGCAGCTTCGCCACGCTGCTGTGGATCAAGATCATCCTGGCCTTCAGCGTGCTGGGTCATTTCATCACGGCCATGACGCTCAGCGGCACCGGCAAACTGAAGTCCCGCCATTTCCAGATCATCCACATCAGCGTGTTCTGCCACGTGATCCTGATCGTGTTTCTCGCCAAGGCGATGTTCTACCTGGAGTGGTGAAAAGGTAGAAGGCCTGCGACTTTTTCGAGACAGGTGCAGTCGAATATCGATGCATCGAACGCCGCGTCGGGAATAATGCTTGGAACGCGCCGGGGCTTACGATAGACTTGAAGGCGTGCAGTATTCATGATATTGCGCGCCTGCGCCATTTGAGATGAGCCGCACATCCCGTGGGGGTCATATCAAATGGGTGGACACTCTCTTCGATCCCAAGGAGCATGACGATGGCAACCGCCAAGAAGGCCGCACCCGCTAAAAAAGCCGCAGCCCCAAAGCCCGCATCCAAACCGGCAGCCAAGAAGTCCGCCCCGGCCGCCAAGAAAGCCTCCCCCTCGACCACCGCCAAAAAGGCCGCTCCGGCCAAGAAAGCTGCGCCTGCTAAGAAAGCGGCGCCCGCTAAAAAAGCAGCACCCGTGAAGGCCGCAGCGAAAAAGGCCGTCGCCAAAAAAGCCGCTCCGGTGAAAGCCGCCAAGAAGGCCGCGCCCGCCAAGAAAACCGCCGTGAAGGCGGCTGCTAAAAAAGCGGCGCCGGTCAAGGCCGTAGCCAAGAAAGCGCCGGCGAAAAAGACCGTGGCGAAAAAAGCCGCACCCGCCAAAAAGGCTGCAGTGAAGAAGGCCGCACCGGCCAAGAAGGCCGCCAAGCCCGCCGCGAAAAAGGCCGCAGCAAAAACCGCCGTCGCGAAAAAATCGCCGGCGAAAAAAGCCGCCGCCAAGAAGGCTCCTGCCAAAAAGGCAGCAAAGCCTGCCGCTGCCAAATCCGAGCCTGCCGCGGGCAAGCCTGCTGCCAAAAAGGCCGCGGCCAAGCCCGACACGCCTGCGCCCGAAGCCCGCACGGACACCAACCCGGCCGGCGCCTGGCCGTTCCCCACGGGCAAGCGTCCTTAACCGACGCACTGCTGCTGTAACCCTCTAGGCCTGGCGTAACTGCCAGGCCTTTTCATTCTCAGGGATGGCCTGGACACGAGGTGGAGGCGTCCCATACTGCGACCTTTTCGCCGCCGGGATGAGGCGGGTCATGAGACAGTCCACTACGGACTGTCTCATGCCAGACGAATCCGAGCCGCTTGCAAGCGGCGAGGTGGGAAATTTGATGCGACAATGACTGCTTCCTTTTTGCAGCCTACGAGCACCGCATGGCCCAAGATATCCTGCTGTTTCTGATCGACATCGTTTTCCCGCTCTTCGGCATCGGCCTGATCCTGCGGGCCTGGATGTTCGCGATCCGCCTGCACCCGTTCAACCCGTTCTCCCAGGCCATCCTGCGGGCCACGGAATGGCTGGTGGGGCCGATCCGGCGCATCGTCCCCGGCAGCGGCCGCTTCGACTGGCCCAGCATCCTGGCCTGCTGGATCACCGCGATCCTGTATCTGCTGCTGACCTGGCTGGTCGCCATGGGCGGCCTGCTGCCCTCGGCCTCGGCCATCGGCCCCCTGCTGTTGACGGGCCTGCTGGTCGGCCTGAAATGGGTGTTCAACGTGATCGTCTGGGTGACCCTGATCCAGGCCATCCTGTCCTGGGTCAATCCCCTGTCGCCCATCATGCCGGTGCTCTACACCCTGACCGCGCCGCTGCTCGATCCCATCCGCCGGATGCTGCCGCGCATGGGCGGGCTGGACCTGTCGCCCCTGGTGCTGCTGGTCGTGGCCCAGATCGCCATGATGGTGCTGAACCACCTGGTGTTCACCAGCTTCGGCGTCTGACCAGCCCCGCATTCGGCCGGATCAAAAAATGCCACCGGGCGTAGCGCCCAGTGGCATTTTTTCTGCGCTCAACCTCTCTCAGCGCATCAACTGCGGCAGCATCAACGCAAGCTGGGGGAAGGCATACAGCAGGAACACAAACAGCAGCATGACCACGACGAACGGCAAGGCGCCGATGATCACATCCAGCACGCCGCCCCGGCCACGCACGCTCTGCACAACGAACAGGTTCAATCCAACGGGCGGGGTGATCAGCGCAATTTCCATCAGGATCACCACGATGATGCCCGACCAGACCGGATTGAAACCCGCCGCCGTCATGATGGGCGCAATGATCGGCACGCTGGCGACCATCATCGACAGGGTTTCCATGAACATGCCCAGCACGAAATAGAACGCCACGATCAGGCAGAACAGTTCGAACGGCGACAGGCTCAAGGTGCCGATCCAGCGGCTGGCCGCCACGGGCAGCCCGATCGCGCCGAACACGAGGTTCAGGAAATACGCACCGAACATCACCGCCATGATCATGGCCGAAGTCCGCATCGTGCCTTCGAAGGCCTGTCGAATCACGGCCAGCGTCAGGCAACGATACGCCGCCGCGATCACGAAAGTGGCCAGGACGCCCAGCGCAGCAGCCTCCGTGGCCGTGGCCCATCCCATGTAGATCGTGCCGATGACCGCCAGAAAAATCACCAAAGGCGGCAGCAGATCCGGCAGCGCCCGTATCCGGGCGGACCAGTCGGCGCGCACGGGCCGTCCGCCCCAGGCCGGGCGCCACAGGCAGAGCAGCAGCACCACGACCGAGAACAGCCCCGCCAGCACCAGGCCCGGAATCAGGCCGGCCAGATAAAGCTGCGGAATCGAGGTTTCGGTCAGCACGCCGTAGAGGATCAGATTGATGGACGGCGGAATCAGGATGCCCAAGGTTCCGCCGGCGGCAATCGTGCCGAGGAACAGGCGCTCGTTGTACGAGTTCTTCTTGACCTCCTCCAGGGCCACCGTGCCAATCGTGGCGGCCGTGGCCACGCTGGACCCCGAGGTCGCGGCGAACATCGCGCACGCCGCGATATTGCTATGCATCAGCCCGCCGGGCAGCCAGGGCATCCACAACACCAGCGCCGAATACATGCGCGAAGCCAGCCCGGAACGCAGCAGCATTTCTCCAAGCAGGACGAACAAGGGAATCGCAATCAGCAGAAAGTTGTTGGAGACCGTCCAGGTGATCTCAGCCAGGGCGTAATGCAGGGGCAAGGGCGAAAACGTGCCGGACAGAATCAACCCCACCAGGGCCAGCGTCGCGGCCACGGGAATACCCAGAAACAGCAAGCCGAGCAGGCTTCCAAGAGAGGTGAGTATCATGATCCGCTCCGCTCATGAAGAGGGATGACATCTGCGGCATCGAGTTCCTCCTGGACCTCTTCTTCAGCGGACTTCATGCCGATCAACTGGCTCGCAGCACCCGGCTGAGCCGACAGGATCAGCTTCAGCGCCATGACAAACAGCACCAGGTCGGCCGCCAGGAAAACAGCCATGCCCATCAGCCAGATCACCTGCGGGATGACCATGGGCACCTGCAGGGCGGAAGGGGAACGGGTCTGGTTGGCCCAGGATTCTCCGACCAGATCCAGACCGTAATAAAAGATCAGTGCAAACACGAGGAAGAACGCCACCAACCCGGCCAAGTCCATCGTCAGGCGCATCGCACCCGGAAACCGCGCATAGGCAGTATCGACGCGGATATGCGCGCGATCGAGCAGCGCCCCCGCCAGCGCCCAGGTGGTGGAGATGGCCAGGGCGAAACGCGCCAGCTCATCCGTCCCGTCAATGGCATAGCCCAGGCTGACACGCAGCGTCACGTCGAGGCCGATCAGCACAGCGGCCAGGGTGATGACGCCACCGCCCAGCCAGAGGCCGAACCGGGAAACCATGCCTATGGCACTGAACAGGCGCTCAATGCCGCCGGGACCACCCCCGGCAGGACTGCTCTGTATGGAAGTCGCATGCGTCATGAAATTTACTCCTGTTCCATATACGGCTTCGACCCGGACGCACGCGGCGTCCGGGTCGGACAGCAGGGTTACTTCAGCGTGATCGAATGACCCGTGACCTTGCCGATACGGGCATTCCACTCGGTGACGCAATCCGTACCGCAACGCCGCGCCCAACCAGGCAGCACGCTGTCAGCCACGATCTTGCGGGCCAACTCGAGGTCAGCCGCCGAAGGCGGATTCAAGGCGACCTTTTCCGGCTTGCCCATCGTGCAGCCCGGCGCCGAGGTATTGCACAACGCGGCCTGCTCGATGCCGGTGTGCAGCGTAGCCCACATCTTGTCCTCGTAGGCCGCGAACTCGTCCGTGAGAAATTGACGCGTGGCTTCCGGCAGCGCATCCCAACGCTTCTTGTTCACGGCCACGGCATTGAAGCTCCAGCCCAGCGGCAGCATGAAGACCGACTTCGTCACTTCCGGCAGGCCGGCCGTGTTGCCCGAGAGCGTGCCCGTCACCGCGCAGTCCACCACCCCATTGTTCAGAGCCGGCACGACTTCCGAGAAGGCGATCGAAACGGACGTCGCGCCCAAGCCGGAGATGAAGTCCCGCAGCGTGTTGTTGAAGACGCGGATCTTCTTGCCCTTGAGCTCGGCGAGAGACGTCACGTTGTCCCGGCACCAGAAGACCTGGGGCGTACTGGCGCCAATGGCCAGCAGCTTGCTGTTCCAGTTCTTTTCCATCCGCTCGCGCAGCACATCCTTATAGGCATTGCAGGCCTGTCGCGCCTGATCCACCTCCGGCAGGGTTCCCGCCAGATCGCAGGCCTCGAAGCGAGGGTCGTCCCCGGCCATGCGGGTGATGTCCATGCCGGCGAAATCCATGACGCCCATTTTCATCAGCCGCAGCATCGACTGGTCATCCAGGCCCATCTGCTCGATCGGCGTCAGGTCGGCCGTCAACTGTCCACCTGAATCCTTCGACAAGGTCTCGGTCCAGAAAGGCTTTTCGTCATAAATCGCGGCAGGAATCGTCGACGTGATCCCAATGACCTTGAAGTGATCCTTCTGCAGATCCGGCGCTGCCACGACCGCTGTGGCGCACGCGGCCAACAACGCACCAAAAACCATCTTTTTCATGATTGTCTCCTGTAGTCGCCCCCCGACATGGGGAGCATGCAATCCCCCCGCCTTGCGGGGCTTATGAAATTTCAGCGATCGCCTCGATCTCCACCGCCATGCCCGAAGGCAAGGCGTGCGTACCCGAGGCGATGCGCGCATGCGGGCCCGCCGCGCCCAATACGTCGCACAACAGATCGGAGGCGGCATTGAGCACTTTGGCCTGGTCGCCAAAATCGACCGTACAGCGTACCAGCCCCGCCAGCCTGACCATGCGCACGACTCGATCCAGATCACCCTCGCAAGCCAGCCGCAACTGCGCCAGCACATTGAGTGCGCAAAGACGGGCCGCACGCTGCCCTTCTTCCAGATCGACATCCGCCCCCAAGGTGCCGCGATGCCTCAATTCGCCTGCGAGGCGCGGTCCCTGACCCGCCACGAAAACAAGATTGCCCGTGCGCACGAAGGGCAGGTAGTTGCCCTGCGGCGGATTGACCGGAGGCAGCTCAAGTCCCAGATCGGCCAGGCGCTGATCGACGATTCCCATTCCGGTCTCCTTATTTCAGCTGGCGCCAGTCGCCGCTGTCGCCCTTCCAGCCAATGACGCGGCCCGCCAGGCGGTCCAGCGTATTGCGCAAGGCATTGACCAAACCCTCCCACTCGGCGGCGGCAATGCCGTCGACTGCGGGCTCGGGTCCCATGAACATGCCATCCACGCCGCCGAAGGACACGCACTGCTCGATGCAACGCCGCTCGAGCGCGCCATCATGGAAGATCGAAGGTTTTTCCAGATAGGCCGACAAGGCGGCCACCAGTCCGGTCGCCCCCCAGTTCGAGACATTGGAAACGATCAGGAGGTCAGCGGCCGTGGCAGACGCCACGCCGCCGCGACCGGGATGCCCGGAGTCCTTGGCCTTGGGCGAAAAGGTCTTGAGCTCTTCGGCAATCACGCCCATGCCCAGTTCGTTGCCGCCGTCGCCGATCGCAATGAAGGGCACCTGTTCGGCCTTGGCGCGCCGGAAGAACTGATCGTAATCAGCCACCATGCCGTCCAGCGGACGTCCGCCCAGGCCGTGATACAGGCCATTGTCGTTGGCCCCTGGCCGTTCGATCGCAATCACCAGAGAGGGCCGGGTCACATCCAGCAGCGCATCGGTCACGGCCCGGCATCCCGCGTCATCCTTGGGCGTGCTGCGCAGATAAACGGGGCGGATGAATTCCACCGGACGGATGACACCGTCCGCCGGGAAAGGCAGGGGCGCCAGTCCCGCACCCCGACACGTCCCTTCCAACGCAGGCATCCAGTCGTCATCGGTAAGAATCACGGACTCGATGCCCAGGCCCAGGAACAGCGCACGGGCGATGAAGGCGGCGCCGATCAGCCCATCCGTTTCCGGCACGCCGGCCCCTTCGGGAAAGCCCGTGGCGATCACGACGGGACCGCCATGTTCACGCACGCGCTCGACGATTTTCTCGGCGGCCATCATGCAGGCCGGCCCCGGTTGGCGGGACTGCTGAGCCTCGTACAGCTTGCCGATCAGACCAACGCCGGTCAGATCCAGCGTCATGAAGTTTTCGATCGTCTGCGCGACGATCCTGCCCTTCCCATTCTTGTAATCCAGCATTGCAACGTCTCCGGCGTTCAGGGGGTTTCAGTGATGTACTGCGCGAATTTCTCCGCATCCACATTGCCGCCGCTCAACAGCAGGCCCACCGTCTTGCCTGCGACATCGAGCTTGCCGGCGAGAATGGCCGCCAGCGGCGCGGCACCGCCCGGCTCAACCACCAGCTTCAGTTCACGGTATGCAAAACGGATGGCTTCCTTGAGTTCGGCGTCGGTGACCGACAAGCTGCCGGCCAGATGCCGCTGGCACACCGGAAAGGTGAGCTTGCCCGGCGTCACCACCAGCAGCGCATCGCAGATCGAAGCCACGTCGGCGGGCGCCTTCACGGGCGCGCCTGCCTGCAACGACCGAGCCAGGCCGTCGTAGTGCGCCGGCTCCACGCTATAGACGGCGGTATCGGGGTTCACGGAATGGATGCCGCAGGCCGCGCCGGAAACCAGGCCGGCACCCGAGCAGGAAAACAGGGCGGCATCCAGGCTCAGGCCCCATTCCGCCGCTTGTTCGGCAAACTCGGCGCCCACGGTCGATTGGCCGGTCATCACATAAGGATCGTCATAGGGCGGCACGATCACCGCGCCCGTTTCCGCGGCGATCTGCGCGCCGATCTCTTCACGCACTTCCCGGGTCTTGTCGTACAGCCGCACGGTCGCGCCGTTGGCACGCACACCCTCGATCTTCGTCTTGGGCGCTTCCTGCGGCATCAGGATCGTCGCCTTGATGCCCAGTTCCCGCGCGACATAGGACAAGGCCAAACCATGATTGCCGGAAGACCAGGCGACCAGGCCGCCCGCGCGCTGCGCCGGCGTCAGTTGCAGGGCACGGTTCAGCGCGCCGCGGAATTTGAACGAGCCCGCACGCTGCAGGTTTTCTGGCTTGAAGAGAATCCGGGCGCCCAGGCTGCTGTTCAGCTTGGGCGACTCCAGCAAGGCGGTGCGTACGGCACGGTCGGCGATACGCTGACGCGCTTCGGCGATCAGCTTGGTATCCGGTTCGAAATATTCCGAGGTCATCAAGAACTCCACATGTCAGGGGACATGTGCAGTTTCACCGGACGACAACTTAAAGTAAAATTATAATATCTAATGAAGTTTCATTATAAAAATGAATACTTCGGGCGCAGATCGAACCGCCGCTACGGCTTGCGCATGCGCGCCCCGCCGACCTGCATCGCGAGCATGCGCACCAGCGCCTTCACCGGGTCCTCCAGGAGCCGGGGCGCCCGATGAACCAGGCCGACATCACGATGGAAGGTATGCCGGCCCAGGTCGATGGCACGCACCGCGACGGGCCAACGCCGTTGCGCCGCCGTCTGCGGCACCAGCGCCACCCCCACGCCATGAGCCACCAGCTTGACGATGACATCCAGGTCGTCCGCTTCGCACACCTCGTGCGGCACCAGATTCCGGTCCCGCAGGAACCGGCTCACCTGCCTGCCGCCAAAGGATGCGCGGTCATACCGGATGAACGGCCGGCCGGCCAGCAGTTCCATCCAGTCTTCACCCGGTACGTCGCGTGGCACGATCAGCCGGAAGGGCTCATGGGCCAGCAAGGTCCAGTTCAGGTCGCCGTGCAACGCAAACGCAGGACGAATGATTGCCGCCACATCGATCTCGCCTGCGTCGACCCGGTCCACCAACTCGATCGACAGCCCTGGAATCACGCGGGTGCGACACCCCGGGTACTGCCGATGAAATTTCGCCAGGGCATCCGGCAGCACCGAGTGCTGCAGGGAGGCGATCACGCCGACGTTCACCAGCACGCCGTCGGCTTGGCCGGGCGGCGCAGCGCCTAGCGCACCGTAAAGCCGGATCAGTTCCTGCGCCTGAGACAAGGTCCGCTGCCCCGCCTTGTTCAGCCTGGCCGACCGCCCCACGCGATCAAACAACGCGAAACCCAGTTCAGCTTCGAGGCGCCGCATCTGCGCGCTGACCGCGGCCTGCGTCAGCCCGATCCGATTGCCGGCGGCGGCGAACGTGCCTTCCCGCGCCACGGCGACGAGCGTTTTCAGTTCATGAATCATTGATCGATTTTCTTTATCTAAAACCAAAATATATATTGATATTTTTTTTCATTCAAAGCTTCTAGGATTGTCCCCTCCTTCAACCGGGCATGACGACGGCGCTGCACGCAGCGGCCTCCACATGCCCCGACCTGTTCAGGAGTAAACGATGGATTTGGGTATCGCAGGCAAGCGGGCGCTGGTCATGAGCGCCGGTGGCGGATTGGGCAGCGCGATCGCGGTGGCCTTGGCGCGCGAAGGCGCGACCTTGTGCATCGCCGACCGGGACGCACAATCCCTGGAGGCGACGGCAGAGAAAATCCGTGCCGTCTCGGGGCCGGGACAATCATGCCAGACGTGCGTCTGGGACCTGGGTGTGGCTCAGCAATGGACGCAAGGCGTGGTCGACCTGCTGGCCCGTGTCGGGGGCATCGACATCCTGGTGAACAACACCGGCGGCCCGGCGCCCGGACCCGCGCAAGGCCATGAGTCCGATGTCTGGCGCAATGCCTTCGAATCCATGGTGATCTCCGTGATCGGCATCACCGATCTGCTGCTGCCGGGCATGCGCGAGCGCGGCTGGGGCCGGCTGATCACCAGCACCTCCTCCGGCGTCGTCTCGCCGATTCCGAACCTGGGGCTGTCCAATGCCACGCGCATTTCCCTCGTGGGATGGAGCAAGACGCTGGCACGCGAAGTCGCCAAGGATGGCGTCACCGCCAACATCGTCATCCCGGGGCGCATCGCCACCGCGCGCATCCAGTCGCTGGATGCCGCGCGCGCCCAGCGCGAAGGCAAGGCAGTCGCCGACGTTGCCTCTGAAAGCGTCGCCACGATTCCCATGGGACGCTACGGCCGCCCCGAAGAATATGCCGATATGGTCGCGTTCCTGGCCAGCGAGCGCGCCGCGTACATCACCGGCTCGTCCTTCCGCGTGGACGGCGGCCTGATCCCCGCCCTCTGACCGACAGCGTGCTGTCCCCTCTTCCCTGTCAAGGAGATGAACCATGACCTCCCCGCAAGAAGCAAAGAACTTCGAAGCCCTGGCGCACGTGACCACGGCCACCCTGACCACGGTCCTGCTCAAAAAAGGCCTGCGCAATGTATGGATACGCGGTGCGCGTCCGATCACACCGAACGCCGTCGGCAAGCGCATCGTAGGCCGTGCTTTCACCGTGCGTTTCGTGCCGGCGCGAGAGGATCTCGCCACCCCCGACTCCTGGCGCTCGCCGAAATCCACGCGCGCCGCCATAGAGCAGATGCCTGCAGGCTGCATCGCAGTGGTCGACGCCAACGGCGTCAAGGATGCCGGTTTCTGGGGCGACATCCTGTGCGCACGCATGGCCCGGCGCGGCGTGGCGGCGCTGGTGAGCGACGGCGCGGTCCGCGACATCACCGGCGTGGTCTCCACGGGGCTGGCCGTATGGGCGGGCGGTACGGCGGCCCCGCCATCCGTGGCTCATCTGACTTTTGTGGACTGGCAGCAACCCATCGGCTGCGGCGGCGTGGCCGTGTTTCCCGACGATGTCATCGTGGCCGATCAGGATGGCGCCGTGCTGATCCCTGCAGCGCTGGTGGACGAGGTTGCCGCGCTCGCCGTCGAGCAAGAACGCCTGGAAGGCTGGATCATGGATGAAGTGCAGGCAGGCGCCTCTTTGCCAGGCCTGTACCCGCCCAACGCCGAACACCAGGCGCGTTACGAAGCCAGCAAGCAAAACCCCTAGCCGGAGACTTCGGCATGTCTGGAGGTCGTGGCGACACGACGAGCGATTTCCACCAACTGCTCCAGGATCTCGCCATTGACCCCCAGCACGTAAAAGGCGCAAAAGCTGAGCGACGGCATGTCCAGGTCGCTGTCCATGGCGACCAGCGCGCCACGCACCAAGGAAAGCGAAAAAGCATCCTTGGCCACCAGGGCGACGCCGATGCGGTCCGCGGCCATGCGCTCGATGGTCGCCAGCGAGGAGTTGGTAAAGATCCGGGGCGTCTGGTCCGTCAGCCGGAACAGTTTCTCGCGCAACAGGCTGAAGGGATACGTATTCCGGGGATAGGTGATGATGGGCAGGCGTTTCAGCTCATCGATCGTCAGCCGGTCGCCCTGCACGAATCCGGGGGCCGCATAGAACTGCAAGGGGTAATCCACCAGATGGACGCAGGCGACCTTGTCGACGGTCGCCGGCCCGAGCATCAAGGCAATGTCGATCTCACCGGCCTGCAGGGTGGACATCATCGTCGGCGTGACGTCCACCGTGATGTCGAAGTCGATATTGGGGAAACAGCGGTGGGACTCTTCGAGGAATTGCGCCAGCCACGTGTGGACGATGGTTTCCGACACCCCCAGCCGGACGGTGCGCGGCACGCGCCCCGCCAGGCCCAGGTCATGTTCCAGCTTGGCCACCTGCCGCAGAATGAGCTCTGCGTGCGCCAGCAACGCGCGCCCGCTGTCGGTCAATGAAAACGGCTTGGTCGCACGGTTGACCAACTGCGTCCCGAACTGCTCTTCCAGGCCCGCAATCCGCTGCGAAATGGTGGGCTGCGTGGTATTGAGTTTTTCCGCAGCCCGGGAGAAGCTATTGAGCTGCACAGCCCAATAAAAGATTTCAAGGCTGCGCAGATTGATCATCGGCCGCGATTACATCGGCACGACGCGGGTCGGGCCGCCGCCGCTGATGACCTGGACGCGCTGGCCGGAGCTGAGCGCCACGTCGGCCGCCTGGGCGATGACGCGGGTTTCGCCGTTGTCCAGGCGCACGGTGATTTCGAGCCCCTGGGTCTTGCCGACCTGGTTTTCGACCGCGTTGCCGGCCAGGCCGCCCAGCAGCGCGCCGCCGATCGAGGTCAGGATCTGGCCGCGCCCGCCGCCGATGGCGCTGCCGGCGACCCCGCCCAGCGCAGCGCCGCCCAGGGCGCCGACACCGGACGATTTATCGGACTGGATCACCACCGAGCGCACGGACACCACCGTGCCGTAACGCACGATCTGTTCCTGCTGGGCCTGGCCATAGGTGTAGACGGAACTGGACGCGGACTGATTGGCGCAACCGGCCAGCGCCAACAGCGAGAGGGAGACGCCGGCGACAGCGGCAAGGCGCACCGCGCGGGACGAAAAAGCATGCGTAAGGATCGCCATGGTCTGACTCCTGAAATAAAAAATGCCGTATCCGGATCAGGCGAGCAAACCCGCATCGATACCGTAGTGCTTCTGCAGAACCGCCGCGACGTCGGCGCGCGACGGGCTGTGATTCTGTGGACCTCTGTGGGCGATTTTAAAGCCGCCCATGACGTTCGCCAAGCAGCAGGCGTCCCGCAAAGACCAGTCGTTCGCCAGGCCGTACAGCAGGCCGGCGCGGTGCGCGTCGCCGCAACCCGTCGGGTCGACGACGTCGGCCACAGGCGCGGACGGGATGTCGGTGCGCGTGTCGCCGACGAACAGCGAGGCGCCCTCGGCCCCCCGGGTCACCACCACCGCCTGCAGGCCGGCGGCCAGCTCCTGGATGGTGCGGCCCGTGCGCTCTTCGATCACGCTGGCCTCGTAGTCATTGGCGGTCAGGATGCTGGCCATGCCCAGCATGCGCCGCAAATCGTCGCCGTCGAACAGCGGCATCGCCTGGCCCAGGTCGAAGATGAAAGGAATGCTGGCGGCCTGCAGGCGCTGAGCGTGGGCGAACATGCCGTCCTTGGCATCCGGCGAGACGATCGCCCAGCACGCGGCGTTGCCGCTCAGGTCGTTTTCAGCCGAACGCAGCATCGCCCCGGGATGGAACGAGGCGATCTGGTTGTTTTCCTGGTCGGTGATGATGTGGCACTGAGCCGTGAAGGTATCGGACAGCATGCGCACCAGGCGGGTGTCGATGCCCAGATCGCGCATGCGCTGCAGATAGTCGTCGGCGTCCTGGCCCACCATGCCGACCGGCACGGGCTGACCGCCCAGCAATTTCAGGCTGTAGGCAATGTTGCCCGCGCAGCCGCCGTATTCCTTGCGCAGCGAGGGCGCGAAGAACGACACGCTGAGGGACTTGAGGCTGTCAGCCAGGATATGGTCGCGGAAACGGCCCTCGAACACGGCGATGGTGTCAAAGGCGATGGAACCGCAGATCAAAACGTCCTTGGACATGGCGATGGAATTCCTTCAGGGATAAAAGAGGTCGAGCTGATAGCCGTTGATGCGCACGCCGCTCAGGGTCAGCGGGACACGCACCAGGACTTCGCTGCGAGCCGCGAAAGGCTCGGCGGCGCGGACCGGCCCGAGGTAGTCGGCGGGGGCCAGGTTGCGGCGCACCAGCAGCGTGCCGGCGACGTCCTTCAGGTCCAGAATCAGGGTCGGCCATTCCTGCGGCTGCTCGGCCTGGTTGCGCAGGGTGGCGTGCAACACGAAATGCTGTTCGGCGGCGTCCTGCGCGCCGGATGAGCGGCCTGCGGGAGCGTCGGTATCAGCCGCCTTGAGCGCAGAGCCGGTGATGGCGAGCCGGTCGATGTCGCGGGCATAAGGCACCTTGCAATGCAGCGGCTCGCAGGCCCGTTCGAGCGTGGGCCGCAGCGCCGGCACCACCCGGGCGACAGCGCCCCGATACACGTAGACGGCCTGTGCGGCCAGCAAGAGCAGCAGCAGGATGAACAACAAGCGGGCGCAGAAACGCACCAGCGCGTCCCACCAGCCAAAGGCGTCCTCGTCGCGCAGCAGGGGTTCGGCAGAGCCGCCCTGGCTGCGGTGGCCTGGACGGCCCTCGACCACGAACGGCGCCGCCTGAGCGGGCGGATCGTCACGGCCGAAGGCCGGCTCGGACCCGGAATCGGGCACCCAGCCTTCATCGGCCAGGATTTCATCAACGGGCCGCGGTTCGTCGCGGCCCTCGGCGTCGCCGATGCGGGGTTCCGGCCGGTCGTCCGGCCAGGGCGCGACGCCGATGTGGAATGAAGACGCCGGCTCGGAAGGCGGCACCGCAGGCCGGCCGGACCGGATCACCTGAGGCGGCGGCGCGGCGGGCGGTTCGACCACAGGCTCGACGGGCGGGGCAGACGGACGCAGCGGCGGCGAGGACGCGCCGGACGGCCCGGCCTCGGACGCATCGGAGACCACCTCGGCATAGCCGTCGAAGATATGCGCGCACTGCACGCAACGGATATAGCCCTTGCGCAGTTGCAGGTCCGACAGGCCCGCCTGGAACACGGTCCCGCACTTCGGGCAGCGTGTGGTCAGGTCCATCGCCGCGCGCTCCGTCAAACCCTGCGCCCCGCCAGGCAGACCCAGCCGTCGCGGGCTGCCCAGACCTGCAGGGGCAGATGAGGCGCATACGCCTGGCAGACCTCGTCGGCCTGGCGTTCCAGGACGCCGGACAACGCCAGCCAGCCGCCGGGCGCGACCCGGCCGGCCAACATGGGGGCCAGGAGCTTGAGGGGATTGGACAGGATGTTGGCGACCACCACCTGACTGGTCCCGGCCGGCAGGTCGTCGGGCAAGCAGGCCTGGACGTCCACGCGATTGGTGTCCGCGTTGCGAACCGTCGCCAGCACCGCCTGTTCGTCGATATCCACGCCACGGGTCGGACCGGCGCCCAACAGGCGTGCGGCGATCGCCAGGATGCCGGAACCACAGCCGTAGTCCAGCACGGTCTCGCCGCCTTGCAGATGGGCCGCCAGCCATTCCAGGCACAGATGCGTGGTGGGGTGGCTGCCGGTCCCGAAGGCCAGGCCGGGATCGAGCTCGATGCGCACGATGCCGTCCCGGGCGCCGACCGAGGGCAGGCCCGCGTCGTCGCGGTGCCAGCTCGGGACGATCCAGATGCGTTCGCTGACGACGATGGGGCCGAACTGGGATTGCGTCAGGCGCACCCAGTCGGCGTCCGGCACGTCGCGCAGAAACCAGTCGTCCGCCACAGGCGCAGGGCCTGCCAGGCCGTCCAGCGCCGCCAGCAACTGGGCGGGATCATCACCGTCGGCCAGCAGGGCCACCAGACGATTGCGCCGCCAGGCCAGGACCTCGGGCTCGGTGCCCGGCTCGCCGAACAGCGCCTGTTCGTGCTCCGTGTCGCCGTCAGCATCCTCGACCGACACCGACAGGGCGCCGGCTTCCAGCAAAGCGTCGGACCAGGCCTCGGCCTGGCTTTCCGGACAGTTCAGCACCAGCTCGCGCATCCTGGACCTCAGGCGCGCGCGGCGAGCTTGTGTTCGAGGTAGTGGATGCTGGTGCCGCCTGCGACGAATCGGGCGTCCTGCATCAACTCGCGGTGCAGCGGGATGTTGGTGTTCACCCCCTCGACGATCATTTCCGACAGCGCGATGTCCATGCGCATGATCGCCTGGTGACGGTCGTCGCCGTAGGCGATGAGCTTGGCGATCATCGAGTCGTAGTAAGGCGGCACGGTGTAGCCGGTGAACACGTGCGAATCCATGCGCACGCCCGGGCCGCCCGGCGTATGCCAGTTGGTGATCCGGCCGGGACTGGGCGTGAACTTGTAGGGGTCCTCGGCGTTGATCCGGCACTCGATCGCATGGCCGTGCAGATGGATGTCGCGCTGGCGCAGGGTGAATTTCTCGCCGGCGGCGATCCGCAGTTGCTGCTGGACCAGATCAATGCCGGTGATCATTTCGGTGATCGTGTGCTCGACCTGGATGCGGGTGTTCATCTCGATGAAGAAGAATTCCCCGTTTTCGTACAGGAACTCGAAGGTGCCGGCGCCACGGTAGCGCATCTGGCGGCAGGCCTCGGCGCAACGTTCGCCGATGCGCTCGACCAGCGCGCGATCGATGCCGGGGGCGGGCGCTTCTTCGATGATCTTCTGGTGGCGGCGCTGCATCGAGCAGTCGCGTTCGCCCAGCCAGACGGCCTTGCCCTCGCCATCGGCCAGGATCTGGATCTCGATGTGGCGCGGGTTCTCCAGGAATTTTTCCAGGTAGACCTCGGGGTTGTTGAAGGCGGCGCCGGCCTCGGTGCGCGTCATGGCGACCGCGTTGAGCAGGGCGGCCTCGGTGTAGACCACCCGCATGCCGCGTCCGCCGCCGCCGCCCGCCGCCTTGATGATGACCGGGTAGCCGACCTCGTTGGCGACGCGCAGGATTTCCTTGGGATCGTCGGGCAGCGCGCCGCCCGAGCCCGGCACGACCGGCACGCCGGCGGCGATCATGGCCTGCTTGGCGCTGACCTTGTCACCCATGGTGCGGATGCTTTCGGGACGCGGTCCGATGAACACGAAACCGCTTTTTTCCACACGCTCGGCGAAATCGGCGTTTTCCGACAGGAAGCCGTAGCCGGGGTGGATGGCCTCGGCGTCGGTGACTTCGGCAGCCGAGATCAGCGCCGGCATGTTCAGATAGCTGTCACGCGGCGTGGCCGGCCCGATGCAGACGGATTCGTCGGCCAGGCGCACGTACTTGGCTTCGCGGTCGGCCTCGGAGTGCACCACCACGGTCTTGACGCCCAGCTCGCGGCAGGCACGCAGCACTCGCAGGGCGATTTCGCCGCGATTGGCGATCAGGATTTTTTCGAACATGGCGCTCAGGCGATGATGAACAGGGGTTGGCCGTATTCGACCGGTTCGCCGTTCTCGACGAGGATTTCCTTGATCACGCCGGACTTGTCGGCTTCGATCTCGTTCAGCAGCTTCATCGCCTCGATGATGCACAGAGGATCGCCTTCCTTGACGGTCTGGCCGACCTCGGCGAAAGCGGGCGCGTTCGGGTTGGGCGCGCGGTAGAACGTGCCCACCATGGGCGCCTTGACCTGATGGCCTTGCGGCACCGCAGGCGCCGGCGCGGCGGCGGCCGGGGCCGCCGCAGGCGTCGCCACGACCTGGGCGGGCGCGGCGGCCACGGTCGCCGGAACACCCGCAGCGGTCTGGGAGAACTTGACGATGCGGACCTTGCCCTCGCCCTCGGTGATTTCCAGTTCGGCGATACCCGAATCGGCCACCAGGTCGATCAGCGTTTTCAGTTTGCGGAGATCCATGACGGTTCAATTCCTGTGTGCTGGCCCATGCGGAAGCGGGCCGTTCAATGATTGGGTTCGGGCGGCGAAAACAAATGCGCCGTCGGTCCGACCCCGGTGAGGCGGGGGAGAATCCACGACGGCCACATAGGTTGCTGCTGCCAGCGGGCGGCCCTGGAGTCCTGCCCGAAGCCGCCTGATCCCGGTATGGGGATGCCCTTCAAAGCGCCTTTTTACGCTAAAAACACCGATTTGTCCATGAAAACCAGGTCCACGGCGACCGGCAACTCGATCATTGAAACCTAAAGAAACCAGCGGAGAACAGCGGATCAACGGGCGGGTGCCGCGGACCGGGAGGGGATTACAGGATCTTCGCCAGCCGGGCCTGGATGTCATCGGGCTTGAGTTCGCCCATGACCGAGTCGGCGACCCGGCCCTGGCGGTTGAACAGCAAGGTGAACGGCAGGCCGCCGCCTTTGTTGCCCAGCTCGCGCATCAGCGGAATGCCCTGGGTGCCGGTCAGCAGCAAGGTGTAGGACACCTGGACCTTTTGCAGAAAGCGCTCGACATTGGCCCGGGTGTCGATGGCCAGCCCGAGGATGGCCAGATCCGGATGACTCTGGTGCAAGGTTTCGAGCAGCGGCATTTCGCGCACGCAGGGCGCGCACCAACTGGCCCAGAAATTCATCAGCACCGGCCGCCCCACGTAGGCCGACAGCGCCTGATCATGGCCCTGAAGATCGGCGAACGAACGTCCGAAGACGGGATCGGCCGGCAGGATCGAGGCCCCCGCGCCGCGCGTCCCGGCCGCGAGCCCCAGCGCCGCCGCCGTGCGCAAGAAATACCGCCTGTCCATGATCCATCCAATAACTGTATTGCCCGGTCATCATAGCATCGCCTCCCTGACAACTTACAATACAGGCCGGAGGATACGATGCACGTACACATACTGGGAATCTGCGGCACGTTCATGGGCGGCCTGGCCCTGATCGCCCGCGCGGCGGGCCATCGGGTCACCGGCTGCGACGCCGGCGTCTACCCGCCCATGAGCACACAATTGCGCGAACAGGACATCGACCTGATCGAGGGCTTCGACGCCGATCAGACCGGCCTGGGCGCGGACCTGTACGTGGTCGGCAACGTCGTCAGCCGGGGCAACCCGCTGATGGAGGCCATCCTGGATCAAGGCCTGCCCTACACCTCCGGCCCGCAATGGCTGGCCGATCACGTCCTGGGCGGCCAGCACGTGCTGGCCGTGGCGGGCACGCACGGCAAGACCACGACCAGCGCCATGCTGGCCTGGATCTTCGAGCAATCCGGCCGGCCCGCCAACTTCCTGATCGGCGGCGTGGCGCCGGACCTGGGCGTCTCCGCCCGCTTCGACCCGGCGCGCCGCCACTTCGTGATCGAGGCCGACGAATACGACACGGCCTTCTTCGACAAGCGCTCGAAGTTCGTCCACTACCATCCCCGCACCGCCATTCTGAACAACCTCGAATACGACCACGCCGACATCTTCCCCGACCTGGCCGCCATCGAGACTCAGTTCCATCACTTGGTGCGCACCGTCCCGGCCTCGGGGCACATCATCCGGCCGGCGGCCGGCGAGGCCCTGGATCGCGTCCTGGCGCGCGGCTGCTGGTCGCCGGTCGAAACCTTCGGTCCCGGCGGCGACTGGCAGGCGGAACCGGAAACGGACGACGGCCGGCGCTGCCGCATCCTGTATCGGGGTCAAGCGGTCGGCGTGCTGGACTGGTCCCTGTCCGGCACCCACAACCAGGCCAACGCCCTGGCGGCCCTGGCGGCCGCCCGCCATGCCGGCATCGCGGCGCAGGACGGCATCGCCGCCCTGAATGGCTTCCAGGGCGTGCGCCGCCGCCTGGAACTGCGCGGCACGCGGGACGGCGTCGCCGTCTATGACGATTTCGCCCACCACCCCAGCGCCATCGCCACCACGCTGGACGGCCTGCGCCGCCACGTCGGCCCCCGGACCCGCATCCTGGCGGTGATCGAGCCGCGCTCCAACACCATGAAGCTGGGCACCATGGCCGCCCGGCTGCCGGACGCGCTGGCCGATGCGGACCTGGTCTTTTGCCACGGCGCCACCCAGGGCAAGCATGCGCTGGGCTGGGATCCCCGCCAGGTGCTGGCCGGCCTGGGCGAACGCCTGTGGGCGGGCGACGACCTGGATGCCCTGGCCGACGCCATCTGCGATGCGGCACAGCCCGGCGATCAGGTGCTCGTCATGAGCAACGGCAGTTTCGGCGGCATCCACCAGACCCTGCTCGACCGGTTGGCGCAACGCCGCCCCCGGTCCCCCCATTGAACCCCGCAGTCTCCCGATTCTTTTATGCACGTTCTCTACGAAGACGCCGGCAAACTCAAGGCCGAAACCATTTTCTCCGAAGCCGACACCTCTTTGCAGGTCGAGTCGGCCAGCGGCAAGCGCAGCAAGATCAAGCGCAGCGCCGTGCTGTTCACCTTCGAGCAACCGTCTCCCGACGGCCTGCTGCCCGCCGCCGAGACCCTGGCGGCCACACTGGACGCGGGCTTTCTGTGGGAATGCGCGCCGCAAGAGGAATTCGAGGCGGCCGCCCTGGCCGAGGACTACTTCGGCCACCCACCCGATGCGGTGGAAAAGACCGCTGCGATCCTGGCCCTGTCGGCCGCGCCGGCCTATTTCCATCGGCGCGGCAAGGGCGCCTTCCGCCCCGCCCCGCCCGAGATCCTGCAGGCTGCGCTGGCCGCGATCGAGAAAAAACGCCGCCAGGCCGAGCTGCAGCAGGAATGGACCGACGCGCTGGTGGCCGGCACGCTGCCCGACGCCCTGCGGCCCGTCGCCGCCACCTTCCTGGACCGCCCCGACAAGAACACGCTGGAATGGAAGGCCTTTGACGCCGCCGTGCAGCAGTCGGGCACCAGCCCCGAACGGCTGCTGCTGTCGCTGGGCGTCTGGCCCCATCCCCTGGCCATGATGCGCGACCGCTTTCTGTCGGCCCACTTTCCCCGGGGCACGGGCTGGCCGCCCGTGGATCTCCAGGATTGGGGCGCGGACCTGCCGCAGGCCCAGGTCGAAGCCTATTCCCTGGACGACGCCAGCACCACCGAAATCGACGACGCGCTGTCGGTCTCGATGCCGGAACCCGGCACGATCCGCGTCGGCATCCACATCGCCGCGCCGGCGCTGGCCATCACGCGCGGCAGCGCGTTGGACGAGCAGGCGCGGGCCCGCATGTCCACCGTCTACATGCCGGGCGACAAAATCCCCATGTTGTCGCCCGAACTGATCGCCGCCTTTTCCCTGGACGAAGGCCAGTGGCGTCCGGCCCTGTCGCTGTACGTCACCGGCCGCCTGGAAGACGGCGAGGTGCTGGACACCGAGACCCGCCTGGAACGCATCCGGGTGACCGCCAACCTGCGCCACGGCCAGATCGGCGAGGTCACCGAAGCCGCGCTGGCCGACCCCGACGCGCCCCTGCCGCACGGCCCCTGGCTGCGCCCCCTGTGGCAGTTCGCCCAGGCGCTGTGCGCCGTGCGCGACCGCACGCGCGGCAAGCCGGAAAACAACGATCGCATCGAATACGGTTTCGAGATCGACGGCCCGCCCGACGATCCGGACTCGATCGTCCGCCTGGTGCCGCGCCAGCGCAACGCGCCGCTGGACCGGCTGGTGGCCGAATACATGATCCTGGCCAACACCCAATGGGGCGGCCTGCTGGCCCGCCACGGCGTGCCCGGCATCTACCGGTCCCAGCAGATGGGCCGCACCCGCATGTCCACCCAGGCGCTGCCGCACGACTCCATCGCCGTGCCGCAGTACATCTGGTCGACCTCGCCGCTGCGCCGCTATGTGGACCTGATCAACCAGGGCCAGATCCTGGCGGCAGCCGAGCACGGCGTCTCCGCGCGCCTGGCGGCGCCCTTCAAACCCAAGGACGCGGACCTGTTCGCCCTGATCGGCGCGTTCGACTCGCAGTACACAGTGTGGGGCGACTTCCAGTCCTCGATGGAACGCTACTGGTGCATCCGCTGGCTGCAGCAGCAGGGACTGAAGGAAGTCTCCGCCCACGTGCTGCGGGAAAACCTGGTCCGGCTGGCCTGCGCGCCCTTCGTCACGCGCATCAACGGCCTGCCCGAATTCGAGCGCGGCCGGGAAGTCCGCCTGGACATCCTGAGCTACGACGAGATCGGCCTGGACGTCGAATTCCGCCTGCGGGAAGCGGGTTAGGGCCTGTTCACACTAATCAAGGGGTCGGGAAGCCATGGACACGCTGCCGCTGCGACTGCTGGAATCCCGGAGCGAAGGCCGCGGCCGCATGGCGGCGGCCCTGCTGCTGTCCCTGGCGGCGCACGCGGCGCTGCTGGCCTGGCATTTCCTGCCCGTGCAGCCGGCCACGCAGTCGTCCACGCTGGAAGTCACCCTGGTCAACAGCCGCAGCGAGCAGGCCCCCCTGAACCCCCAGGCGCTGGCCCAGCAGAATCTGGACGGCGGCGGAGACCAGGCGCAGGGCATGGCCTCGTCCCCCCTGCCCCGGACGTCCGACGGCAGCGCCGAGGAAACCGTGCTGGCCGCCCTGCGGCGGCGGCAGGCCGAACTGGAAGCCGAGCAGCGCCGCCTGCTGACGCAACTGGAAGCCCTGGACACGGTGGCCGCTGCGCGGCCTTCCCCCGAACTGCTGGGCCGCAGCACCGACCCGGGCGAGGACGATCGCCAACAGGACAGCCTGATCCTCAGCGCCCGCATCGCCGCCCTGAAAGACCGCATCGAACGCTACAACGCCCTGCCCCGGCAGACCTTCACCGCCCCGTCGGCCCGGGCCTCGGACGACGCCCGCTATGTGGAGGCCTGGCGCCAGCGCATCGAACTGATCGGCACGCAGCACTACCCGCCCGAGGCGCGCGGCCGCATCTACGGCGACCTGCAACTGACCGTCTACATCCGGCGCGACGGCAGCCTGGACCACATCCAGTTCGACCGCCCCTCGGACCAGGCCGTCCTGAACAGCGCCGCCCGGCGCATCGTCGAACTGGCCGCGCCCTTTGACCCGCTGCCGCCGGAACTGGCGCGGCACACCGACATCCTGGCCATCACGCGGACCTGGCACTTCACCCGCGAAGGCCTGGACACGGGGATGCCATGAGTGCGCCGGGCCGCCCCAAGCACGAATTCCCCCCCGGGGGGATGGCGCGTAGCGCCAAGGGGGCGCCATGAGTTTGCGCAAGCTCATCACGACCGTCCTGCTGGCGGCGTTCTGCGCCGGCTTCCTGTACCAGATCGGCCTGCTGGGCATGGTGGTCTGGTTCAATTTCCGCGACCCGTCCAACACCCCCGTCATGCAGGACACGCTCAACGTCCTGCGGGCCGAAAACGATCAGGCCCGGCTGGCGCACGAGTGGGTGCCGTACGAACGCATCAGCCCGAACCTGAAACGCGCCGTGATCGCGTCCGAGGACAGCGGCTTCATGGATCACGACGGGGTCGAATGGGAAGCGATCCGCAAGGCCTGGAGCTACAACCAGCGCCAGGCCGATCTGGGCCGCTCGCGCCGGCGCGGCGGGTCCACGATCACTCAGCAACTGGCCAAGAACCTGTTCCTGTCGAACTCGCGCAACTACCTGCGCAAGGGCCAGGAACTGATCCTGACCTATATGATCGAAGCCGTCATGAGCAAGCGCCGCATCCTGGAGCTCTATCTGAACGTGGCCCAGTGGGGCGCCGCCACCTTCGGCGCCCAGGCCGCCGCCCGGCATTACTTCCGCACGGACGCGGCGCGCCTGTCGTCCGGCCAGGCCGCGCAACTGGCCGCCATGCTGCCCAACCCGGCCTACTACGACCGCCACGGCGCCACCGCTTTCCTGCGATCCCATACGGCCACCGTACGCGCGCGGATGTCGCAGGTCGCGGTGCCTTAGGGAAAAGGTCAGGACACGCGCAAGGTCCGCCGCAGTTTTTTCACCGCACTGACGGGGGTCGACAGCACCGTCCTGCCCGGCACCGGCGCGATGCCCGCCACTGCGCGGGCCAGGGAGAACTGGCACAGCACGAGCGCATCCACGTCCGCCAGCGTTTCTGCGCAAGCCGCCGCCAGGGCATCGTGCCGATGCCCGTCACCGGCCTTCAAAGCCTCCAGCGCACCTGCCGCAACCCCGGTACGCACTTCGATGCGTTGCCCCCTCGACCGGGCCATGTGCTCCAGTTCATCCACCAGCGGCGGCAAGGCCTTGGGAAAGCTGACCATCAACCCGATGCGCGATCCGGCATCGAGCGCTTCTTCGAATGCCGCCTCGTTGGGCCGCAGCACCGGGATGTCCAGATCCGCCTTGACCCGGTCGATCGCAGGGCCGAATGCCGAGCAGGTGAACAGAATGGCGTTCGTCTCATCGCCCTCCACGCCGGTGCTGGCGGCATACCGGCCGATCGCAAGAAAACGCCCGATCATCCGTTCGGTGATTTTCCCTTCGACCGCCAGATCCCTGGCCAAAGAGTCATCCAATACATTATGGATGCGGGCCTCCGGCCAGGCGTCGGCAAACGCAGCCCACGCCGGCTGCTGGGAATCGGTCAATGCATGCACCAAGGCAATCCTGGCGTGCCCCATGTTCTTTACTCCTTCACTGTTCCGTCAATCCGACAAAAGCGCTGCAGCCGGGCGCACCTGCCCACGCCTAGAACGCCACCGCGTCACCGCCCTTGAGCCCGAGGATCACGCGGGCTTCAGCCGGGGTGGCCACTTCCAGGCCCAGACCTTCGATGATCTGCCGTGCGCGCGACACCTGCTGGGCATTGCTTTCCGCCAGACGGCCTTTACCCAGCCAGAGGCTGTCCTCCAAACCCACACGGACATTGCCGCCCATGCTGGCGCTCATCGCAGCGATCCGCAATTGATGGCGCCCGGCGCCCAGGACGGACCAGCGGAAATCCCCGCCAAACAGCCGATCGGCCGTCCGCTTCATATGGGCGACGTCCTCGTCATGGGTTCCGATCCCCCCCAGAATGCCGAACACGGACTGAACGAAGAACGGGGGTTCAACCAGGCCGCGATCAACGAAATGCGCCAGGTTGTACAAGTGGCCGATGTCATAGCACTCAAACTCGAAGCGGGTGCCATTTTCAGCGCACTTGGCCAGGGCGTACTCGATGTCCTTGAAGGTATTTCTGAAAATCAGGTCCCGGCTATCTTCCAGATGCTTGCGCTCCCAGTCGTATTTGAATTCGCTGAAGCGCTCCAGCATCGGGAACAGCGCAAAATTGAACGACCCCATGTTCAGCGACGCAAGCTCGGGCTTGAACACCATCGAAGGGCGAATCCGCTCGTCGATGGTCATATAGGGAGACCCGCCGCTGGTCAGGTTGAGCACCGCATCGATCCGGGCCTTGATCGGGGGCAGGAACTTCGCAAACGCCTCGGGGCTCTGATCGGGCCGTCCGGTGTGCGGATCGCGCGCGTGCAGATGGATGACGGCGGCGCCCGCCGCCGCAGCCTCGACCGAGGCCTCGATAATTTCCTCGGGCGTGATGGGCAGATGGGGGGACATGGACGGCGTGTGGATGGCTCCAGTCACCGCGCAGGTAATCACAACTTTGTTCATTGTTTGCTCCTTGCCGCAAACGCCGTCTTCCGAATGCCTCGACAATCACCGAAAGACAGCCTGTTCAACTCCAAGACTCGCGTTTTCCAAGGCTGCTCACGGACTCCAGCAGACCGGCCGCCTGGAAAACCTTGGCTTCGCCAAATTGGTCGCCCACCACCTGCACACCGATCGTCCGGCCGTCTGCCTCGCGGCCAACCGGCAGAGACAGCGCCGGCACGCCCAGATAGTTGAAGATCCCCGTATAGGCCGCGACCCGCGCATTGAGCGCCAGGATCTCACCCACGTCACGACACGTCTCGTAGCGGGAACGCTCCGGCGCCGGACACGGGGACACGGGGCAGAGCAGGACATCCAGATGATCGAAGAACGTCCGCCGCCATCGCATCCTGTGCTTTTCCCTCTGCTGCAACGCCGACACGTACAGACTGGCGGGAAACGCCAGCCCCTGCTGCAAGCGCTCCCGCACTTGCGCTCCGATCTTCGCAGGTCGACGTCGCAAGGCGTCGAGGTGCACCGCCGAGGCCTCGCTCGCGAACACCAATCCCGTCAGAGAATTCAAGTGCGTCCAATCCGGGACTTCGACCGTTTGCACCAGGCAGCCCGCCTGCCGCAAGCGCTCCGCGCATGCCTCATAGGCCTTCAACACCACGGCGTCCGGCGGGACCGGCAACGAATCCGGATGGATCCATCCGATCCGCATGGCGGCGGACGGGGACAAGGCCGCCAGTTCATAGGGCGCCGGCCCCGCTGTCCACCCAGGCCTGGTCAGGGCATCGAGCACCCGCGCACAATCCGGCACATTCCTCGCCAGGGAACCCACAGTGTCCAACGTCGTGGACACCGGATGCACGCCGGTCAGGGAGACCAGCCCGTTGCTGGGTTTGAGCCCGACGACCCCGCAAAACGCCGCCGGAATACGGATCGACCCACCGGTATCCGTCCCCAGCGCCGCGAATACGGCCTTGTGCGCCACGACAGCGGCGCTGCCGCTCGAAGAGCCGCCCGTGACGTAGCCGGGTGAGACCGGATTGTCGATGAAGCCGTAATGTTCGCTCCAGCCGGCCGGGCCCATCGCGAATTCGGACAAATGCAGCGCCCCAAGATCGACCGCACCCGCCTGCTGTAAAGCGGACAAGGCATCCGCCAGGCGTGTGCCTCGACGATGAAACGCCGGATGGGCGGCAAACGATGAGATCCGTCCCGGACTGGAAAACAAATCCTTGTGCGCCACGGGAATACCGTACAGCAACCCGCCGGCGCCTGCCTTCAGGCCATCATGCCCAAGCGATGCGGCGTCCTCGGCGTCCATGCGCAGGAAACACGCGCGCGCCGAAGGAGACGACGTAATCCGCGCCACAGCCGCGGCCGACAGTTCTCGCGCGGAAATCCTCCCCGAAGCCACCTCAGCCGCTGCGCTCCGCAAGGAGCCGTCCAGAATATCGTCCAACATGGTCACTCGCCGTCCGCCTCCTCGAAACCATCCAGCGCCAGGCAGGCATCGGCCAGCACCGACGAAAGCAGCAGCAGTTCCCTGGACATGCGAGCGTCAATCCGTCCCTGCACATCCGGCTCGATCGCCGCGTCATATGCCCCGCGCACGAAATCCCCGAAGATTGACGATGTCATCACGCTTCCCCCTCAGTGAGCGCCGCCGCACGATCCGTGGCCAGCCACTGCCACAGACATGCTGCCAACCGGGCGCCGGGCCGGAAGCCCAGCGCGTCGGCATGCACATTGACGTGCGAGATCACACCCTGCTCGTACGTGGATAAGGCATCGCCGATGCGCGCCGAATGATGCGCCACTGTCACAGCGGCGATACCGAGCCGGTCAAGCGGCTCCAGGCGGCCTATGCCCGCCGCATCCGTCCCGACACCCGCATCATTGAACGCGGCAAACCGGACCGCCACATTCATGGCCTTGGCCGCATCCCCCCCGATCAAACCGCCATGCGATCCCGTGACAACGATCCCGCCCCTGTCTTCCGGCTTGATCAGGGATGCCGAGTCGATGCATACGATTCGCCGCCCGAGCAGCGGCTGCTCGTGCCGGTGCTCCGCAACCGTCGCGGCGGACGCCGCAGCCGGCCCGGCAGCATGCAAGCGCTCGAGCGCGTCATCACAGGCCATCCCCGCCTGGACGCCCAATACGGCGGCGGCACGATTGGCATGACTGATCCGACCGCGACGGCGCATGTCGCCCGCATCGCCGATCCGGGCGCTCGAATGCGCGATCGCGGCCACCGGCAGGCCTGCGGCATCGCCATAGGCCAGAGACGCGATGCCGGCCTCGTCCAGGCCGACCCCGGCATCGTTCAGGATCACGCTCCGCACCCCCAGGCTCAACGCCTTGTAGGCGCTGTACAAGCCGCCGTGGGAGCCCGCCAATACCGTCATGCCCGCATGTTCCGGCATCAGGTAGTTGATGGAATCGACCATCACGATCTCGGGCGGCTGCCGAAGGCTGCTGTTTTCCATGGTTTCCTTTGCACCTATTTGAGCGTCCCGGGCAGCCATAGGGCAAGCTGCGGAAAGGCATACAACACCACCAGGAACGCCAGCATGATCAAGACGAAAGGGAAAGAGCCCCGAATAATGGTCTTCAGGGGCACATCCTCGGCCACCGCGTTGATCGCGAACAGATTCAACCCCATCGGCGGCGTCAACGCCCCAAGCTCGATGAACACGACCAGGACAACGCCAAACCACACGGGATCAAAACCCAGCGCGACCACGCTCGGAAACAGGATCGGCAGCGTCAGCAGCATCATGGACACGCCTTCGATGAGCATGCCCAGAACGATATAAAGGCCGACGATCAGCAAGAAGAACTGCCAGGGCGCCAGGTTCGCATCGACCACGGCCTGGCTGACGCCCCGCGCAATCCCGGCGTCCACCATGCCGAAGGACAGCAGGGAACCGGCGACGATGATGTAGAACACGATCGCCGTCGTGGTCACCGTCCCGCTGAGCGTCGCGACCAGGCTCTTCCACGTCAGCTCTCTGAAGCCCACGCCCACCAGCAAAGCGGCAAGCGCACCGAACGCCCCGGCCTCGGTCGGGGTGACCAGGCCGAAATACAAACTGCCGATCGTCGCGCCGATCAGCACCAGCAGCGGCAGGCAATCGACGACCGCCCGGAACACAAGCCCCGTCTCGAACGGGTGAAGCTCGCCATCAGGCACCAGAGACGGCTTGCGCCATACCTGAAAAGCAATCCAGGCCATGAAAGAGGCCGCCAGCAGCAGTCCCGGCACCACGCCCGCCATGAAAAGATCGACGATCGAGGTCTGGACGGCCACCGCATAGATGATCATGGGTATGCTCGGCGGAATCAGGATGCCCAGCGTCCCGCCCGCCGCCAGCGATCCGGTCGTCAAGCCCATATCGTAGTTGCGACGCCGTAATTCGGGCATGGCGACCTGGGACATCGTCAAGGCCGTGGCCACCGAGGACCCGCAGATCGCGGAGAACATCGCGCTGCCGGCGACGTTCGCATGCGCCAAGCCGCCGGGCGTGCGCCCCAGCAGGTACGCCAGGCCACGGTAAAAGCGCCGCGCCACCCCGGTCTGCATGATGACCTCGCCCATCAGGATGAACATGGGGATGGCCACCAGAGTGAACGAATTCGAGGTATTCCAGATGATGTCCCCGATCGTCGGGAGCAGATCGAAACCATGCTGGACGGCCACCCCCGTGATGGCGGCGACCCCCAGGGCAATGGCGATCGGGCAGCCGGTGACGATCAGCACGCCGATCACGCCCACATACAGCATCAGCATTGTCTGCCAGGCCAACATCATTTCACCCGCCCTTCGGTCGCGCGGAAACTGCGCACCAGTACGAAAACGCCGGCCAGCACCGCCGCGCACAGCGCAGCCAGCACCGCCAACTGCGGATACGCCAGCACCGTCTGGGAAGGCTGTATCGAACGCGTCTGGAACCGCAGGCTGGCCATGGTGGTGAGATACATGGAATAGACGAGCAGGGCGTTGAACGCAATGCCGAGGGCGGACAGGATGAACAGCACCAGCGGGGATTTCACGACCGGCGACCAGGACTCGGGCAAGTCGATCTTGATCAACTTGTCATGATGCAGGCAGTGGCTTAAACCCAGGTACACCATGGCGGCGAAAAAGTACGCGCTATATTCGTCCGCCACCAGAGTCGACGTCGAGAAGAAGTACCGGCACAGAACCTCGATATTGATCAAGAGAAACATGCCGGCCAGCAAACAGCAGGCGAGCGCTTGCGCTGCACGCGCCAGGCCTTCGGCCAGACGCCCCAGGAGATCATTGCTTTTCATACGCGTCATCCCGTCGTCGGGAACCTCATGCGCGGCCCGTCCGTTTCCAGAACAGGCCACGCGGTTCCCACGCTGTCACATCACCCCTGTTGGCAGGCCGGCATCAGGCGCTGCAACAGTTCCGCGGCCACGGGACCGTTCTTGGCCGCCCATGATTCCCACATCGGTCGCAACTGGGTCTTCACCTGAGCCAGTTCGTCTTCCTTGGGCATGGATAAAGTCACGCCATGCGCCGCCATGTTCTTGATCGCGCTCTGGTCGGCCTCCTGCGAGGCGGCAAAATACTTCGGCGTCCATTCCTCGGATTTCTTCTTGACGATCTCCTGCAGATCCTCGGGCAGCTTGGCCAGCGCCTCGGCATTGACCAGGGTGATCTGATGCGCCATGGTGAAATTCAGGACCAGGCCATGCTTGACGATGTCATACGCTTTCCAGTCATTGGCGGACAACGCCGAGGTGATGGCGCCATCGACGACTTTGCGCTGCAGGGCCGGAATCACCTCCGCCGGATCCAGCGAGGTCGGTGTCGCCCCGAGCTGTTTCAGCATCTCGACTTGCAAGGGATTCCAGATCCGGATTTTTTTGCCCTTCACCGCGCCGATGGTCTCGATCGGCTCCGCGCTCCAGATGCTTTGCCCTGGAATAGGCCAGTTCATCAGGACGCGAATGCCGAATTTCTTGTTCAGGACTTCATCGGGAATATCGCCCATGGCCTTGACGCCGGAATCGAAGGCGGCATAGCTGGTGCACAGGAACGGCAGGGAAAACACGTCCAGCTCCGGCGCATCGCCCGCAGCCAGGCCTGCCCCAACCTGCCCCATCTGAATCTGGTTGGTCGCAACGGCCTTCAAGATGTCGCCGGCGCGGTACGGCAGCTCACCTGCGCTGTAATGCGTGATTTCCAGGCGGCCGCCACTGGCCTTGCTGATGTCCTCGGCAAAAGCCTTGTTCATCTTGGCATGAAAATCAGTGGCCGGCACATAGGTGAAAAACCGCCAGTTATATTCCGCGGAAAACGCAGAACTCGCTCCGAATATGGCCGAAGCAGCCACCAGGACGTTTGCAATGAGCCTGATTTTCATATTGGTCCCCATATTTAAAATAATATTTCTGTTGAAACCGCGAGATGCCTGACTTCCCCTTCCAGACGGGGAAAATTCATGAAATCCGCCCGAGATTTCTGGCGCACTTCTGAATGCAATGAAAAATTCAGATCCTCAACCGAGTCGAAAACCAATTCGGCGAGCAGAAAAACCGCATCCTTGTTGACGGCCACCGGATCATCCCAGTCGACCGGATGATGCAAACGACAGGATCGGATCCTCGGATACTCGCGCATGATCGCCGCATGCTCCGTCCGATAGTGCTGAAGAAACTGCCTGGCGTCTTCCACCGTGCCGACATACCTGACGAAATACGAAACACTCATGAGGCAACTCCTAACCAAGAAACAACCGCTGGGCAACAGGCAAGGGGGAAAACTTGCGGCCAGTATATGGCTTGTATCGATTACTTAATAATGATATTTTATGATTATTCGATAACTTGAAAGAATTGAAGTTCATCGTGAATCAGCTCATAGAACACGAGTCCCTGGACGAGCAGAACATCCGCTCCAGATTGACGGTGCGGCATCTTTCCGTGCTGGCCAGCCTGGGACGCCATCGCAACGGCCACCAGGTGGCCGCCGAATTGAACCTGACCCAGCCTGCCATCAGCAAGGCCGTGCGCGAAATCGAGGGCATCTTCAATATCAAGCTATTCGACAGCGGCCGTAACGGCACGCACCCGAATCGCGTGGGAGAAGCCCTGATCAATCGGGCTGCCGCCCTGATCAATCAATTGGGCGATACCCAGCGGGAAATCGAGGCCATCATCCAGGGGGAATCCGGCAGCCTGCGGCTGGGCGTCATCCCGTTCATCACGCCCGACCTCATCACGCAAACACTGAAGCGCCTGCACGAAAAAAAGATCAACCTGACGATGGAAATCCGGGAGGACACCACGACATCCCTGGTCAATCAGCTCTTGGCCAAAGAACTGGACTGCGTCATTGGCCGATACGCAAACGTCAGGGAGGACGAACTGGAGCAACAGATCCTGCGCTATCAGCGATTCTCCGTCGTGGTCAGCTCGCGGCACCCCATGCTCGGCGCAGGAAAGCACATCACCCTCGAACATACGACCGACTTCGCCTGGATCGTGCCGCCGCCGAGGACCGCCGCTCGGACCATGCTGAGCGAGCTGTTCGTGAAAGCCGGCTTGCGCCCACCGAGCGTACGGATCGAAACATCCTCGCTCGAAGTGATCAAGGCCGCCCTGGCCGATAACGACCTGATCGCCATCATCCCCACGGATATTGCCAGGCACTATGCGCTGGCGGACCAATTACGGATTTTGCCCATTGACACTGATTACCAGCTCGCGCCGCTCACCCTCATCCGACGCCGCAACGAAACCATGCTGCCCTCCACCCAGTGGTTCTGCGAACAACTCCTGGCGATCGGGCACGCCATGGACGAGACACACGACGCGGCGCCCGCTGCGACCTGACCGCCCGATGTCCTGAACCGCAGTTCCCCACCGGCCGGTCCTGACGGAACACGTCCATCGGGCCGGGGAATCCGTTCAGGGTACTATTGAGGTTTCCATCGTTTTTTCGCTCATGCGCACGGCCCGACGTTATATCGCCCGCGAAATCTACCGCTCGACCGCCGTCGTCCTGGTGGCCCTGGTGGGGCTGTTCATGTTCTTCGCACTGATCGAAGGCCTGGACAAGGTCGGCCAGCGCCTGACCCTGCTGAACCTGTTCTATCTGCAGGCCCTGGACGTCCCCAACCACCTGTACGAACTGCTGCCCATCGGGCTGCTGATCGGCGCAGTGCTGGCGCTTGCGGGACTGGCGCAGCGCAACGAACTCACCATTCTGCGGGCCTCGGGGGTCAGCGGCATGCGCCTGCTGGGCGCCTTGTGGCTGATCACGATTCCGCTGGTGATGGGCGCCTTCATCCTGTCGGAATTCATCACCCCGGCGGCGGAACTGCGCGGCAGCGAGTCCCGCCTGGCGCTGCTGGGCCGCACCGACGGCGGCCGCCTGTCCAGCGGCTACTGGTTCAAAGAAGCGGACGGCAAGGGCGGCACCCGCATCATCAATATCGGCCAGCTCACCGGCAAGGGCAGCGTGGACAACGTGGTGCTCTACGAATTCGCGGCGAACAATACGCTGAAGGACCTCGTCCAGGCCGCCAACGGGCAGTTCGAGCAGGGCCGCCTGGTGCTGCGCAACCTGACCGAGACCCGCATCCAGCCGCAGTCCGCCGGCGCGCTGGCCGACGCCCGCATCCCTGACAAGCCCATCAGCGAAGTCGTCCACCTGGACGAGCGCAGCATCCCCACCTCGCTGACGCCCGAACGCCTGATCGCCCGCATTCTGACGCCCGAGCGCATGGCGATCTCGGATCTGCTGGACTACATCCGCTATCTGAAGAACAACCAGTTGCAGACCGACCGCCAGGAAGTCGCCCTGTGGCGCAAGATCGCCTACCCCTTCACGCTGCTGGTCATGGTGACCATCGCCGCGCCGATCGGCTTCATGCAGACGCGCCGGGGCGGGGTCGGGGTCAAGGTCTTCGCGGGCATCATTCTGGGGGTGGGCTTTTTCATGCTCAACCAGTTGGCCCTGAACGCCGGCATGCTGGGTGACTGGCCGCCCTGGGCCACGGCCCTGGTGCCCAGCCTGGCCGGGCAGGCAGCCGCCCTGCTGGCCCTGCTGGGCATGGAGCACCGCCATCCGCTGTCCCTGTGGCTGCGCCAGCGCAAGCTCCAGCGGAGCCCCGCATGACCCTTGCGGCAACCCCTCGGGGCGACGTCTGGGTCATCGGCGACATCCAGGGCTGCGCGGGGGCCCTGCGCGCTTTGCTGGATCACCCCGAACTGGCCCGCTCCGACACCGAATTGTGGTTCGCCGGGGATCTGGTCAATCGGGGTCCCGATTCACTGGGGGCGCTGCGCCTGATCCAATCGCTGGGGCCGCGCGCCCGCGCCATTCTGGGCAACCACGACCTGCATCTGCTGGCCGTGGTCGCCGGGGTACGCCCTCCGGGCAAATCGGACACGTTCCAGGACATCCTGAGCGCGCCCGACGCCGCCGAACTGATCGACTGGCTGCGCCACCGGCCGCTGCTGGTGCGCGACCGGGGCCACGTCATGGTTCACGCCGGCATCCTGCCCGCCTGGACCCTGGATCAGGCCCAGGCGCTGGCAGGCGAGATCGAGACCGCCATCCGCCGGCCCGACTGGCATCCCGCCATGCACGACCTGTATGGCGAGGAACCCCTGCAATGGGACGACGCCCTGCAAGGGCCGGACCGCATGCGGGTGATCGTCAACGCCCTGACCCGCATGCGGGTCTGCCATGCGGACGACGGCCGCATGAATTTCCGCCACAAGGCAGGCCCCCACGACAACCCCGAACTGGTGCCCTGGTTCGAACTGCCCGGCCGGCGCGATCCGGCCGAACCGGTGGTCTTCGGTCACTGGTCCGCATTGGGGCTGCACATCCGTCCGGATGCGATCTGCCTGGACACCGGCTGCGTCTGGGGACGCGCGCTGACCGCGTTGCGGCTGCGCGACCACAAGATCGTCCAGCAGGACTGCGCGACCTGCCGCTAAGCTGCGACGCCGCGCACGGCCTCGCCGATCGCGGCCTGAGTACGGCGCGACAGTTCCGCCCGCGTCAGGCCGTCCGCCGCCGGAATCGGCGCCAGAAAATCACACTCGACCGACACGCCCCAGGCGCTCAGCAAAAACCACAGGTTCGCCACCAGGGTCTGCTCGCCGACGAAAGCCAGTTCCGGCGCGCGACGTCCGCGCCTCAGGAAACGCAGGGCCACCGGCTGCGTCGGTACGCCAGCCTGCACGGCGGCGTCAAACAAGCCCGCATGAAAGGGCAGCACGTCCGAACCGTCGGTCGTCGTGCCCTCGGGGAACAGGCCCACGGCATCGCCCTGGTCGAAGCAGCCTCGCATCTGGCGGCCGGCGTCGCGCACGGCGTGCCGATGGCGGCGGTCGATGAACAAGGTGCCCGCCCAGGCGACCAGCAGCCCGATCACCGGCCAGCGCCTGATGTCGCTCTTGGCCACAAAGGACGTGGTGCGCACACTGTTGAGCACGAAGATATCGACCCAGGACACGTGATTGGCGACCCACAGCACGGCGCCCCGCTCCACGGGAACGCCCATGCGGCGCACACGGACCCCGCACAGCCGCATCAGACCGCGTGACCACCCACGGACCACCCGGCGCCGCCGGGCGCGGCCCAGCGCCGGGAAGACCGCCAATTCGGTCAGCAGGCCCAGCAGAATCCAGACGGATACACAGACGAAACGGAACAGAAATAAAAAAGGCGCCATAGTGTCCTGTTTGGCTAATTCAAGTGCTCGTCTTCGGTGCCCGGGCGCCCCACAGGTTCTCCCGAATTGCGGCATCCCTCCACCTCCCGGCCTACATGCCGGTCGGATTCAATAGGCACGGAATGGTCCGCAGGGACCATTCCGTGTCCGATCTCATCCAAATACCGCTGCAGGATCACGGCGGCGGCCATGGCGTCATCGGCGGCGTGGGTGCCCAGAATCTGCTGGGCCTCCAGGCTGGAACCACGTTCGTCCACCAGCACGACACACACGCGGAAGCGGCCTTCGAGCTGGTGCGCAAAACGGCGGCTGTGCTGCGAGGCGGGCTGCTCGCCGCCGTCCAGCGTCAGCGGCAGGCCGACGACCACGCGATCGGGCTGCCATTCGGCCAGCAGGGCGCCGACCTGGTCGAAACGCTGTTCACGCGTGGTCGGCGTCAGGATGCACAGCGGGCGCGCGTGGTTCGTCAGGGTGTTGCCCAGCGCCACGCCGATTTTCTTCAGGCCGAAATCGAAAGCCAGCAGCGTCTGTTCGGATTCAGGCATGGCCCGCGTCGCTGGCCAGCATCGAGGCGCGGATGCCCAATTGAGCCAGTGCGGCGTCGTAGCGGTCTTCCGCGGGCGTGTCGAACAGGATGTCGTTGGACGACAGCACGTTCAGCCAGGCATTGCGGGCGAGTTCGTCTTCGAGCTGACCCGCGCCCCAGCCGGCATAGCCCAGCGTCACCAGCAGCCGGGCCGGGCCGTGGCCGGCGGCGACGTCCTGCAGCACGTCGCGCGAGGTGGTCAGCGCCACGTCGCCCCCCAGCTCGATGCTGGAACTGTATTCGCCACGCGGCACGTGCAGCACAAAGCCGCGATCGGTCTGCACCGGCCCGCCGAAGAAGACCGGTGATTCCTGCACCGGCCCGATTTCCAGCGACAGGGGCAGATCGATGCGCTGCAACAAGTCGCCGATGGTGAGATCGGTCGGCCGGTTGATCACCAGCCCCAGCGCGCCGTGTTCTGTATGTTCGCAGACATAGATCACGGTATTGGCCAGTTCACCCGACACCATCCCCGGCATGGCCAGCAGGAACTGCCGGGACAGGTCGATGCGTGAACCGGCGTCGGAAGCATGCGGTACTGTCGTCATGTCGATCCCCTGTAGTCCGGCCCCATGGCCCATGACGTTAGAGTATCAGAAACGGGTCGAATCACACACGGAAGCAAAGGGGTCAGATTTCGATCAGCTCGAAGTCTTCCTTGCGCGCGCCGCATTCGGGACAGACCCAGTTGGGCGGCACGTCCTCCCAGCGGGTGCCGGGCGCAATCCCGTCTTCCGGGTAGCCGGCCGTCTCGTCATAGATAAAGCCGCAGATCAGGCACATCCAGGTTCGCATGGCGATGAAATCTCTCGTCTTCCGACGGCGTCCCGATCGACGCCGATGCCGCATACATTAGAATGGATGCTCATAGTACACAAACCCCACAGACTGCCGGCCGTGGCAACCGGCCCTTTGCTGTCATGCCTGCGCCCGATTCCCCTGCCATCCCCCTGCCCCTGATTTTCGGCCCGTTCGATCCCAGCGGCGCCAGTCACCTGCCTATCGACGCGGTTATCTGCGCCGGTCTGGGCACGCACGCGGGCTCCGTGGCCACCGCCATCCACGTCCAGGACACCGCCGGCACGGAAACCATCCAGCGCCTGGCCCCGGACCTGGTCGATGACCAGGCCCGCTGCCTGCTGGAAGACATGGCCATCGGCGCCCTGAAGATCGGCCCTCAGTACGACCCCGAGACCATCTCGACCCTGGCCCAGATCGCGGCCGACTACAGTGCGCTGCCGCTGGTGCTGCAACTGTGCGCGCCGCCGCCGATCCCCGACCTGGAAGACCTGGACCCCGAGGAAACCGTCGGCGCGCTGCTCGAGCTGCTGCTGCCCCAGGCGCATCTCGTCGTCGTGGACGCCCGCCTGCCGGAACTCTGGGCCGGCCAGGGCCTGCTGTCCTCGACGCGGGCGGCCGATCCGATCGCCGCCCTGCACGAACTGGGCGCGCCGCTCGTCCTGTGCTGCAACGCGGCGCTCGGCCCCGGCCTGAACGGCCTGGTCCTGCACACGCAGGACCAGGCCGGCCGCCGCTGGCCCTGGCCGACGCCGCGCGTGCGCGCGGGCGACGCCGAAAGCCTGCTGGCCACGGTGCTGTGCTGCCTGCTGGCGCGCGGCCTGGACCCGGACGAGGCCGTCTCCCAGGCGGTCACGACCGCCACCGCCCTGCTCGAACGACATTTCCACCCCGGCATGGGGCAGCGCATCCTGCTGCACGCCGCACCGCTTCAAACCTGAAGGAGGCTCCGTGAACCCGCCCCGATTCCCGCGCGGCCTGTACGGCGTCACCCCCGACTGGGCCGACACCGACCGCCTGCTGACCGCCATCGAACAAGCCCACGCCGGCGGCATGACCGCCTTGCAATGGCGCCGCAAGCTCGGCGCCCCGGCCGATCTGCGCGCCCAGGCCCGTGCGGTCCGCGACCTGTGCCTGCGGCTGGGTCTGGTCCTGATCATCAATGACGACTGGCGCCTGGCGGCCGACCTGGACGCCGACGGCGCCCATCTGGGCAGGGATGACGGCGCCGTCGCCCAGGCGCGGCTGGCGCTGGGCTCGGACAAGCTGATCGGCTGCTCCTGCTACGACCAGCCGGAACTGGCCGCCCGACGGCTGCGCGAGGACGCCGACTACATCGCCTTCGGCGCCCTGTACCCGTCCGGCGTCAAGCCCGACGCCGTGCGCGCCACGCTGGACCACGTCCGCGCCGGCCGGGCGCTGACCGAAGCGCCGACCGCCGGCGGGACGCGCCGCGCCGCCGTCGTCGCCATCGGCGGCATCACGCCCGACAACGCCGCCCCCGTGATCCAGGCGGGCGCCGACAGCATCGCCGTCATCAGCGCCCTGTTCGACGCCCCCGACATCCACGCCGCCGCGCGCCGATGCGCCGATTTGTTCGACACCGGCGCCAGCCGGTCATGAACCCCGGTCCGCGACACGCCGACCTTTCCTGAAACCCTGCAGCAACCGGAATTCCGCCATGTCCCGCAACACCGAACTCTTTGAACGCGCCTGCCGCGCCATCCCGGGCGGCGTCAACTCGCCCGTGCGCGCCTTCCGCTCCGTGGGCGGCACCCCGCCCTTCATCCAGCGCGCCCAGGGTCCCTATCTGTGGGACGCCGAAGGCACCCGCTACATCGACTACATCGGCTCCTGGGGGCCTGCCATCCTGGGCCACGCCGACCCCGAAGTCGTCGCCGCCGTGCAGGCCGCCGCCGTGGACGGGCTGTCCTTCGGCGCGCCGACCGAGGCCGAAATCGAGCTGGCCGAGGCCATCATCGACCGCATCCCCTCGATCGAGCAAGTGCGCCTGGTCAGTTCCGGCACCGAGGCCACCATGTCGGCGATCCGGCTGGCGCGCGGCCACACCGGCCGCTCCAGGATCATCAAGTTCGAAGGCTGCTACCACGGCCACGCCGACAGCCTGCTGGTCAAGGCCGGCTCGGGCATGCTGACCTTCGGCAATCCGACCTCGGCCGGCGTGCCGCCCGAATTCGTGCAGCACACCCTGGTGCTGGATTACAACGACCTGGCCGCCGTCGAGGCCGCCTTCGCCCAGTACCCCGAGGACATCGCCTGCATCATCGTCGAGCCGATCGCCGGCAACATGAATCTGGTGCGTCCGGCGCCCGGCTTCCTCGAAGGCCTGCGCACGCTGTGCACCCGCTACGGCAGCGTCCTGATTTTCGACGAAGTCATGACCGGCCTGCGCGTCGGCCCGCAAGGCATGCAAGGCCTGTGCGGCGTCACGCCGGACATGACCACGCTGGCCAAGATCATCGGCGGCGGCATGCCGGTGGGCGCCTTCGGCGGTCGCGCCGACATCATGGCCGGCATCGCGCCGCTGGGCACGGTCTACCAGGCCGGCACGCTGTCGGGCAATCCGGTGGCGGTCGCCGCCGGGCGCGTCACCTTGCGCCGCCTGGCCGAGCCGGGCTTTTACGACACCCTGCACCAGCAGACCGGCAAGCTGATCCAGGGCCTGGTCGAACGCGCCCGGCGCCACGGCGTGGCGCTCAGCGGAGACTGGCAGGGCGGCCTGTTCGGCCTGTATTTCCGCGATACGGCGCCGACCAGCCTGGCCGAAGTCTCCGCCTGCGACACCGAGGCTTTCAAGCGCTTCTTCCACGGCATGCTGTCCGCAGGCGTGCATTTTGCGCCCTCGGCCTTCGAGGCCGGCTTCGTCTCGTCCACCCACGACGACGCCGTCATCCAGGCGACGCTGGACGCGGCCGACCGGGTGTTCGCAGGGTTTAAATAATCCGAACTTCAAGTTTCTTGACGCAGGACAAGGACACGCCACGGCGTGTTCCCTACACTGGGTGCGCACTGATCAAGTCCGCCCGGAGGCGCGTCATGACCGACTACACCCAATACGCTGCGACCCAGCACCCTGCCGTCACCCCCTCGGTGCCGGATCTCGAAACCCAGGCCACCGGCCAGGAACCCCAGGACCTGCGCCTGTGGCTGCGCATGCTCAGTTGCTGCACGCTGATCGAAAACGAACTGCGCAGCCGGCTGCGCTCGGAATTCCAGACCACGCTGCCGCGCTTCGACCTGATGTCCCAGCTCACCCATGCCCCCAAGGGCCTGAAAATGAGCGAACTGTCCCGCCTGATGATGGTGACCAACGGCAACATCACCGGCATCACCGATCAGCTGGAAAAAGACGGCCTGGTCGAACGCCTGAAGGACGACGCCGACCGCCGCAGTTCGCTGATCCGCCTGACGATGAAGGGCCGCCGCTATCACCGCCGCATGCAGCGGGCGCACGCCTCCTGGATCCAGTCCCTGCTGGGCGGCCTGGCGCCGACCGCACGCACGGCGCTGTTCGATCTTCTGGGCGACCTGAAGCAATCCACCTACGCGCGCCTGCCGGCCTGATCCTCGGGCATCCCGCAGACCGCCCGACTCCGCAGATGCACAGCCCCCATTCGGCATAGAATGGGGGCTTCTTTTCGCCCTCACCCACTGCCTCCGGACTTCCTCGCCATGGCCATCAACCTGATCATCCCGGCGCAAGACGCCATCCACCCGGTTCCCGGCATCCGCATCGGCACGGCCGAAGCCGGCATCCGCAAGGCCGGGCGACGCGACCTGACCGTCCTGCTGCTGGACGAAGGGACTTCGGTGGCGGGGGTCTTCACACGCAACCGCTTCCGCGCCGCGCCGGTCCAGGTCTGCGAAGCGCACCTGGCCGCCGGCGCCGGCATCCGCGCCCTGGTCATCAACACCGGAAACGCCAATGCCGGCACCGGGGAACCGGGCCTGCGGGCCGCCCGCGACACCTGCCGCGCCCTGGCGGACCAGTTGGGCGTCGCGCCGGAACAGATCCTGCCGTTTTCCACCGGGGTCATCCTGGAACCGCTGCCGGTGGACCGCCTGATCGCCGGCCTGCCCGCCGCCCTGGACGATGCCCGTCCGGACCACTGGTTCCAGGCGGCGCACAGCATCATGACCACGGACACCCAGCCCAAGATCCACTCCACCCGGATCGACCTGGGCGGCACGCCGGTCTCGATCACCGGCATCAGCAAGGGCGCCGGCATGATCCGCCCCAATATGGCGACCATGCTGGGCTTCCTGGGCACGGACGCAGGCCTGCCGCCCGCGCTGCTGCGCACTCTGGCCAAACGCATCGCCGACCAGTCCTTCAACCGCATCACGGTGGACGGCGATACCTCGACCAACGACTCCTTCATCATCATCGCCACCAGCGCCAGCGGCGCGCACATCGAATCCGAACAGGATCCGCGCTACGCCGCGCTGGCCGAGGCCCTGACGGCCGCCGCCCGCGATCTGGCCCAGAAGATCGTGCGCGACGCCGAAGGCGCGACCAAGTTCATGACCATCCAGGTCGAACAGGCCGCCTCCACGGACGAAGCCCTGAAGATCGCCTACGCCATCGCCCACTCGCCACTGGTCAAGACCGCCTTCTACGCCTCCGACCCCAACCTGGGCCGCATCCTGGCCGCCATCGGCTACGCCGGCGTCGACGACCTGGACGTGTCCAGACTGACGCTGTGGCTGGGCGACGTGCGCGTCGCCTCGCAGGGCGGCCGAGACCCCGACTACCGCGAAGAAGACGGCCAGCGCATCATGAAGGAATCCGAAATCCTGGTGCGCGTCGCCCTGGGACGCGGCGACGTGGCCGACACGGTCTACACCTGCGATTTCTCGCACGAATACGTCAGCATCAACGCGGATTACCGGTCGTAAAACCGCGCATCAAACGCCCCAGACGTTGCCACACGCCGAAACCGCTTGATTTGCAAAAGGTTTTCAGCATAAAATGTAAGGCTTGGCTTGATCCGTTCGTGGATCTGGCCTTTTTTGGCATCCCTGGTGTCTGCCAACAGGCTTTGCTCCTGTACAGGAACAAAGCGACGGCACCAGGAATTCTCACAGGAAATCCCCATGTACGCGGTCATAAAAACCGGTGGCAAGCAATATCGCGTTTGCGCCGGCCAAAAACTGAAAATCGAACAGATACCGGCTGACATTGGGCAAGAAATCTCGCTCGACCAGGTGTTGTCCGTCGGCGAAGGCGAAACGCTGAAGATCGGCGCGCCTTTCGTCGAAGGCGCAGCGGTCAAAGCCACCGTTCTTGCACAAGGCCGTCACGACAAGGTCAAGATCTTCAAGATGCGCCGTCGCAAGCACTATCAAAAGCATCAAGGCCATCGTCAGAACTACACCGAAATCCGCATCGACGCCGTTGCGGCCTGATCCGGTCATCGTATTTAGGAGCTCATCATGGCACACAAAAAGGGCGGCGGCTCGACTCGCAACGGCCGCGATTCCGAATCGAAACGACTGGGCGTAAAGGTCTACGGCGGTCAGCAGATCTCGGCCGGCGGCATCATCGTCCGCCAGCGCGGCACCCAGTTTCACCCCGGCGTCAACGTCGGTATCGGCAAGGACCACACGCTGTACTCCCTGGTGGACGGTGTTGTGCAATTCGCCATCAAGGGCGCGCAGAACAAGCGCACCGTGTCGGTGAGCGCGGCGAACTGATCGCTGCATTCCCGCACACAGCCCCACGCTGCGCCTTCGGCTTGCCGCCCCTTTTTCACGGGGCAGCCCCTAGGACGGCCTGAAGGCACAAGGCCCTGCTATCCAGCAGGGCCTTTTTTTTCATTAGAATGGTTCCACCATGAAATTCGTAGACGAAGCCACCATCGAGGTCGTTGCCGGCAAAGGCGGCAACGGCGTCGCCAGCTTCCGCCGGGAAAAATTCATTCCCATGGGCGGCCCCGACGGCGGCGACGGCGGCCGGGGAGGCTCGATCCTGGCCGTGGCTGACCGCAACATCAACACCCTGATCGACTATCGCTACGCGCGCCTGCACCGGGCCAAGAACGGCGAGAACGGCCGGGGTTCGGACCAATACGGCGCGGGCGCGCCGAACATCGTCCTGCGCATGCCGGTCGGCACCGTGGTCTACGACGCCGACACCGGCGAGCAGCTCTTTGACCTGGACCGCCATGGCGAACAGGTCACGCTGGCCGAGGGCGGCAACGGCGGCCTGGGCAATCTGCACTTCAAGTCCAGCGTCAACCGCGCGCCGCGCCAGTTCACCCCCGGTCGCGAGGGCGAGCAACGCCGCCTGCGCCTGGAATTGAAGATCCTGGCCGACGTAGGCCTGCTGGGCATGCCCAACGCGGGCAAGTCCACCCTGATCACGCGCGTGTCCAACGCCCGCCCCAAGATCGCGGACTATCCCTTTACCACCCTGCACCCGAACCTGGGCGTGGTGCGCACCTCGCCGTCGCACAGCTTCGTCATCGCCGACATCCCCGGCCTGATCGAAGGCGCCTCGGAAGGCGCCGGCCTGGGCCACCTGTTCCTGCGCCACCTCAGCCGCACCCGCGTGCTGCTGCATCTGCTGGACGTGTTTTCGCCCGACCCGGACGTGGACGCCTGCGCCCAGGCCGTGCTGGACGCCCAGGCCATCGTGCGCGAACTCGAACGCTACAACCCGGACCTGGCCGCCAAGCCGCGCTGGCTGGTGCTGAACAAGCTGGACATGGTGGAAGACCCCGCCGCCGTCCAGGACCGCATCTGCCGTGAACTCGGCTGGACGGGGCCGGTCTTCGGGATTTCCGCCCTGACCGGCGACGGGACCGCCGCCCTGACCGGGGCGCTGCAGTCCTGGCTGGACGAACAGCAGCGCAGCGCCCACGCCCATGACGAAGACCCCCGCTTCACGCACGACGACGCGGACACGGGCGCCGGCCCGGACGCACCGGACGGCGTCGACCCGGACGACCCGCGCTTCGCACGCTGAGTCCGCTGACATCCGCCGAAGTTTCCAGCCCTACGCGTTCCAACCCTCGCCCGCCACCATGACTCGTCCGGATCTGTCTCCTTCCGTCGCCCAGGACGCACAACGCCTCGTCCTCAAGGTCGGTTCATCCCTGGTCACCAACGAGGGCAAGGGCATCGACCTGGAAGCCGTCGCCCAGTGGGCCGAGCAGATCGCCGGACTGCACGCCTCGGGCCGGCAACTGGTGCTGGTGTCCAGCGGCGCGATCGCCGAAGGCATGGCGCGCCTGGGCTGGCCCCGGCGGCCCAAGCTGATGTCGGAACTGCAGGCGGCGGCGGCCGTGGGCCAGATGGGCCTGATCCAGGCGTACGAGGCCGCCTTCGCCCGCCACGGCGTGCGCACCGCCCAGATCCTGCTGACGCACGAGGACCTGGCCGACCGGCGCCGCTACCTGAACGCACGCAGCACGCTGAACACGCTGCTGGCCCTGGGCGTGGTGCCCATCGTCAATGAAAACGACACTGTGGTCACCGACGAGATCCGCGTGGGGGACAACGACACCCTGGGCGCGCTGGTGACCAATCTGATCGAAGCCGACGTGCTGGTCATCCTGACCGACCAGTCCGGCCTGTACAGCGCCGATCCGCGCAAGCATCCGGACGCGCGCTTCATCCATCAGGGCCAGGCGGGCGACCCGGCGCTGGAAGCGATGGCGGGCGGTTCGGGCAGCGCCATCGGCACCGGCGGCATGCTGACCAAGGTCCTGGCCGCACGGCGCGCCGCCAACAGCGGCGGCCACACCATCATTGCCTCCGGCCGTGAATCCGCCGTGCTGCGGCGTCTGGCCTCGGGCGAACCGATCGGCACCGAGCTGCGCGCCGTCCTGCCGGTGCGTTCCGCCCGGCAGCGCTGGATGGCCAACCACCTGCGCCTGCGCGGCCGCGTCACCCTGGACGCCGGCGCCGTGCGCGCGCTGACCCAGAGCCACCGGAGCCTGCTGCCCATCGGCGTGATCGCCGTCGAAGGCGACTTCGAACGCGGCGACGTGGTGGCCTGCGTGGACGAGCATGGCGTCGAGTGCGGGCGCGGCCTGATCAACTATTCGTCCGCCGACACGGCGCGCATCCTGCGCCAGCCCAGCGCCCGCATCGCCGAGATCCTGGGCCACCTGGCCGACCCGGAACTGATCCATCGCGACAATATGATTGTGGCAAGGATGAGGCGGGACATAGGATAGCCCACAGCGAACTGTCCTATGCCAGACGAATCCAGGCGGCATGCAGGCCGCGATGTAGCGGTGTAAGCCAACTGACCGATGGAGCTGTCAGAGGCGGATTTGCTCGAAGCGCCCCGTCATCCTCCACGGGATACGCACTGCAGCGCCACCCTGGATACGGGCTTGATAGTCTTCGATCGCCGGCCACCATTTCACCAGATTCTGGGCCTTGGTCCAGTAGGTGTGATCCATCCACTGCTTGGAAAGCACAAAAACGGCAAGCCCGCATTTGCGCAGCGCCTCGCGCTCCAGGTCATTCTTGCGAAAGCCGTCTTGGGAGACGATGGACCAGCCGCCTTCCACTGATAGCGCGGTGATCCATTCGTGATCAGGTGTATTGCGGGGGAATTTTTGGCCAAGAGGAATAATTTGATACCGCGAGGCACCCTGGCAAAGCTCGTGCAGTGCCAAGGCGAAATGGGGTGACAGATTATTATCGAATAGGAATTTCACGCTGCCATGAGTTGATCTTCGAATTTCACGGCGGCAGATACGTCCGCAACTGGGATATCGAATTGCGAGGCAACCCTTTTCTGATTGCCTTCGACTTTGACGGCCGCTGCAATGATTTCGGTAGGAATCCCGAATTTGCTCAAGGAAGGGCGACCAAAAGAGAGTTTGGGATCAAGTATGACGGCCCTGCTTTTTTTAAGTGGATACCACCGTGTGGCTGTGCCGGTGGCATCGAATTCGATACCCGCATAGAGGCTAGGCCGGATGATGGACTCGAAGACCAGTTGTTTTTTCAGCAGGTCAGTGAGTTGAGGTTCCTGATGGATCGCTTCATAAAAGATGGATTTTCCGTCAGTCAGGAAGCGATTTGCGGTAAAGGGATAAGGCGTATCGAAAATCTGCTGTGCCGACTGGATCGACGCCCGGATGGTGCGCAGGGGAACACCATGGCGTACGAACGCCTTGACGATACGGAGTTCCATCAGGTCCATGAAGCCGATCACTTTATCTTCGGACTGTGTGATCTGCGGCTGCCAGAGCGGAGGCTGCAATTCACCCGACTGGTTCTTGTAACCGAACATCCAGCGGCGAACCTCACGGGGGTCTGCACCCGTGATACGAGCCGCCTGGTTGGGCGTATAGAGTCCAAGGCCGATCAGTTCCATGGCGATAGTGTACGGTCTTCTGCGCCGATGGTGCGATGGGTGTGCTAGTGATATCCCGCGTGCCTGTCTTGTACCGCCCGGAGACCGCGTACCGCCGCACCCTAACGCTGCGCCGGAATGAACTGGGTCTCCTTGACCTCCTCCATCACCACGCAGCTCTTGGTCTGGGTCACCCCCGGCAGGCGCAGCAGGATGTCGCCCAGCAGGTTGCGGTACTGGCCGATTTCCTTGATCCGCGCCTTGACCATATAGTCGAAATCCCCGGACACCAGGTGGCATTCCAGCACCTGCGGCACACACAGCACTTCACGACGAAAGTCCTCGAAGGTGCGGCCGGACTTGCTGGACATGCTGATTTCCACGAACACCAGCAGGCCGGCGTCCAGCGCGGCCGGCGACACCCGGGCGTGGTAGCCGGTGATGACGCCATCGCGCTCCAGGCGGCGCACGCGTTCGATGCAGGGCGTCACCGTCAGCCCCACCGCGTCGGCCAGCTCGGTCATCGACAGGCGGCCGTTCTGCTGCAACAGATCCAGGATGTGGCGGTCGATCTTGTCCAGGGCATGGACGGAGTCCTTCTGTACGCGCATGATATCTCTCCGGAAAGGGATGGATCGGCAAGGGTCCGGAGCCGCGTCCGCGCACGGAAAACCGGTCCGCAAACCCCTTGAGCGAATACCGCTGCGGTGCACCAGGATTTTGTCCTGTACCCTTGCGTCGCTCCTCGCCCATACTAATGGTTTTTCCTAAAAACCTTATTTTTTCATAAAAATTTATCTGGGTATATTGCCTATCATCATGAAAAATTAATCCATCGAGGCGATGTTATGAAGGTTCTGGTTCTGGGAGCAGGTGTCGTGGGCGTCACGAGCGCCTATTATCTGGCCCGGCAAGGGCACGAAGTCACCGTGATCGACCGCGAAAGCGGCACGGCGGAGGAAACCAGCTTTGCCAACGCCGGCCAGTTGTCCTTTGGCTATTCCTCGCCCTGGGCTGCGCCCGGCATCCCGCTGAAGGCGCTCAAGTGGCTGTTCACGCCGCACGCTCCGCTGACCATCCGGCCCGACGGCAGCCTGACCCAGTTGCGCTGGATGCTGGACATGTGGCGCAACTGCACGCCGGCCCGCTACGCGGCCAACAAAGACCGCATGCTGCGCCTGTCGGCCTATAGCCGCCAGTGCCTGCACGCGTTGCAGGCCGACACCGACATCCAGTTTGAAAGCCGCCGCCAAGGCACGCTGCAGGTCTTCCGCACCCAGAAACAGATGGATGACGCCCAGCGCGACGTCCAGGCGCTGAGCGAGGCGGGCGTCGCCCACGAACTGCTCGGGGGCGACCAACTGGTCCAGTACGAACCCGCGCTGGCCCAGGTCCGCCACAAGCTGGTCGGCGGCCTGCGCACGCCGGACGACGAAACCGGCGACTGCCGCCTGTTCACCCACGCCCTGACCAAGCTGGCCGAAGCCGAGGGTGTGCATTTCCGCTATGGCGTCACCATCCAGTCCCTGCAGACGGCGGGCGACCGGATCACGGGCGTGCAGTGCACCTCCGGCCTGGAACAGGCCGACGCCTACGTCGTGGCCCTGGGATCCTATTCGCCGCTGCTGCTGCGCGGCCTGATCAGCATCCCGGTCTACCCGATGAAGGGTTATTCCATCACCGTGGACATCGCCGACCAGGAACGGGCGCCCGTGTCCACTCTGCTGGACGAGACCTACAAGATCGCCCTGACGCGCTTTGACCAGCGCATCCGCGTGGGCGGCATGGCCGAGGTCGTGGGCTACGACACCGCGCTGGACCCGCGCCGCCAACGGACCCTGGAAATGGTGCTGAACGACTTGTTCCCGGGCAGCTACACCCCCGGCAACGTGAATTTCTGGACAGGGCTGCGCCCCAAGACCCCGGACAGCACCCCGATCGTCGGCCCCACCCGCCTGAGCAACCTGTACCTGAACACCGGCCATGGCACGCTGGGCTGGACCATGGCCTGCGGCAGCGGCCGGCTGATTGCGGACATCGTGTCCAACAAGCCCACCGACATCCGCCACGACGACCTGGGCGTCCAGCGCTACCACTGAGCGCTGGACGGCGGCCGGCTCAGATTTCCCAGACGTAGCCGTAGCCGCGCAGGGATTCGACCGGCGGCTCCATGCCGGCCTGCAGTCCCCGCCAGCGCAGGCGGCTGATGATGCCGCGCGGCTTGGGGTCATGCGGCCGGCGCCCATAGGCATGCTGCCAGCCCTGGGACAGGGCTTCGTTCAGCATGGCATGGCTGGCGAGGTGGCCGGGCGACTCGAACAGGCAGACCAGGATCGAGCGTTCGGAGACCGTCAGGCGCAGCGAAGACCCATCATGATGCTGCAAGCGCCAACCCTGGTCTTCCAGGGTCCAGGGCCCGATCCGGTGCTCTGATTCTGTCACCAGGTCCGCTGCGGCAGTATGACGCCGCAGGCGCAAGGCGCGCAGGACAGCCGCCAACAGGGCCGGCGGGTCGTCCTGCCGCATCACCCAATCCACTCCGACCTGCAACAGCGCCGTCAGTTCCCCCTGCCGCGTGGGCCCCATGACGGCCACCAGATCCAAGGGCAGACGCATGTCACGCGCCAGCCGCGCCACGCGGCAGTTGGCGGCCGCGTCCGCCATCAGCAGCACGGCATCGCAGGCCAGCATGTCGCGCTGGATCGTGTGACGATCGACGGCGTCGATGGAATCGCAACGCCGCACCCGGCACCCCTCCGTCCGCAAATACTGCAATTCGACATTGTCATCCGGCGCCAATGCCCACACCTGGTGGCCTTGCATACATTCCCCCTTTGCCCATCCCTTAAATATTACAAATGTATTATCTTACAAACACCAATGTGTTTGTCCTTTTTAGTCCAATGGGCGGGTGGAAACCTTTGCAGAACGGCTTCGCCATGCCCGGCTCCAGCGCAATATGTCGCAGGAGACCTTGGCACGCGCCTGCGGCCTGTCACAAAGCGCGATTTCCAGCTACGAGAACGGCACCCGTCAATCGCCGAAGAAACTGCTGAATCTGGCTCAGATCCTGGAAGTGGACATCTACTGGCTGAGCCGGGGCCAGGGCGAGATGACGCCGCCTCCCGGCATCGCCGGTTCCCTGGGTGAAGGCGCCTGGCCCTTCTCCTCGATCGATCCCAAGCAGTTCTGGGCCCTGACCCGCAAGGACCGGCTGGTGGTGGAACACGCCGTCAGCGCCCTGATCGACAGCCTGCTGATTTCGGGGAAAGAGGGGTAAAGGCCCCCCACGCTGCGCAGCCTGCGGCCGCTTTGGATTGCGGCCTCCCCACCTCGCCGCTTGCAAGCGGCTCGGATTCGTCAGGCATGGGATAGTCCGCAAGGGACTACCCCATGCCCTGTCTCATCCCGGCGACGAAAAGGCCGTATACTTCCTCTCACGCAGGGGTACTCGCCGGCCTGGCCGGCGTGTTGAGAGAAACCCTTCGTACCAGTACGGATAATGCCGATGCTGGGAGCGTGCGCGGTTTCCACCCTGGTTGCAGTCCATTCCCGGAACCATTCCCCCGGAACGCGCTTCCCCCTCCCCGACTCGGCTCCATTTCCGAAATTTTTCGAACCTGGAGCTACCTCTTGAACGCCAATCCGCAATTCCTGGCCGCCCGCGCCACCGTCGACCTGGCCGCGATCGAACCGCTGCCGCAATCCCGCAAGATCTACGAAACCGGATCCCGGCCCGACATCCGCGTGCCTTTTCGCGAAATCAGCCAGGACGACACGCCCACCCTGTTCGGCGGCGAGCCCAACCCGCCTCTGACGGTCTACGACACCAGCGGCCCCTACACCGATCCCGACGCGGTCATCGACATCCGCAAAGGCCTGCCCACTCCGCGCCTGCCCTGGATTCTGGAGCGCGGCGACACCGAAGTCCTGTCCGGCCTGACCAGCCAGTACGGCCGCGCCCGGCTGGCGGACCCGGAACTGGACGCGCTGCGCTTTGACCTGAAGCGCCCGCCGCGCCGCGCCCGCGCCGGCGCGAACGTGTCCCAGATGCACTACGCCCGCCGTGGCATCGTCACACCCGAAATGGAGTTCGTCGCGATCCGCGAGAACCTGCGCCGCGAACAGTACGTCGAGTCCCTGCGCGGCAGCGGCCCGGACGGCGCCCGCCTGGCCGAACGCCTGACCCGCCAGCATCCGGGCCAGTCCTTCGGCGCCGCCATTCCGGCCAGTATCACGCCCGAATTCGTGCGCGAAGAAGTGGCGCGCGGCCGCGCCATCATCCCGGCCAACATCAATCACCCCGAGGTCGAGCCCATGGCCATCGGGCGCAACTTCCTGGTCAAGGTCAACGCCAACATCGGCAATTCCGCGATCCGCTCGGACATCAGCGAGGAAGTCGAAAAGATGACCTGGGCGATCCGCTGGGGCGGCGACACCGTGATGGACCTGTCCACCGGCAAGCACATCCACGAAACGCGCGAATGGATCATCCGCAATTCGCCGGTGCCCATCGGCACGGTGCCGATCTACCAGGCGCTGGAAAAAGTCGGCGGCATCGCCGAGGAGCTAAACTGGGAGATCTTCCGCGACACGCTGATCGAGCAGGCCGAACAGGGCGTGGATTATTTCACCATCCACGCTGGCGTGCGCCTGCCCTTCGTGCCCATGACGGCCAGCCGCATGACGGGCATCGTGTCGCGCGGCGGCTCGATCATGGCCAAGTGGTGCCTGGCGCACCACAAGGAGAGCTTCCTCTACGAACGCTTCGAGGACATCTGCGAGATCATGAAGGCCTACGACGTCAGCTTCTCGCTGGGCGACGGCCTGCGTCCGGGATCGGGCTACGACGCCAATGACGAAGCCCAGTTCGCGGAACTGCGCACGCTGGGCGAGCTGACCCAGGTCGCCTGGAAGCACGACGTGCAGGTGATGATCGAAGGCCCGGGCCACGTGCCCATGCAGATGATCCGCGAGAACATGGACCTGCAACTGAAGCACTGTCACGAGGCGCCGTTCTACACCCTGGGGCCGCTGACCACGGACATCGCGCCGGGCTACGACCACATCACCTCGGGCATCGGCGCCGCGCTGATCGGCTGGTACGGCACGGCCATGCTGTGCTACGTCACGCCCAAGGAGCACCTGGGCCTGCCCAACAAAAAGGACGTGAAGGACGGCATCATCACCTACAAGATCGCCGCCCACGCCGCCGATCTGGCCAAGGGCCATCCGGGCGCGGCAATCCGCGACAACGCCCTGTCCAAGGCGCGCTTCGAGTTCCGCTGGGAAGACCAGTTCAACCTGGGCCTGGATCCGGACACGGCGCGCGCCTTCCACGACGAGACCCTGCCCAAGGACTCGATGAAGGTGGCGCACTTCTGCTCCATGTGCGGACCCAAGTTCTGCAGCATGAAAATCTCGCAGGACGTACGCGACTACGCCAGGGAAAACGGCCTGGACGAGGCCGCCGCCCTGGCCCAGGGCATGGCGGCGAAGTCAGCCGAGTTCATCAGCCAGGGGGCGGAGATCTACAGCAAGGCGTAACCGCGGGGCGACCGCCCGGTCACAGCGATGCCCGGACAGGCCGGGCATCGCTGTCATAGGTCGGGGTGGCATACTCAGGGAAAGGTTGAAGAAAGACATGAACCATGAAACACCTGATAGCCATCCTGGCGGCCATGGCCGTTTTGTCGCCCGCATGGGCGGCGCTCAAACCGGGTGATACCGCCCCCGTGTTCAAGACACAGGCCGCGGTGGCGGGTCAGCCCTTCGAGTTCAACATGGCGCAAGCCCTGAAAAAAGGGCCGGTCGTGCTTTACTTTTTCCCCAAGGCATTCACGCAGGGATGCACGGTCGAAGCCAATGCCTTCGCCGAGGCCACGCCGCAATTCGCCGCCCTTGGCGCGACTGTCATCGGTGTCTCGCACGACGACATCGAGACGCTCAAAAAATTCTCACGCGAAGAATGCCGCGACAAATTCGCCGTCGGCTCCGATCCGCAGGGCCGCACCATCCGGGCCTACGATGCCGGCGGACTGGCGCCCAATCGGGCGAATCGTATTTCCTATGTGGTGAGCACGGATGGCAAGATCGTCTTCGTCCATGAGGGCAGCGATCCGCTCAAGCACGTCGAGGAAACGATGCAGGCCGTGCAGCGTTTGAAGGCTGCTGGCAAATCTTGAGCCGCCGAGCCGCCACCTCGCGGCCTGCATGCCGCTCGGATTCGCCAGGCGCCGTGCAGTCCGCAGGGACTGTACGGCGTCCGGGCTCATCCTACTTCACCGCATACAGAAACAGCTCCACACGGCGGTTCAGGGCGCGGCCCTCGGGGGTGGCGTTGTCGCCCACCGGGTTCGCCGCACCATGGCCTTCGGTCATCAGCCGGTCGGCGGCCACGCCCTGCGCGGCCAGGCGCTGCGTCACTGCGGCGGCGCGGCGCTGGGACAGCGGCACGTTGATGGCGTCAGACCCCGTCGAATCGGTGTAGCCGATCGTCTTGGCGCGCAGTTCGGGATGCTCGTTGAGCGCGCGCGCGACGCTGTCCAGCACGGGCAGCAGCTCGGGCTTGAGCACGGCCTTGTTGGTGTCGAACGAAACGTTGCTGGGAATATTGACCTTCAGGGTGCCGTCGGGCATTTCGATGACGGCGATTCCCAGGCCGGACGCGCCGGATTTCTCCACGTCCTGCTTGACCCCCTTCCAGTTGTAGCCGACGACGCTGCCGACCACGGAGCCGATGCCGGCGCCGATCAGCGCGGCCTTGCTGCTGTCGCCGATCAACACGCCCAGCCCGGCGCCCAGCGCGGCGCCCGCCCCGGCGCCCACGGCCGTGTTCTGGCCCTGGGGCGACATATTGGCGCAAGCCGTCAAGAACACCAGGCTGCCGATCACCGCCGTGCGGGCGACCCGTTCCGTTGCTGTACGCATTGCATTCTCCTTGTTGTACGAACGAGGACAGCGTAGCAAGAAGTCCGGCAGGCGGTGTAAGTCGATGGACTCAAATATTGTCAAACGTATCCAGCCTGCATCCGGGCGCCGAAACGGCGGCGCCATGCAGACGGGCGCGGCAAGCCGCGCCCGTCTGGGTCACAAACCAGTCAAAGAATCAATGCAGGATCTGGCTGAGGAAAAGCTTGGTGCGCTCGTTCTGCGGATTGTCGAAGAAGGCGTCCGGCGCGTTCTGCTCGATGATTTCGCCGTGATCCATGAAGATCACCCGGTCGGCGACCTTGCGCGCGAAACCCATTTCGTGGGTCACGCACAGCATCGTCATGCCGGTTTCCCTGGCCAGCTCGACCATGACGTCCAGCACTTCCTTGACCATTTCCGGGTCCAGCGCGGAAGTCGGCTCGTCGAACAGCATGATCTTGGGGTTCATGCACAGCGACCGGGCAATGGCCACGCGCTGCTGCTGGCCGCCGGACAACTGCCCCGGGAATTTGTTCGCCTGGTCGGGAATGCGCACCCGTTCCAGGTATTTCATGGCCGTCGCCTCGGCTTCGGCCTTGGGGCGCTTGAGCACCCACACCGGCCCCAGCGTCAGGTTTTCCAGCACGGTCATGTGGGGGAACAGATTGAAGTGCTGGAACACCATGCCGACGTCGCGGCGGATGGTTTCGATCTGCTTGAGGTCGTTGGTCAGTTCGGTGCCGTCGACGACGATCTGGCCTTCCTGATGTTCTTCCAGGCGGTTGATGCAGCGGATCATGGTCGATTTACCCGACCCGGAGGGCCCGCAGATCACGATGCGCTCGCTGGGCGCGACTTCCAGGTTCAGGTCCTTCAGGACGTGGAACTGGCCGTACCACTTGTTGACGTTCTGCAGGCGGATGATGGGTTCCGACATGGGCGGAGGCTCCTGCGGCGGGACCACGGTCCCGCCGATGCGAAGTTTAACGATGCTGCCCTTGATCCAGCTTGCGTTCCAGCGACAGGCTGTAGCGCGAGATCGAGTAGCAGAAGATGAAATAAATGACCGAGATGAACAGATAGGATTCCGTGCTGAAGCCGCGCCAGACGGCGTCGGACACGGCCGCCTTGGCCGCCTGCGTCAGGTCGAAGATGCCGATGATCACCACCAGGGACGTGTCCTTGAACAGCGAGATGAAGATCCCCACCAGCGGCGGGATGACGATCTTCAGCGCCTGGGGCAGGATGATCTTGCGCATCTGCTGCCAGTAGCCCAGGCCCAGGGAATCGGCGCCCTCGTACTGGCCCTTGGGGATGGCCTGCAGGCCGCCGCGCACGGTCTCGGCCACATAGGCCGCCGCGAACAGGATGATGGCGATCTGGGCGCGCAGCAGCTTGTCGATTGAGAAGCCTTCCGGCAGGAACAGCGGCAGCATCACCGAGGACATGAACAGCAGGCTGACCAGCGGCACGCCGCGGATCAGTTCGATGTAGACCACGCACACGGCCTTGACGCCCGGCATGTGCGATCGCCGCCCCAGCGCCAGCAGCAGGCCGAAGGGAAAGGCGAAGGCAATGCCGAAGGTCGACAGGATCAGGGTCAGCGGCAGGCCGCCCCATTTGGCGTTTTCGACATAGGTCAGGCCCAGAACGCCGCCCCACATCAGCACGCCGACGGCCACCAGGGCGACGACCCACATCAGCCCCAGGAAGGGTTTCCAGAACCAGCGGATGCAACTGCAGACGATCACCCCCACCAGAATCACGGAGGCCAGCAGCGGACGCCACTGCTCGTCGTAGGGATAGATGCCGAACAGGATCAGGCGGTGCTTTTCGCGCACGAAGGCCCAGCAATAGCCGCCGGTTTCCCGGCATTGGGCCGCCGTGGTGGCGGCGAAGTCGGGCTTGATGAACAGGTAGTCGATCAGGGCCGGAATCGCCAGCAGCAGGAGCCACAGGGTCAGGATCGTCAGGATCGCGTTCAGCGGCGAGGAGAACAGCCGGCTGCGCAGCCAGCCGAGCACGCCCGTGCTGATGCGCGGCGGCAGGCGATCGGTACCAGGGAGAGTGCGGTCCATCTATCGCTCCACCAGCGCGATGCGCTTGTTGTACCAGTTCATGAAGATCGAGATCGACAGACTGACCACCAGATAGGCCGCCATGATGATCATGATGCCCTCGATGGCCTGACCGGTCTGGTTCAGGATGGTGTTGGTGACGGCCACGATGTCGGGGTAACCGATGGCCACGGCCAGCGAGCTGTTCTTCGTCAGGTTCAGGTACTGGCTGGTCATCGGCGGGATGATCACCCGCATGGCCTGGGGCAGGATCACCAGCCGCAGCGTACGCGCCCGCGACAGGCCGATCGAGGAGGAGGCTTCCCATTGGCCCTGGTTGACGGCCTGGATGCCGGAACGCACGACCTCGCCCACAAAGGCCGAGGTGTAGGTCACCAGCCCCAGCAGCAGCGCCGAGAATTCCGGCGACATGTTCAGCCCGCCCTGGAAGTTGAAGCCTTTCAGCTCAGGCCGGTCCAGTTCCAGCGACCCGCCGCTGACCCAGAAAGCCAGCAGGGGCACGACGATCAGCAGGCCCAGGGCGGCCCGTCCCAGGGGAAAGATCTTGCCGGTGGCGTCCTGGTGGCGGCGCGCCCAGTGGGCCAGCAACACGATCAGCACGATGGCCAGCGCCAGCCCGCCAAAGACCCAGTCCATGGCGTCGCCCTTGAACCAGGGGATCTTGAAGCCGCGGTTGGAGATGAAAACACCGGAGATCGGCTGCAGCGCCTGCCGGGGGCCGGGCATGATCTCGGTGATGAGGGCATACCAGAAGAACAGTTGCAGCAGCAGCGGAATGTTGCGCATGACCTCGATGTAGAGGCCGGACAGGCGCGAGATCAGCCAGTTCTTCGACAGACGGCTGATGCCCAGCAGCGTACCGAACAAGGTAGCGGCGATCACCCCGACCACGGAGACCTTGAGCGTATTGAGCAGGCCGACCACGACCGCGTGGCCGTAGGTGTCGGCAGGGGAATATTCCACCATCGATTCGCCGATGGCGAAACCGGCTTCTTCATGCAGGAAGGCGAAGCCGGTGGAAATGTTGCGCGCTGCCAGATTGTGCAGCGTGTTGGAGCCCAGATACCACACCCCCAGAGCCACGAGGCCCAGGATCAGGATCTGGTAAATCAGCGCGCGCGTGGCCGGATCGTTCCAGGACCAACGCCGGCGGGGCGCCCTGGGTGCGCGAGGTGTTGTTTGAGTCATAGGATGCGGGCGGTGAAGGCGGCGGCCGCCGCCGGAACCCGGCCGCCGGGAGAACCCCGGCGGCCGCAGGGACCGAAGACCGGATCAGGCGATCAGCGGATCGGCCAGGCGTACATCACGCCGCCCTTGGTCCATTGGGCGTTCAGGCCGCGCTCCAGCTTGAGCGGAGAGCCCATGCCGATGTTGCGTTCGAACGATTCGCCATAGTTGCCCACCTGCTTGATGATGTTGTAGGCCCATTTCTTGTCCAGACCCAGGCCCTTGCCCATGTCGCCGGACACGCCCAGGATGCGCTGGATGTTGGGGTTGGGGCTCTTGAGCATCTCGTCCAGGTTCTTGGAGTCGATGCCGTATTCCTCGGCCTCGACCATGGCGTTCAGCGCCCAGCGCACGACCATGAACCATTCGTCGTCACCCTGGCGGACCATGGGGCCCAGCGGTTCCTTGGAGAAGTCTTCCGGCAGGATGATGTAGTCGTCCGGCGTGGCCGAAGACGCGCGCAGGCTGCCCAACTGGGACTTGTCGCTGGTGACCACGTCGCAGCGGCCAGATTCGAAGGTGCGGAAGCCTTCTTCAGAGGTGTTGATCACGACCGGCTTGAAGTCCAGCTTGTGGGCGCGGAACCAGTCGGCCAGGTTCAGTTCGGTGGTGGTGCCCTGCAGCACGCAGACCGCCGCGCCGCCCAGTTCGGTGGCGCTCTTCACGCCCAGGCTCTTCTTGACCAGCACGCCCTGGCTGTCGTAGTAGTTGACCCCGGCGCTCATCAGGCCCAGCGTGGTGTCGCGGGTCATGGTGGCGGTGGTGTTGCGCGTCAGGACGTCGACTTCGCCGGATTGCAGGGCGGTGAAGCGCTGCTGGGTGGTCAGCGGCGTGGCCTTGAATTTGGAGGCGTCGCCAAAAACCATGGCGGCCACGGCGCGGCACATATCCACGTCGATGCCTTGCCAGACGCCCTTGCTGTCGGCCTGGGAGAAACCCGGCAGGCCCGCGTTCAGGCCGCACTGCACGAAGCCGCGCGCCTTGACGGCATTGTAGGTTTCACCGGCCTGGGCAGTTGCGCCGGCAAACATCAGTGCCGCACTGACGGCTGCAAGTTTCATGAATTTCATAGTCATCCTTTCCCGATTGAGCAAGTGGCGTTGAACAACACGGAATACAATCTTGTGGAATTGGTCCGTCTGGCCTAAATCGTAGCCTGCTCTTGCCGGCCTGAAACTGCGGGATATCCCTGCACCCTCCGTGGCTTTCAGGCTGCACCGCAACATAGGCAATCTGCGGACCCGGGCCCCGATCAACCTTGAGCACGCATGATCGAATTTCAGCACGTCTTCAAATCCTTCGGCCGGGGGCGCAACATCCTCGCCGACGTCAATTTCGGCATCGAACCCGGTGAATTCGTCTTCGTCTCCGGGCCGTCGGGCGCAGGCAAATCCACCCTGCTGAAACTGGTCGGCGGCCTGGAACCCGCCAGCCGGGGCGCCGTCACGGTCAACGGCCACCGCATCGACAAGCTGTCGGCGCGTACCCTGCCCTATCTGCGCCGCACCGTCGGCCTGATCCTGCAGGACGCCCACCTGCTGTTCGATCGCAACGCCTTCGACAACGTCATCCTGCCGCTGGCCGTACAGGGCCTGGACCGCGCCACGGCGGCGACCCGCGCCCGCGCGGCCATGGAAAAGGTCGGCCTGCGCGGCAAAGAAGACCTGTCGCCCATCGAACTGTCCGGCGGCGAGCAGCAGCGCCTGGCCATCGCCCGCGCCATCGTGGGCCGGCCCGCCATCCTGATCGCCGACGAACCCACCGCCAATCTGGACCACGACAGCGCCACCCGCATCATGGACGTCTTCCGCGACTTCAACCAGGTCGGGGTCACGACCCTGATCGCCTCGCACGACACGGCGCTGATGGCCCGCTACGCGCGGCGTACCTTGCGCATCGACGCCGGGCGTTTCGAGGATATCCCGGGAGTCGCCCCATGACCCGGTGGCTGCGGCATCATCGATATGCGCTGGCCGTGGCGCTGCGGCGCCTGGGCCAGCATCCCTTCTCGTCCCTGGCCAACATCGCCGTCATCGCCCTGATGCTGGCCGTGCCCATTCTGGGCGCATCGGTCCTGCAATCCAGCCAGCCGCTGGCCCGGCAACTGGCGGTGGCGCCGGAACTGACCTTGTTCCTGAAAGCCGGCACGCCTGCGACGGCCCAGCAAGCGTTGCTGGCACGCGTGCAAGCGGAAGGGGGCGAGCGGATCGCCCAGGCCCGGCTGATGCCGCGCGACCGGGCCATGGCGCAGTTGCGCGCCGACCCGACCTGGGCGCGCGCCCTGGACGCCTTGCCTGACAATCCCCTGCCCGACGCCCTCATCGTCACGCTGCGCGATTCCGACGCGCCGGCGCAAGAAGCCGCCGACCTGGCGCAGACCTGGCGCCAGTGGCCGGAGGTCCAGGAAATCCAGCTCGACAGCGAGTGGGTGCGGCGCCTGGAGTCCCTGCTGGCCTTCGTGCGGGTGGGTCTGGGCATGCTGGCGGGCGCAGTGGCCATCGTCGTGCTGGCGACCGTGTTCAACACCGTGCGCCTGCAGGCCCTGACGCAACGCGAGGAAATCGCCGCCGCCCGGCTGGTGGGCGCCACCGAACCCTTTGTCCGCCGCCCCTTTCTGTACCTGGGCGCCTTGACCGGCCTGGCCGCCAGCCTGCTGGCGCTGCTGCTGGCCTGGCTGGCGCTGACGCCGCTGAACACGATCCTGGGCGGCTTCGCGCGCAGCTATGGCGTGGACTGGGCCATCCGCCTGCCGGCCGTCCCCGACCTGCTGCTGTCCGCCCTGCTGGTCGCCCTGCTGGGCGCCATCGCCGCGCGCCTGTCGGTCACCCGGCGCACCCGGTTCTGATGGCATACCGTACGCCTGACGGCCCCGGCGACACCACGGGGCCGGACGACGCCGCATCCCGCATCGCCGCCTGGCAGCGCCAGGCCGGACGCCATGGCCTGCCCTGGCAGCACACCCGCGACCCCTACCGCATCTGGCTGTCGGAAATCATGCTGCAGCAGACCCAGGCCGCCACCGTGGTGCCGTACTACGAGCGCTTCCTGGGCCTGTTCCCCAGCGTCGTCGATCTGGCCGACGCGCCGCAGGACGCGGTCCTGCACGCCTGGGCCGGCCTGGGCTACTACGCCCGCGCGCGCAATCTGCATCGCTGCGCGCAGACGGTGCGCGACCAGCACGGCGGCCGATTCCCCGCCACCGCCGCCGAACTGGCGCAACTGCCCGGCATCGGTCCATCCACGGCCGCCGCCGTGGCCGCCTTCGCCTACGGCGAACGGGCGCCGATCCTGGACGGCAACGTGCGCCGGGTGCTGGCGCGCTATTTCGCCATCGAAGGCGATCCCACGGCGGCACGCATCGCGCAGCAGCTCTGGGGCCACGCACACGCGCTGATCGACGCCGCGCCCGCCGACCTGGACATGGCGGCCTACACCCAGGGCCAGATGGACCTGGGCGCCACGGTCTGCACGCGCACGCGTCCCGATTGCGCGCGCTGCCCGCTGGCGCAGGACTGCCAGGCGCGGCTCCAGAAGCGTCAGGACGAACTGCCGACGCCGCGCGCGCGCCGGGCACAGCCGCTGCGCCACTGCTGGATGCTGATCGCGGAATGCGAGGGCCGCGTCCTGTTGGAGCGCCGGCCGGACGCGGGCATCTGGGGCGGCTTGTGGACCCTGCCGCAATTCGAGGACACGGCCGCGCTGCAGGCCGCCTGCGCCGCCTTGTCCGCCACCGAAACCGCGCAGACGCTGGCCGCGATCGATCACGTGTTCACGCATTTCCGGCTGCGCATCCAGCCCTGTTGGCTGCGGCTGCCGGGCGCCGCGCCCGTGCCGCCCCGTGCGGATCAGGCCTGGGTCCCGATCGAGACGCTGGACGCCCACGGCATGCCGGCGCCGGTCGCCCGACTGCTGGCCGGCCTGTACGACGGCGGGCTCGCGCTGCGCTGAGCCCGCGCCCAGGCGCGAACCCGTCGAACGAAATCAGCGCTTCAACTGTCCGGCCGCGGCTGATGCGCGCCGATGCTCATCAGCAGGCCGCAGGCCACGCCCAGCGTCATCAACGCCGTGCCGCCATAGCTCATGAAAGGCAACGGCACACCCACCACGGGCAGCACGCCGGTCACCATGCCAATGTTCACGAACACGTAGACGAACATCATCATGGACATGGCGCCGGCCAGCAGCCGCCCGAACTGGGTCGGCGCCCGCGCGGTGATGGTCAGGCCGCGCAGCACCAGCAGCGCGTACAGGACCAGCAGCGCCACACCGCCGTACAGGCCGAATTCCTCGGCAAACACGGCGAAGATGAAGTCCGTGGTCCGTTCCGGGATGAAATCCAGATGCGTCTGGGTGCCCTGCATATAGCCCTTGCCATACAGGCCGCCCGAACCCACGGCGATCATGGACTGGATGGTGTGAAAGCCCTTGCCCAGCGGGTCTGAACCGGGATTGAGCAGCACGCAGACGCGGTATTTCTGGTATTCGTGCAGCACCACCCAGTCCACGTCCGGCTGGCAGATCTGGTCCTCGTAGGCGACCAGCGTCCCCAGCGCCAGCGTCCCCGCCAGCACGGCCGGGATCAGCAGCTTGAACGGCAGACCGGCGAAGTAGATCACGCAAAAGCCCGAGGCCAGCACCAGCAGCGCCGTGCCCAGGTCCGGCTGCTCGATGATGAGCCCCGCAGGCACCAGCAGCAGCACGCTGGCCACCAGGAAGTCCAGGATACGGATGCGGTTCGCCGACTGCCGCTGAAAATACCAGGCCAGCATCAGCGGCACGGCGATCTTCATCATTTCCGAGGGCTGGATGCGCGCGATGCCCAGGTTCAGCCAGCGGGTCGCCCCCTTGCTGGTCTCCCCGAACAGGATGACCGCCACCAGCAGCCCCACCCCGAGCACGTAGACCAGCGGCCCCCAGCGCATGATCCAGGCCGGACGCAGCAGCGCGACGGCCCACATGACCCCGAAAGCCAGCAGGAAATTACGCAGTTGGTCGGCAAAGCGCCAATCCGTATTGCCCACAGCCGAATGCATGGTGGCCATGCCGACCAGGGCCATGACCACCAGCAGGACCAGCATCGGCCAATCCAGCACGGCGAACATGCGGCGCACCGCCTGCACGATCAGTTTCATGGGTTCTCCTCCTCGGCGCCGTCCTCGGGCGCCGAGGCCTCATCGGGCAGGGGCGCCGGTTCGGGCGCCTCGTCGTCCTCGGGCGCGGGCTGCGTGTCGGGCCGCCCCGGAGCCGAAGCCGCCGTCACCGGTTCCGCCTGCGCCTCGCGCGCAGTCTGCTCGGCCTGCAGGCGCGCGCGGCGCTGCGCCGCCCGGCCCGGGTCCAGCCAGTAATCGAACACGGTACGGGCGATCGGCGCAGCCACCGAAGCCCCCCAGCCGCCGTTTTCCACGATCAAGGCCACGGCGATCTGGGGGTCGTCGACCGGAGCGTAGGCCATGAACAGCGCATGGTCGCGCAGGCGTTCGTCGACCGCATGCGCCCGGTACTTGGCGCCGCGCAGGCTGTAGACCTGGGCCGTGCCGGTCTTCCCGGCCGCCTGGTAGGCCGCGCCCTCGAAGGCACGCCGCGCCGTGCCCTTGCGCACGACGTCCACCATGGCCTCGCGGATCACCCGCAGATTGTCCGGTTTCAACTGGATGGCGGCCTGCGGCCCGACCACCGGGTAGTTGAACCGGCCGGTGAGCGGATCGATGATACGGCGCACCAGGTGCGGCTTCATGTAGACGCCATCGTTGGCCAGCACGGAAGTGGCCTGCGCCAATTGCAGCAGGGTGAAGGCGTTGTACCCCTGCCCCACGGTGACCGACACGGTCTCGCCCCGGTACCAGTGCTGCTGCTCGGGCTTCTTGTAGGTCTTGCGCTTCCATTCGCGCGAAGGCAGCACGCCGCGGCGTTCGCCGTCCAGGTCGATGCCGGTGATCCGGCCAAAGCCGAACTGCTGGGTAAAGTCATGCAGGGCATCCACGTCCATCTGGGCGCCCAGCGAGAAGAAGTAGGTGTCGGAGGACACGACGATGGCCCGGTGCATGTCGGTCGGCCCGTAGACCGCCCCGCCGGCATTGCGGAATTTCTGCCCGGCCAGTTCAAAATAGCCGGGGTCCGGGATCAGTTCGCGGGCCGAGCGCAGCCCCAGTTCCAGGGCGGCCAGCCCCACGAAAGGCTTGTAGGTCGAACCGATGGGATAGGTCCCGTACAGCGGCCGGTTGATGAGCGGATGGTCCGGCGATTCGTTCAGCTTGCGCCAGTTTTCCACGTCGATGCCGTCCACGAACAGGTTCGGGTCGAAGGACGGCGAGGAGACGAAAGCCAGGATTTCGCCCGTATGCGGCTGGATGGCGACCAGTGCGCCGCGCCGCCCCTCGAACTGGGCCTCGGCCAGTTGCTGCAGGCCGATGTCCAGGGACAATTCCAGATTGGAGCCGGGCACAGGGTCCGTGCGGCTCAGTTCGCGCACCGGCCGCCCGCCCGCCGTGACTTCGAGTTCCTCGACCCCGGTGCGGCCGTGCAAGGCCTTTTCCCAGGTCTTTTCGACGCCTTTCTTGCCGATGACCATCGTGCCCCGGTAATTGCCCAACTGGCCGGACTCTTCCAGTTCCTGCTGGTCTTCCTCGGAAATCCGGCCGACGAAGCCCAGCACGTGGGCGGCCGATTCGTGCATGGGATAGGACCGCACCCAGCGGGCCTCCAGGCTGACGCCGGGAAAGCGGTAGGCGTGAACGGCGAACCAGGACGCCTCGATGTCGTTCAGGTTGTTGCGCAACAGGACCGGCGCGTAGCGGCCGCTCTGCTGATACAGGCGCATGAACTTGCGCCGGTCGCTTTCGCTGAGATAGACCAGTTCGCCCAACCGGTCGAGCAGTTCACCGACGTCGCCCCGGACCTGGGCGCGCGTCACGGTCAGCGTGTAATCGCGCAGGTTCTGCGCCAGAACCGCGCCGTTGCGGTCGGAGATCTGCCCGCGCCGGGGCGGGACGGGCACGATGGTGATGCGGTTCTGTTCCGCGCGCGCCGACAGGTTGTCATAGCGCACGACCTGCAGATACCACAGGCGCCCGGCCAGCAACAGCAGGCACACCAGCGCAAACAGCCCCGCGACCCAGGCGCGCAGCAGCACGGTCTGGCGCTGGCGGTGGCCGGTCTTGCGGAATTCGAACATACCGGCCCCGGATCCTCAGACGGGGCCCGCGCCATCGCCGCCCAGGCGGCGCGGGTGCAGGGACATGAGGATGTCGAGCAAGGGCCACAAAGCGCCGGTGAGCAGCACCGACCACAGCCACTCCCAACCTTCCCAGGACCCGTTCAGCCAGGCGCCCAGCAGGGTGGACAGCGTACATGCCGCCACGAGCACCGGCAGCACCTGGAACGTCTGCAGCCAGGGATTGAAATGCCTCAGCCGCTGGCTCAAGTGGAGGACGCCGTAGGCGGCCAGCACGTAGCACAGGGCGTGCAGGCCCAGCAGACCGGTGTCCTGGACGTCCATCAGCAAGCCGAACACGAAGGCGGTCGTCAGCCCCACCCGCGCGGGCGCGTGCAGGCACCAGTAGAGCAGCACCAGCAGCAGCACGTCGGGCACCGGCTGCCAGAGCCGCCACGGCAGCAGCGACGCCACCCACACCAGGATCAGCGAGCCCCACACCAGCCAGCCGGAAGCCGCCCCCTGGAAGGCGCCGGCGTCCACCGGCTGCAGATCCATCAGGGAAGAGCCTCCCGGGCGCCTATTGTGCTTCGAGGGCATGCTCGATCTCCTCGGGCCGGGGCACGTCGGCCACGTCCACGCGCAGGACCAGGAAATGGCGGTAGCGCTCGGGGTGCGACAGCGGCTCGGCGATCGCCATGGCGAAGCCGGTGCCCGGATCGCGCTCGACCCGCTCCACCCGGCCGACCGACAGTCCCGCCGGGAACAGCCCGCCGATGCCGCTGGTCACCAGCACGTCGCCGGCGCGCACGTCCACGCCGGCCGACAGGTAACGGACTTCGAGCTTGCCGACCTCGTTGCCGCCGAAGGCGATCAGCCGCAGCCCGTTGCGCAACACCTGGACGGGGATGGACACCTGGTCATCGATCAGCAGCGCGGCTTCGGAGGTGAAGGGCGTCACGCGCACGATCTGGCCCACGACCCCGCCCTCGTCGATCACCGGCATGCCCGGGGCGATACCGGCGCGCGAGCCCTTGTTGAAGATCAGGCGGTGACTGAAGGCGTTGGACGGCACGTAGAAGACTTCGACCGCCACGGACTGCTGGGCGATGGATTCCGACACGTTCAGCAGGCGGCGCAACTGTTCGTTTTCAGTGGACAACTGAGCCGCGTGGGTCGACAACTGGGCCATCTCGATGCGCTGGCGGCGCAGGGCTTCCTGTTCGTCGCGCGCCAGCGTGGCCGCATGCGACCAGCTATCAAAATATTCCAGCGCGTCACGCGGCGCCAGCGCGACGCGCTGGAAGGGATAAAGGACCATGGACAGCGTGCTGCGCACCGGGCCCAGCACGGACCAGTGCGCATCGGTCACGACCAACCCGAGACACAAAGCCAGCAGCAGCACCAGCCGGACTTCGATGCTGGGGCCGCGCTTGAAGAGTCTCAGGGTTCCCTGTTCACGCATGACGAGGAACGCCTGGCCGAGGATCAGTCGTAGATGAACACCCCGCCCAGGCGCTCGAGATGTTCGAGCGCCTCGCCGCAGCCGCGCACCACGCAGGTGAGCGGGTCTTCGGCGACCACCACGGGCAGGCCGGTTTCTTCCTGGAGCAGGCGATCCAGGTCATGCAGCAGCGCGCCGCCGCCGGTCAGGGCGATGCCCTTGTCGGTGATGTCGGCGCCCAGTTCGGGCGGCGTCTGTTCCAGGGCCGTCTTCACCGCCGACACGATCTGGTTGAGCGGATCGGTCAGGGATTCGAGGATTTCGTTGGAGGACACCGTGAAGCTGCGCGGCACGCCTTCGGACAGGTTGCGGCCCTTGACCTCGATCTCGCGGATCTCGGAGCCCGGGAAGGCCGAGCCGATTTCCTTTTTGATCAGTTCGGCCGTGGGTTCGCCGATCAGCATGCCGTAGTTGCGGCGGATGTAATTGATGATGGCCTCGTCGAACTTGTCGCCGCCGACGCGCACCGAGCCTTTGTAGACCATGCCGCCCAGGGAGATCACGGCGACTTCGGTGGTGCCGCCGCCGATGTCCACCACCATCGAACCGCTGGCGTCGGACACCGCCAGGCCGGCGCCGATCGCGGCGGCCATGGGTTCCTCGATCAGGTAGACCTGGCTGGCGCCCGCGCCCAGGGCCGATTCGCGAATGGCGCGGCGCTCGACCTGGGTGGAGCCGCACGGCACGCAGACGATGATGCGCGGGCTGGGGGCCAGCATGCTGCGCGGATGCACCATGCGGATGAACTGCTTGAGCATCTGCTCGGTCACGGTGAAGTCGGCGATCACGCCGTCCTTCATGGGCCGGATGGCTTCGATGTTGCCGGGGACGCGGCCCAGCATCTGCTTGGCCTCGTGGCCGACGGCCTGGATGATTTTCTTGCCATTGGGGCCGCCGTCATGGCGGATGGCGACGACCGAGGGTTCATCGAGCACGATGCCCTTGCTGCGGACATAGATCAGCGTATTCGCCGTGCCGAGGTCGATCGCCATGTCGCTGGAAAAGTAGCTGCGTAGGAATCCGAACATGGGCGCACTAATAAAATGGGGGTGTCTGGTGGATCCGCGCGAACGTGCCGACTGAGACTGAACAAAGACCGCCAGAACGCAGGCGCAGGCCGGGCAAACCGCATGGAATCAGCAATGATAACTTATAATCCTCTAGGGTTAGAGCCGAATAAGCGGCGAATGTTTTGCAAAATTCCCGCTTTTCACTGCTCTGGTCACATCCGCACACACTCAATCCGGCCGCCGGCGGCGGCGACGTAGGCACAACGACATGGCACTCACCGAACAGGACATCGCCCGGCTGGCACGGCTCTCGGGGCTGCGGCTGGATTCCGGCGACCAGAACCGCGCCCGCCAGGAACTGGACCGCATCCTGGGGCTGATCGAGGAATTGCAGGCCGTGGACACGGCCGGCGTCGAACCCATGGCCCACCCGCTGGCCGCCCACCAGGACATCGCCCTGCGCCTGTGCGACGACACGCCCGACCCGGCGCAGACGCCCGAACAGCGCGACGCCTGCATGACCAACGCGCCGGCTCCCCACCAGGGCCTGTTCCTGGTGCCCACCGTCATTGAATGATGCCATGACCCAGCTTTCAGAATTCCACAGCATCCAGGCGCTGGGCGAAGCCCTGCGCGCCCGCCGCGTCAGCGCCTTCGAGCTGGCCTCCGACGCCCTGCGCGCGGTCCGCGCCTACGCCGATCCCAACGTTTTCCTGCACGTCGACGACGAACTGACCCTGGCGCAAGCGCGCGCCGCCGACCAGGCCCTGGCCGACGGCGCCGCCGGCCCGCTCACCGGCATCCCCGTCGCCCATAAAGACTTGTTCGTGACGCGCGGCTGGCGCACCACCGCCGCCAGCAAGATGCTGGCCGGCTACGTCAGCCCCTTCGACGCCGCCGTGGTCGACCGCTGGCGCGAGGCCGGCGCCGTCTCCCTGGGCAAGCTCAGTTGCGACGAATTCGCCATGGGTTCGGGCAACGAGAATTCCGCCTTCGGCCCGGTGCGCAATCCCTGGGACCCGGAACGCATCCCGGGCGGCTCGTCCGGCGGCTCCGCCGCTGCCGTGGCCGCCGGCCTGGTGCTGGGCGCCACCGGCACGGACACCGGCGGATCGGTGCGCCAGCCCGCCGCCTATTGCGGCGTCAGCGGCATCAAGCCCACCTACGGCACGGTGTCGCGCTACGGCATCATCGCCTACGCCTCCAGCCTGGATCAGGCCGGCCCCCTGGCGCGCAGCGCCCGCGACCTGGTGCCGCTGCTGGACACGATGAGCGGCTTCGACCCGCGCGATTCGACCAGCCTGGAAAGCTGCGACGGCACGCCCAACACCGCCGGCCGCGTCCAGGCCGCCTTCGACGCCGCCCAGGCCGGCTTCCAGGCGGGCGGCGAACGCCCGCTGGCGGGACTGCGCATCGGCGTGCCGCGCGAATTCTTCAACGAGGGGCTGGCCGCCGACGTCGGCGCCGCCATTGAATCGGCCCTGCAGGTCTTCGAATCCCTGGGCGCGGTCCGCGTGGATGTGTCCTTGCCGCGCACGCGCCTGGCGATCCCGGCCTATTACGTGATCGCTCCGGCCGAGGCCTCCAGCAATCTGTCGCGCTATGACGGGGTGCGCTACGGCCACCGTGCGGCCGAATACACCGACCTGGCCGACATGACCAGCCGGTCCCGCTCCGAAGGCTTTGGCGACGAGGTCCGCCGCCGCATTCTGGTGGGCGCCTATGTGCTGTCGCATGGTTATTACGACGCCTACTACCTGCAGGCCCAACGCGTGCGGCGCATGATCGCCGAGGACTTCCAGCGCGCGCTGTACGGCGAATGCGATGTGATCATGGGGCCGGTCACGCCCGCCGTGGCCCGCCGCATCGGCGACAACCGCCAGGACCCGATCTCCGACTGGCTGAGCGACATTTACACACTGGGCGTCAGCCTGGCCGGCCTGCCGGGCATGTCGATCCCCTGCGGCTTCGGCGGCGAATCGGGACGCCTGCCCATCGGGCTGCAGCTCATCGGCCGCTATTTCGACGAAGGCCGCCTGCTGGCCCTGGCCGACCGCTATCAGCAGGCCACCGACTGGCATCAACGCATTCCGGGACACGCATAATGGATTGGGAAATCGTCATCGGGCTGGAAACCCACGCCCAGCTCTCCACGCGGTCGAAAATCTTTTCCCGCAGCAGCACGCGCTTCGGCGCCGAGCCCAACACCCAGGCCAATGCCGTGGACATGGCCCTGCCCGGTTCGCTGCCGGCCATGAACCGGGGCGCGGTGGAACGCGCGATCCAGTTCGGCCTGGCCATCGGCGCCCGGGTGGCCGAACGGTCGGTGTTCGCGCGCAAGAATTATTTCTATCCCGACCTGCCGAAGAACTACCAGATCAGCCAGTTCGAGCTGCCGATCGTGGTGGGCGGCCAACTGTCGTTTTTCGTGGGCGAGCAGGAACACACGGTGAACCTGACGCGCGCCCACCTGGAAGAAGACGCGGGCAAGTCGCTGCATGAACACTTCACGGGGCCGCATGGTGAATCGTCCAGCGGCATCGACCTGAACCGCGCCGGCACGCCGCTGCTGGAAATCGTGACGGAACCGGAAATGCGTTCGGCCGCCGAGGCGGTGGCCTACGCGCGCACGCTGCACGGCCTGGTGGTGTGGCTGGGGATCTGCGACGGCAATATGCAGGAAGGCTCGTTCCGCTGCGACGCCAATGTGTCGGTGCGCCCGCGCGGCCAGGCCGCATTCGGCACGCGCTGCGAGATCAAGAACCTGAATTCCTTCCGCTTCCTGGAACGCGCGATCCAGTACGAGGTGCGCCGCCAGATCGAGCTGATCGAGGACGGCGGCAAGGTCGTGCAGGAAACGCGCCTGTACGACGCCGACCGCGACGAGACGCGCAGCATGCGGACGAAGGAAGATTCCGACGATTACCGTTATTTCCCCGATCCCGATCTGCCGCCGCTGATGGTGTCGCCGGAATGGGTGGAACAGGTGCGCGCGACGATGCCGGAACTGCCGGCGGCCAAGCGCGCACGCTTCGAGGCGGATCTGGGGCTGTCGGCCTACGATGCGGCCCAACTGACACTGCACCGCGCGACGGCGGACTATTTCGAGGCGGCTGCGGCGGCCTTGCCCGCCGGGCAGGCGAAGCAGGCGGCGAACTGGATTCTGGGCGAGCTGTCGGCGGCGCTGAACCGCGATGATCTGGACATCGGCGCATCGCCGGTCTCGCCGCAACGGCTGGCGGCGCTGATCGCCCGCATTGTGGACGGGACGATCTCGACGAAGATCGCACGCGATGTGTTCGCGGCGATGTGGTCGGGGGAATCGAACGGCGACCCGGACGCGATCATCGAGGCGCGGGGTCTGCGTCAGATTAGCGACACGGGCGCGATCGAGGCGATGATCGACGCGGTGCTGGCGGCGAATCCGGCGATTGTGGATGAGTTCCGGGCGGGCAAGCAGAAGGCGTTCAATTCGCTGGTGGGCCAGGTGATGAAGGCGGCCAAGGGCAAGGCGAATCCGCAGCAGGTGAATGAGATTCTGACGCGGAAGCTGGGGGCGTAACCCTAGCCCGGCTTAAAGTTCGATCTGTACCGGCTGCGTAACGCAGCCGGTTTTTTTTATGCAGTACCTCGGCAGCACCGCGCCCCCACCCGGTTCGCCGCTCGCCCGGTCCCGGCTGCGCCGGGACTACCCAGGCGCCAGACCATCATCGGGGCGCTCGCCAAACGCGCGGGGTGATCCGTCCACTGGACGGATCACAAGCGTCCCGCTTGAACGGTGGCTCGCTTGCCTCCCCGCTGATGGCCTTCTGCCTGGCGGGCTCGAACAGCGACCGTGCGGGAACACGGCACTGCCTTACGATCAACCACCAGCCGCAAAACCAAGTGCGGTACGGGGTTTAGATCCCGTATCGCGCCCGATACGCCGACACCGCTTCACGGTGCGTCGCCAAAGTCGCGTCGTCTTCCAGCACACCCATGATATCGGCCAGCGAAGCGATGCTGACCACGGGGATGCCGTAGGTCTGCTCGACGTCCTGGACAGCGGAATGCGCGGACAAGGCGCCATCGGCGCCCGCACGTTCCATGCGGTCCATGGCGATCAGGACGGCAGCCGGCTGCGCACCGGCGGCGCGGATCAGGGCGACGGATTCGCGCACGGACGTACCGGCCGTGATCACATCGTCGATGATGACGACGCGGCCTTGCAGCGGGGCGCCGACCAGCGTGCCACCTTCGCCGTGGTCCTTGGCTTCTTTGCGATTGAAGGCGAACGGCACCGGGCGGTCGGCGCGCGCGGGGTGGTTCGACAGGGCGATCGCGGTGGTGGTGGCCAGCGGAATGCCCTTGTACGCGGGGCCGAACAGCATGTCGAAGTCCAGGCCGGAATCCGCCAGGGCCTGGGCGTAGAACTGGCCCAGGCGGCCGACGCAGGCGCCGTCGTTGAACAGGCCCGCGTTGAAGAAATAGGGGCTCAGGCGGCCGGACTTGGTCTTGAATTCGCCGAAACGCAGCACACCCTGCTCCAGGGCGAAACGGACGAAGGCTTGGGCGCGGGAACCGGGCATGACGAATGATCTCTGAACGGGAAAGGCCACATTATCGGATATTTGCCCGGTACGCGGCGGACGGCCGCGCGGCTATGATGTGCGTTCCACGATCCCAGTCTGATGAGACGCCCTATGCGCCAACCCGTCTATTTCCTGTCCCACGGCGGCGGCCCCTGGCCCTGGATGCCCGAAGCCCAGGCAGCCTACGCGCCCCTGACCGCCGCGTTGCAAGCGATTCCCGCAGCGCTGCCCCAGCGGCCCGAGGCGATCCTGATGGTGTCGGCGCACTGGATCACGCGCGGCGGGGTGCTGCTGGGCAATCATCCGCACCCCGGCATGCTGTACGACTACGGCGGTTTCCCGGCCCACACCTACGAAATCCGCTACCCCGCCCCCGGCTCGCCAACACTGGCCGCACGTACGGCGGACCTGCTGCGTGCCGATGGCATCCCTGTGGATTTCGACCCGGAACGCGGCTTCGATCATGGCGCCTTCGTGCCTGCCCACGTGATGTTCCCGGAGGCGGACATCCCCATGGTCCAGTTGTCGATCGAGCGTGGCTTCGACCCGGACTGGCATCACCAACTGGGCGCTGCCCTGGCGCCGCTGCGCGACGAAAATATCCTGATCATCGGCAGCGGACTCAGCTATCACAATCTGCGCCTGTTCGGCCCGGCGGGCCGTACGCCATCCGCCCAATTCGACGCCTGGCTCCAGGACGCCCTGGCGCCCGCCACGGCGACCGCGCGCCACGACCGGCTGCGAGACTGGGAGCAAGCCCCTGCCGCCCGCATCGCCCATCCGATGGAAGACCATCTGGTGCCCCTGTTCGTCGCCAACGGCGCGGCGGGCGACGGTCCCGTCGCTCTCTGCCACCACGAGACCGAGGCGGCGGGCGGGCTGACGGTGTCCAGTTTCCGGTTCGATTGAGCCAGGTGGGTTAAAGTTCAAGCTTGCAATGACCTACCGGACACCCACGTGCTGCGCATCACTTCCCTGAACGTCAACGGCATCCGCTCGGCCTTCCGCAAAGGGCTGGCCGACTGGCTGACCGAAGCCCGCCCCGACATCGTCTGCATGCAGGAAATCAAGATCCAGGACAGCGACCTGGCCGACGACCTGCGCCATCCAGACGGTCTGACCGGACATTTCCACCACGCCGAGAAAAAAGGCTACAGCGGCGTCGGCCTCTACCTGCGCCGCCCGGCCGACACCATCACCGAGGGCATGGACTGCCCCGAATTCGACGCCGAAGGCCGCATCCTGCGCGCCGACTGGCCCGGCCTGAGCGTCATCAGCGCCTACCTGCCCTCGGGTTCCAGCGGCGACGAACGCCAGACGGCCAAATACCGTTTCCTGGCGCATTTCGAGACCTGGCTGGACGGCCTGATGCAGGAACACCGCGACACCGGCCGCGAATTCGTCATCTGCGGCGACTGGAACATCGCCCACCAGGAAATCGACCTGAAGAACTGGAAAGGCAACCTGAAAAACAGCGGCTTCCTGCCCGAAGAGCGCGCCTGGCTGACCCAGGTCCTGGACCAACGCGGCTGGGTCGACGTCTACCGCCGCCTGCACCCGGACGCCACCGGCGAAGCCTACACCTGGTGGAGCAACCGCGGCCAGGCCTGGGCCAAGAACGTCGGCTGGCGCATCGATTACCACATCGCCACCCCCGGCATCGCCGCCCTGGCACGCACCGTCTCCATCCACCGCGAACCCAGATTCAGCGACCACGCGCCCCTGACCATCGATTACGATTGGTCATAGAATCGCAGCCTAAAGAAAGTACACTCGGTGTCGTAGAAAAGGCTAGATCCGTTTTCACCGCCCTCGCTGCCACGCGACGGCCGCATTTTTACAGGAGTTCCCCATGTCCGGTTCCATCGAAGGCGCAGTCGGCGCCGCCGTCGGCCTGCAACAAGCCATCGCGATGCAGGAAAAAGACAACCTGCTGCTGCGCAAGGTCCTGGACGGCCAAGCCAACACCATCCTCAGCCTGGTCAACTCCGTGCCCACCGCCCCGCAACTGGCGACCAGCGGCATGGTGGGAACGCTGCTGCACACGACCGCCTGATTCAGCTTTTCTCCGTAGATTGGGGCCTGGGATTCCAGGCCTTTTTTATTGAGCAATTGGCTCAGGCGCTCACTCCCTCGTGGACGACCCACTGCCAGCTGAATTCAGTAGATACAGAAAAGCCCAACTCGCGGATTTATACGCCCTATATATCACACAAACCCTTATGCTCAAGACACTGCTTTCTTTTGTTCAAATAATTATCAGTATCTACTGGGCAGGAAACATCGCACGCCAAAACCAAAAAATCGACGAACTAGTTACGTATCTTGAAAATGGATATGACAGCTTCAATAAAAAATTGAAAGACGCAAAAATCAATGAAAGTCTTCTTTCATTAAAAAAACTCTATGGCTGGTCCGCCGTTCTGTTTTTCTCGATGTCGTTCGTTCTTCCAAGACTTATTGAATCAAACCCAAGCCTCTTTAACGTTCCTCTACTTGTAAGTTTCGGCAGCGCCTTCGGATGGTTCTCAATCAAATGGTGCCTTCATCACCGAAAAACTGTTCAGGAAATCGGCCCGCAAATTTTGCTGATGATTTTCAGCCCTGTTCTCGTAGGCATTTTTGATCTGCTATTCAACATATCATTTATGCATATTTTTGCAACGAGCCTCTACAGCATTCCATTGCCATTTGACTGGGAAATTCCATATTTCACAAACCCAATAATTATTGGCCTCATTTTCTCTATATTATTAGCGAGCCTATTTTTCTTCTACTATATTATTACTTGGATATTTACAGCACCAGCTGCATTTGTCTCGGTAACGATCATTCTATTACCAGTATTATTTGCTCGATTCATTCATACAATAGCACCAAAAAAACCCTTCTTCGGTTTTACTATTATTCTGTACGCTGCAGCCGCTTTCGGCTCAAGCTGGATTGAATAAAGCATCTTAAAAGTATCTTCGTGCATTCTCGCTACACTCCTCCGTTCACCCCAACATAAGGAAACCCATGAACCCGCTGCCCAATTGCCCTCAGTGCAACTCCGAATACACCTACGAGGACGGCGATCACTTCGTCTGTCCTGAATGCGCGCACGAATGGCCCCAGACTGCTGCGGCGGAGACCGAGCCGGCGCGGGTTGTACATGACGCCCACGGTAATGTGCTGCAGGACGGCGACACGGTGGTGGTGATCAAGGATTTGAAGGTGAAGGGCTCGTCCTCGGTGGTCAAGGTCGGCACCAAGGTCAAGAACATCCGCCTGGCGGATGGCGATCACGACATCGACTGCAAGATCGATGGGTTTGGTTCGATGGGTTTGAAGTCGGAATTCGTGAAGAAGGCCTAAGGCCCAGCCCCACCGCCAGCCTGACGCTCTTGCGCCCCGGCGGGGCCTGTTGGAGGGACGGGAAGCCGAAGGCCGAGGGCGCACGACCTGCGCCCGAGCCGTCCCGACCTGGCCCCGGCGGGGTGCGAGGGCGGCGGGCGGTTAAGAACTCAAATCAAACGGCTCAAAATCAAGCTGCAGCCCGCCGCCCCGCCGTCCCTTTCCCTTGCTGCTCCAACCGCAAATAATGCTGCGCCAGCACCGCGCACACCATCAACTGGATCTGGTGGAAGATCATCAGCGGCAGCAGCACCGGGCCGATCGCCCCCGCGCTGAACAGCACCCCGGCCATCGGCACCCCCGTGGCCATGCTCTTCTTCGAACCGCAGAACACGATCGTGACCTCGTCGGCGCGGTTGAAGCCCAGGCGGCGTGTCGACCACGTATTCAACACCAGCACCAGCGCCAGCAGCCCGCAGCACGCCACCACCAGCCAGGCCAGCGACACCGTGTCCACCGTCTGCCACAGCCCGCCGATCACCGACTCACTGAACGCCGTGTAGACCACCAGCAGGATCGAACTCTGGTCCACGCTGGTGACGAGCTTGCGGTGGCCGTCCATCCAGCGGCCGATCACCGGACGCATCAGATGGCCGACGACGAAAGGCAGGAAAATCTGCACGCTGATGCGGCCGATGGCCTGCAGCAGCGAACTGCCGCCCAGGGCCGACGTATCCGCGCCCAGGAACCATTGCAGCAACAGGGGGGTGATCACGATACCGACGATGCTGGACGCCGAGGCGGCGCAGACGGCGGCGGGCACATTGCCGCGTGCGATCGAGGTAAAAGCGATGGCGGATTGGACCGTGCCGGGCAGGACCGACAGGTAGACGATGCCCACGTAAAGCGGTTCGCCCAGCAAGGGCAAAAGAACCGGCCGAAGCACCCACCCCAGGATGGGGAAAATCACAAATGTCCAGATGAAGATCACCCCATGCAGCCGCCAGTGCGTGGCTCCGGCGATGATGGCCTCGCGTGAAAGCTTGGCCCCATGCAGGAAGAACAGCAACGCAATGGCTGCGGCCGTGAGCCGTTCGAAGAACACCGCGCCCTGACCGTGGGCGGGCAAGACCGTGGCGGTCGTGACGACCGCGATCAGAATCAGGGTGAAACGATCGAACAGCAGACGTAATTTCGACATCATGGAAATGGGTGCTCCGGCGGTCCGGGGCTCTCGAAGAGAAGGTTAAACTGAGTGGAAAGCCATGTTTGGCGGCAAACAGCTATGAAACATTCGCGAACGGACATCAAAACCACCCTGCGCCGCCTGCCCCGGCCCGTCTACGGCAACATCGACAGCCAGTCGAACATCCTGATCCCCCGGCATCACAAACACACCTGGGCGCAACTATCCTACGCCACCCAGGGCTATCTGCAGGTCTGGACGCCGAATGCCCGCTTCGTCGCCCTGCCGCAGCGCGCGGTCTGGATTCCGGCCGGGGTGCCGCACCAGGTGCGGCAATCGTCGCTTACCTCGCACACCATCATCCGCAGCCTGTACCTGGACGCCGCGACACTGGGACTGGACTGGCCTGCCTGCCGGGTGCTGGCCGTCAGTCCCCTGTTGCACGAACTGATCCGGCAGTTCAGCACCCTGCCCATCGAATACGACCCCGACGGCCCGGACGGCCGGCTGGCCCGGGTGCTGGCCGACCAGTTGGCCATCAGCCAGGACGCCGGACTGATCCTGCCCTGGCCCACCGACCCGCGCCTGCAATCGGTGTGCCGCCAGTTGCAGAGCCATCCCGACAGCGCCCTGGGCCTGGGCGCGTTCAGCCGCCGCCTGGGACTGTCGGACAAGACCCTGACACGGCTGTTCCAGCAACAGACCGGCCTGGGATTCCGCCTGTGGCGCCAGCGCGCCCGGCTGGTGCATGCCCTGCCCCTGCTGGAACGCGGCGACCGCATCACCGACGTGGCCCTGGCCTGCGGCTACGACAGCCTGTCGTCCTTTATTGCGGCCTTTCGCGCGCATACCGGTGTCACACCCCGGGCATTTGCCGCAGGGGCGCGCGAAGACGAGCCGTCCGCTCACAGCTAGGCCATTGCCTCCAGCGCCCGGATCCGTCCACGCATCCACCACAGCAGACCCAGCCCCGGCAGGGCGATCAACACGGTCAGCACAAAGAACACCGGCCAGCCGAAGGCGGCGACCAGCACCGGCGTCAACGGCCCGGCCAGATACGTGCGGCCCACGGCCGACAAGGCCGACAGCAGCGCAAACTGCGTCGCGGAAAACTTTGCCTGGCACAGGGCCATCACCAACGCCACGAAGGCCGCCGTACCCAGGCCGCCGCACAGATTCTCCACCGCCACGACCAGCGCCATGGAATACAGGTGCGGCGGGGTGACGGCCAGCATCCAGTAGCCCATATTCGAGACCGCCTGCAGCACGCCGAACACCATCAGGGAACGGTACAGGCCCAGGCGCGTCATCAACGCCCCCCCGGCCAGCGCGCCGACGATGGTGGCGGCCAGACCGAAGACCTTGTTGACCATGCCGACCTCGGTGACGTCGAAACCGGCCCCCCGGATCAGAAAGGTGGTGGACAAGGCGCCCGCGAACGCGTCGCCCAGCTTGTACAGCACGATGAGCAGCAGGATGGCCCAGGCCTCCGGGCGTCCGAAAAACTCGCGCAGGGGTTCAACCACGGCCTCGCGTAGAGTGCGCGGCGGTCGGGCGACGCGCTCCGGTTCCGGCGCCCACAAGGTCGCCAGGGACGTCAGCGCCATCAGCCCGCCCATCAGCACGTACATGGCATTCCAGCCCAGCCACTGGTCGGCCAGGATCAGCGCCAGGCCGCCCGACACCACCATCGCCAAGCGGTAGCCCATGACCTTCAGTGCCGCGCCCGCCGCGCGTTCGTCCTGGCGCAGCACGTCAGTGCTATAGGCGTCGAAGGCAATGTCCTGGGTTGCCGACAGAAAGGCCACCCAGACCGCCAGCAGGGCCAGGACTTTCAGCTCCGTACCGGGATTGAACAAGCCCATGGCGGCGATCGAGGCCGCCAGCAGCCACTGCGTCAGAAAGATCCAGCCGCGCCGCCGTCCCAGCAAAGGAGGCGCGTAGCGGTCCACCAGCGGAGCCCACAGAAACTTCAGGGTGTAGGCCGTGCCCGCCAGCGTCAGAAAGCCGATGCTTTGCAGCGAGACCTGCGCCACCGTGGCCCAGGCTTGCAGCGTGCCGGAGGTCAGCGCCAGCGGCAGGCCACTGGCAAAGCCCAGAATCAGCAGCGGGGCGACACGCCGGCCGCCGTAGACCCGCCAGCCGCGCATCGAGACGTCGGTGTCGGCGGCGTCGGTGTCCGCGCCCCGGGCTTGCGTCATGCGCGCCCGCTCCCGGGCGATTCAAAGCGGTAGACCGCCAGTTGGCTGCGCCAGCCGCGCAGCCGCAGGATTTCCTGGTCGCCCCGGAACGTGGCCAGGTGCGTGATCCGCAGCCCCAGTTGCGCCGCCAATAGCTGGAAATCACGCAGGGTGCACAGGTGGATGTTGGGCGTGTCGTACCACTGGTAGGGCATCTGGTCGTTGACCGGCATGCGCCCGCGCAGGATCGACCAGCCGTGCGGCCAGTAGCCGAAGTTCGGGAAGGACACGATGCCGTAATGGGCCACCCGCGCCATTTCCCGCAGAATGTGTTCCGTGTGATGCATGGACTGCAGGGTCTGGGACAGCACCACGGTATCAAACTGCTTGTCGTCGAACAGCGCCAGGCCTTCTTCCAGGTTCTGCTGGATCACGCGCACCCCGCGCCGCACCGACGCGATCACGCGCTCGTCATCCAGCTCGACCCCGGCGCCGCGCACCTGGCGGGTCCGCTGCAGGTAATCCAGCAGCCGGCCATCGCTGCAGCCCAGGTCCAGCACCCGGCTGCCCGGTTCGATCCATTCGGCGATCCGCAGCAGGTCGACGCGCAGCGGCTGATCCGCGTCCGATGCGGCCGAAAACGGCACCGTCGCTCGCACGGTCATCATGCCAGGATCCCCGCAACGCGGCGGCGTTCGCCCAGGCCAAGCCGGGCGGCGATGCCGTCGTAATAGCCCTGCACCACCGCGTGATAGCGCGGGTCCCCCAGCAGGAACGCGTCGTGGCCGTGCGGCGCATCGATTTCCGCGTACGTGACTTCGCGCTGGTTCTTCAGCAGGGCGCGGACGATCTCGCGCGAATGTTCGGGCGCGAAGCGCCAGTCCGTGGTGAAGGACACCAGCAGGAAGCGCGCCTGCGCCGCGGCCAGCGCCTTGGCCAGATCGCCGCCATGCGCGCGCGCCGGGTCGAAATAATCCAGGGCGCGGGTCAGCAGCAGGTAGGTATTGGCGTCGAAGTACCGGGAGAATTTTTCTCCCTGGTGACGCAGGTAGGACTCGACCTCGAATTCGACGTCGTAGTTGTAGCGGTATTCGCCCGTGGGGCCGGGCGCGCGCTGCGCGCGGCCGAATTTCGAGGCCATGACCTCGTCGGACTGATAGGTGATGTGGCCCACCATGCGCGCGACTGACAGGCCGTTGGACGGCACCACGCCGTGGGCGTGGTAATCCCCGCCCCGGAAATCCGGGTCGGTCAGGATGGCGCGGCGGGCGACCTCGTTGAAGGCGATGTTCTGCGCCGACAGACGCGCCGTGCTGGCGACCACGATGCAATCGCCCACCCGCTCCGGGCAGGTGATCGCCCAACTGAGGGCCTGCATGCCGCCCAGCGAGCCGCCCATCACGGCGGCGAAGCGCTCGATGCCGAAATGGTCGGCCACACGCGCCTGGGCATGCACCCAGTCTTCGACCGTCAGCAACGGAAACGCCGCACCCCAGGGTTGGCCCGTGGCGGGATCGATCGTGGTCGGCCCGGTGGAGCCGAAACACGAGCCCAGGTTGTTGATGCCGATGACAAAGAACCGGTCGGTGTCCACGGCCTTGCCGGGGCCGACCATATTGTCCCACCAGCCGATCTGGTCCGGACGCTCGGCGTCCATGCCGGCGACGTGATGCGAGGCATTCAACGCGTGGCAGACCAGCACCGCGTTGCTGCGCGCGGCGTTCAACTGGCCATAGGTTTCCACTGCCAAGGTATAGGACGACAGCACCTGGCCGCTGGACAGCGTCAGGGGTTCGGAGAAATGCAGGAATTCCGGCGAGACGAATCCGACGCTGCCTTCAGGCACGGGACGCGGATCGATGGCGGAGGCGGCCGGCGCAACGGCGGGCACGGGAGAAACGGCGGTCGTGGTCATGAGACCTCTTTAGCTGGATTTATGGAGCGCCCGCAAGCGGATCAGGCAAATCGGCGCCAATTCGTCATTTATTCTAGACCGCGATCCGCCGCACGGGCAAGCCCGGCCGACAAGGTCCGCGCCGCGCCTGGGGTGGACCGCCACATCCCTGGAATTAGGTCACATCAATGTTTTTTGGATTTCCGCTTGGCAAGCCGAAAAACGGCCGATACATTTGCTCACGTTAGCTTTCATTAATAGATGGATCAATCTCAAAGGAGACATCATCATGACCTTGCTGACCGAGCGCCAACACGACTGCCTGTACTGGGCGGCACAAGGCAAAACGAGCTGGGAAATCGGCTGTATCCTGGGCATCAGCGAACGGACTGCCAATTTCCACATCGCCAACACCTGCGACAAACTGGAGGTCCGCACGCGCCAGGCCGCGATCACTGCGGCGCTGAGCCGGGCGTTGCTGTCCCCGCCGCCCCGCCCGGCCAGCGCAATGACAGCCAGAAATCACCCACCGGCGCACTCGCATAGTCATCGGGTCCGGCAATCACCACTGCCTCCAGCCACTCCGTCGCCGTCACCTTGATCTGCGCCTCGACCCGCACCGGGCCTTGCGGCCCGCGCCCCTCGAAAGAAACGCGTTGCTCGGGATCGGTCTCGGGGCCGGGCGGCTCGGCCCCGACGTTGCGGTACAAGGCATCGACCGCCCAGCGGGCCAGACGCCGCCGGGCCGCCGCATCGTCGGCCCATTCCGGCGGCAGATCCGCAGCGCCCAGCGCGAACAGCACGCCGCCGGCCCGCGCCGAGCGCATCGTCAGATTCAGCGTCCGATCCTCGAACATCACCGGCCGGGCCTGCGTCTGCGGCGTATCCGGCAGCACCCCCGCCGCGCCGCCCTGGCCAAAGGCCACCGGCCGCCAGTCGAAGGTCGGCGAACAGGCGGCCAGCCAGGCCGCGCAGCACACGATCGCCAGAATCCTGAACATGCCGTCTCCCACCCTTATTTCCGATCGCGCCCGGCACGGCACCGGGCGCCCTTCGGCCGCATTGTACGGCGCGTGACCCGGCACCGCGCCGCCTGCAACGCGGCCATCACGCACCGGTTCAAAGTCCCCGGGGCGCAGAAACAGCCTCCCGATGCAGCTAAAATCCCTCTTTATTCAGACCAACCTGGTACACATTCATCATGAGCCTGGCCTCGGAACGGCGCGCCCACCTGGCGGCGCAACCTGAACTGTTGCGCGCCATCCGGCGCGGCATCGAAAAAGAAGGCCTGCGAGTGGATGCGGCGGGGAACCTGGCCGCGACGCCGCACCCGGCTGCGCTAGGATCGGCACTGACCAACCCCCGCATCACCACCGACTATTCCGAATCCCTGCTGGAACTCATCACCCGGCCCCTGCCCGATGCCCAGGCGCTGGTCGGCGAGCTGACCGACATCCACCGCTTCGTGGCGCAACGCAACCCCGGCGAACCGATCTGGAACCAGTCCATGCCGGCGCACCTGCCGCCGGAGGCCGACATCCCCATCGCCTGGTACGGCACATCCAACACCGGCATGCTCAAGCACGTCTACCGCCAGGGCCTGGCCTGGCGCTACGGCAAGGTCATGCAATGCATCGCCGGGGTGCACTACAACTTCTCGCTGCCCGAGGCCGCCTGGGACCTGCTGGCCGACGGCGACACGCTGCAGGACCGGCGCAACACCGGCTACATGGCCCTGATCCGCAATTTCACGCGCCACGCCTGGCTGCTGATGTACCTGTTCGGGGCCTCGCCCGCCGTGTCCCGCAGCTTTCTGCAGCATGCCGGCTTCGAGGCCCAACTGACGCGGCTCAGCCCGGACACCTACTGTCTGCCCTGGGCCACCAGCCTGCGCATGAGCGACCTGGGCTACAAGAGCCCGATCCAGTCCGACCTGCAGCTCTGCTACAACGATCTGGATACCTTCACCGCCCGCATCCACCGCGCCGCCACGACGTCCTGGCCCGCCTACGAAGCCATCGGCACCCACCGCGACGGCCGGCGCATCCAGTTGAACACCAACATTCTGCAGATCGAGAACGAATACTATTCCAACATCCGGCCCAAGCAGACCACGGCCCGCTGCGAACGGCCCAACACCGTGCTGCGCCAGCGCGGCATCCAGTACATCGAGGTCCGCTGCATGGACATCGACCCCTGGGCGCCCGCCGGCATCGCGGTCGAGACCAGCCGATTCCTGGACGCCTTCCTGCTGTACTGCGCGGTCGAGGAAAGTCCGTTGTTCCCCCCGCCCGGCTTCTGCCAGGAAAGCCAGAACAATTTCGCCCTGGTCGCCCGCGAAGGCCGCCGCCCGGGCCTGCTGCTGCAACGTGACGGCCACGCGACCAGCCTGCGCGACTGGGCGGATGACGCCCTGGATCGTCTCGGACCCTATGCCCGCCTGCTGGACGAACAGTCCGGCGACGACGGCCATGCCGCCGCACTGGAGGCGCAGCGCGCCAAGACCCGTGATCCGGAGGCCACGCCCTCGGCCCGCCTGCTGGCCGCCCTGCGTGACAGCGGCCAGGAGTTCCACGACTGGACCCTGGCTCAAAGCCAGGCCCACTGGAATGCCCTGCGCGCGAACAGCCTGCCGGCCGATACCCTGGCAGACTACGACGCGGCCGCCCAAGCCTCGATCGCCGACCAGGCCGCCATCGAGGCGGCTGACACGATCTCCTTCGAGGATTACGTGGCGCGCTTTCATGCAGCGCTGGGGCCGTCGCCGGTACATTAAGGCCGCACGGCGCACGCCCTGCGCAAGAACTTCCCTCGTCACGCCGTCCCCACCCACCACGGCCAGGGGGAAATGCGGCTGACAGACTCGCGCCGCACGCCCTGAATGGCGTGCGGCGCGTTTTTTGTCGTGCCTTTGTCCCAATTCCGGGACTTATACATCCGAATAAGCGCCGGCGACCCTTGTTCCCCCATACCCTTCATGCAAGACTGGGCTCATTGATTTAGGCCTCTACTAATTGCACAGGAGCATGGCATGGCACGAGAACTTCACTTCCTGGCGTACGATCAGCTCCCTTCCGTCGAGCGAGGACGCGGGATCGTGAATCACCCGATCGCGGGCGCCAGACAAGGCGCGACACGCATCCACTCGGGTGTCACCTGGCTGCCCGTCGGCACGTCGGTGCCGAACCACTGCCACCCCAACGCGGAAGAGCAGGTCACCGTGCTGAAAGGCAAGGTCCGCATCAAGCTGGACGCCATCGAAAGAGACTGCGAACCCTACGATTCCACCTTCATCTCCGGCGGCGTCGCCCACGAATTCAGCAATATCGGCACCGAGCCGGCCCTGGTCATGGTGATCTACGGCGTCCTGCGCGATTCGCACGTCACCCGCACCTTCACGGATACGGGGGAGACGGTGGAAATCGGATCCGGCCGGGACAAGTTCTCCGAAGACGCCGACGCCTGACCTCGACAAACACGGGCGAAGGGAGCCATCGACATGACGATACGAGATCCCGGAGGGCTGTACAGCTATCTGGCCACGCCCTACGACGCTGCGGGCAGGGTGGACACGGAAATCCTCGAAGAATACGTCCGGCGCATCATTGCAGCCGGAGTGACGGGGGTCACCTGCATCGCCAGCACCTGCGAGGGCCCCTACCTCACCGACGCGGAGCGCACGGAAGTCCTGCGGACCGTCTGCCGGACCGCGAGCGGCAAGGTCGCAATCAACGTCGGCATCGGCGCAATCTCGACCCACCAGGCGACGATCCACGCGCGGCAGGCGGAAGATCTGGGCGCGACCAGCCTGATGGTCGAATTCCAGCAGTACTTCCCCGCGTCATTTGACGCCGCCTATACCCATTACCAGGCCATCGCCGACGCCTCGTCCGTGCCGATCCGCCTGTACAACCTGACCCTGCCGACCCACTTCGATTTCACCCCCGACCGCATCCTGGCGATGTCGTCCATCGACCGGATCGCATCCGTCAAGGAAGCCTCGAACGACGTATCCCGGCTGCGCGACATCCGGATGCTGTGCGGAGACCGCTACACGCTGTACTGCGGCTTCCACTACCAGGCGCTGGACGGATTCCGCCTGGGTGCGCAAGGGTGGGAAGTCATGATGCACCCCCTCATCGCTGACCGACTGACGGCGCTCTACCGAACGCTGGCCGACGACCCCTGGAGCGAGGCCGCAGCCCGCCGCTACGGCGAACTGCAGCCGCTGTTCCATTTCTTCAAGCAATACGGCGTGCCGCAGTCGATCAAGGAAATATCCGCGCGCACGGACCTGAGGCTGGGGGCCGTCCGCGCGCCCCTGCCGACGCTCGCACCGGCAGCGAAACACCGTCTGCACGCAATCATCGAGGCGCTGGACATGACCGAACAATGACCTGCGCCCGGGCACGCAGCCCGGCTGACAGGTCGATGCACGCACGGCGAACGACGAAGTCGCCGGCACTGATGGAGGAGACAGGCCCCATGGCCGTTCATCAAGCAAACCCACCGCTCGCCAAGACTCGATCTGCGACGAGCCTGCGATGTTTCGACATCGCCGAGGCCGTCGCGCGGGCGACGGCGCCCATGACGCTGGAGCAGATCGCGAAACAGACGAACACGCCGCGATCCACGCTGCATCGCATCACCAAACAACTGGTCGAGGCCAAAGTACTGATGCTCGAACCCAAGGGCAAGCACTACTCGGCCGGGGAACGCCTGATCGCGCTGACCAGGAACATCGACGCAAACGACGCGCTGCATAGCGAACGGCGGGCGGTCCTGCAGCTTCTCGTGGACCAGTTGGGAGAAACCTGCAATTTCACGACACTGGACATCACCGACGTGGTCTACGTGGACCGCGTCGAAGCGAAATGGCCGCTGCGCCTGCATCTCGAACCTGGGTCCAGGGTTCCCCTGCATTGCACGTCAAGCGGCAAACTGTTCCTGAGCCACATGCCGGCCGGCCAACGCCGCCGTCTGCTGTACGAAGCGCCACTCACCCGCTACACACCCAAGACCATCACCGACCCGGATGTGCTCGCCAAGGAGCTGACGACGATCCGGCGCGCCAACCTGTCGACCGACGACGAGGGCTATCTGCGCGGCCTGATTTCGGTCGCCGTCCCCGTTTTCGGCCGCAACCGGCGCGTCATCGGCACGGTCGCGGTGCATGCGCTGAAAGCCAGGATGGACCTGCCCCAAGCGCTCGAGCACGCGACCCTGCTGCGGCGGGCCGCCGGCGATCTAGGCAGCATCTACCGCCGATTCGGCATGTGGTGACGCCCCCTGTTTCCCAATGCGACACCCTTCATGAAAACCAGAAAGGAGACACCCCATGACTCATGGAATCGATATGCCGCGCCGACGCTTGATCCACACCGGCCTGGCGCTGGCGGCCGGCGCGGCCCTGGCGCCGCTGCCCTTCCGCACGGCAAGGGCCAGCGCGCCGCACCGCATGCTGTTCGCCCACACCTTCTCGCAATCCAGTGAAAAATACGTCGTCACCGGCATCGAACTGTTCAAGGAACTCGCCGAAAAATACAGCGAAGGCCAGTTGTCGGTCGATCTGCACGAAGGCGGCAAGCTCGGCGGACAGACAGAGCTTCCCCAGAAAGTCCAATACGGCGCGATCCAGGCCTGCCAGGTGTCCGCCCAGAATTTCACGCCCTACGCCGAAGTGTTCAACCTGCTCGACCTGCCCTTCCTGTTTCCCGACAAGGACGCCTTCAACACGTATCTGGAAAGCCCGGAATTCGCCGCGTCGGACTTCATGACCCAGCCCGCGCGCAAAGGCCTGCGCATCCTGCCCGGCATGTGGGCCAACACCGGCTTCCGGGTGATCTGCGCCAGCAAACGCAACAATCGGCGCATCCACGTGCCGCAAGATCTGGATGGCGTGAAGCTGCGAGTCACGAATTCGAAGATCGAACAGCAGACGTTCGCCCTGACTCCCGCCAGCCCGGTCTCGATCAACTGGGCTGAAACCTATCAGGCCATGCAGCAGGGCGCCGTAGACGCGCTGCACGTGGGCCTGGGCCCGCTGACGGCCAACCGGATCCATGAGGTTCTGAGCACCTGCACGCGGATCAACATGAGCTTCAATGCGCATGTGGCGATGGTGTCTCGCTCGTGGTACGACAAGCTCCCGGCAGCGATCCGGGAAGCCATCGACCGGGCCGCCGCGGAGTGCTGGGAATACCAGAAGCGCCAGCAAGCCGTGGCGGATGACGCCATGTGGAGCGAATGGAAGGCCGCAGGCATCGAGATCATCGACCTGTCCAGAGAAGAGCGCTCCCGCTGGCTTGAAGCTGTGGGCCATCGTCGCCCCGAATGGGAGCCCTGGAAAAAACGGTACGGCAATGCGCTCTACGAGCAAATCACCGCCTTCACCGCCAAAAAAGCCGCGTAAGTCCGGCGGCGGCTGCGCCCTACGCCCCTATCCCGCCTAGCCCGGCCCCGCCGGGGGAGACTCAAATGGAAAACCGTCTTTGGAAACTGGTCGACGAGAAGCTGGAGCCATGGCTGATGGTCGCCAGCTATGCCTATCTCGTCCTGATCATCCTGATTGAAGTGATACGCCGGCACGCCTTCGGGGCCTCCAGCGAATGGGGCGAAATGACCGCCCGCTACAGCTTCGTGTTCCTCGTGTACGTGGCTGCCGCCCACATCGGCAGAAACCGGGGCCACATCCGCATCGACCTGGTGCCCCGCGCGCTGTCACACGCGAAGCGCCTGTGGCTGTATCTCTATTTCGACCTGCTGCACCTGCTCCTCGTCGCACTCGCCGTGTATCACTCCATCCGTGTCATGCAACTGCAGATGGAGAACGACGTGCTGATGACCGGGCTGGACCTGAACATGGCATTCGCCCAGGCGGCATTGCCGATCGGTTTCCTGCTGCTCGGCTACCGGGTCATCCAGCGATCCCTCGCCATGATCCGGGAATACCAACTGAGCGGCACCGTCGCCATCGAAGGAGGAGAACAAAGTGACTGACGCACACATCGGAGTGGCTGTGATCGCGATCCTGATGATCGTGCATCTTGTCATCGGACTGCCCCTGTTTCTCGTGCTGGGCCTGGGCTCGCTGGCCATGATCGTGGTGGCGGGCGTCTATTCCATCGACATCATCGGGCAGGTTCCCTTCACCGCAGTCGACAACTGGGCCCTGCTCGCCATGCCGCTGTTCATTCTCACGGGAGACATCATTTCCGGGGGCCGGATCGCCAAAGCCCTGACGGACCTGGGCGAGGCCCTGCTGGGCTGGGTCCACGGAGGCCTGGGCATGTCGACCATCGGCGGATGTTTTTTCTTCGCCGGCACCAGCGGTTCGAACTCCGCCGACACCGCCGCCATCGGCAAGATCATGATCCCGTCGATGGTGGAAAAAGGCTACGACAAGCCCTATGCCGCAGCGCTGGCGGCCAGCGGCGGATGCTTGGGCATCATCGTGCCGCCCAGCCTGATCTTCATCATCTACGGGGTCGTCACGTCCACGTCCGTCGGCGACCTGTTCCTGGCCGGCGTGTTTCCCGGCGTCCTCATGGCGGCCTGCATGTGCCTGGCCAATTACCTGGTATGCCGCTACATGAAATGGGGGGTCCAGGCCCGGACAACGTTTTCGGCCAGGCGGCTGGGCGAAAAGGCGTGGGCCGCCCGATACGGCCTGCTGGCACCGGCAATCATCCTGGGGGGCATTTATTCCGGAATCTTCACCCCCACCGAATCGGCGGCGGTCGCCGTCGCATACTGCCTGCTCGTCGAAATCCTGGTCACCCGGGGCCTGTCCTGGAAGGCGGTGCCGGACCTCCTCATACGCAGCGGGAACATCACGGGCATGATCGGGCCGATCATCGCCTTTTCGATCCTGTTCGGAGAGGTCATGTCCGTGCTCCGCATTCCGGATGCCCTGGCCGAAGCGATGATCTCCACGGAAATGGGTTTCGCCGGCACGGTCCTCGCGATCATGGCGCTGCTCATCGTCGTCGGGTGTTTCATGGAAACAATCGCTTCGATCATCATCCTGATGCCCATCCTGATGCCGATCGCTCTGGCGCTGCACATGGATCCCGTCCATTTCGGCGTGTTCATCGTCTGCACGCTCACCATCGGCTTCATCACTCCGCCCGTCGGGATCAATCTCTTCGCCGCCTCAGCGGTCAGCGGAGTGCCCTACCCCGCCATCGCGGCGCGGATCTGGCCGCTTTTCCTGGGGCTCATGGCTGCAGCCACCATCATCGCCTTCGTACCCTGGTTGTCCTTGTGGTTCCGTTAAGATGAGCCAGGCATTTTCTATCGATCCCATCGAGACCCGCGAATCGGCGCGGGTTTTTTTCGCCGCCGGGGCTTCCAGGAAATCGAACGTCGTGACTTTCCGCGCCACGGCGTGACGATCCACCACTACCGGATGGAAAAGCCGCTCTGATCCGTCTCAAGTCACCAGTTGACGCGGACGCCGACGGTGCCGGCGGTGGAGGTCTGGCGGCTGCGGCCGCCGTCGAGCGACCTGCGGTAGCTGACCTGGCCGTAAACGCTCACTTTCCTGCCCACCCTCGCGGTGACGCCGCCGCCGAGTTCCAGCGCAGTGTCGCCGAAGCGAGTCTCGATGATCGGCGAGGAAGCGCCCAGACTCGTGCTGTCACTGCCGGAGAAGGCATGCCAGAGGTTGACCCGCGCATAGGGCTGCCACAGCGTCTCCTGGTCGCCGCTCCCGGTGTACTGTAGCCGCGCCCCGAGCCGCCCGGTCCAGGCCGGGCCTGCATGCCAGTCCAAAGTCGAATACGGGTCCTGCGACCGGTCCACCGACACCCCCTGGTGGATGATCTGCGCCTGAGGTTCGATCAGCCAGCGATTCCCCGCTCCGAAGCGGATCGGGTATCCCGCCTCCAGCGACGCTGTGTATCCCGTCACATGGGTCGAGAGCCCGGCGCCATAGCGGGACGTTGCTTTCGCCTCGTACCAGCTCCCCTGCAACACGCCATCGACATACCAGCCGCTCGGGCCGAAATGCGTCCAATAGGCCCCGACCGACGGCCCGTTCATCTGCAGCCGGCCCACTTCCAGGTTGTGCCCCCCCAGGGCGAAGCCGCGTACCGAAGACGAGTTGTAATCTGAATAGGCCGCATACAAACCGGCATGGTCCCGGTGGCCGCCGGCCGTCGTCCGGCGCAGGATGTCGAGACCCGCCTGGAACCCGATCAGGTTGCCCGTCGCACTTGAATCCACCGTTCCGCTCCAGCGGTTGCTCACGCGCTCCCCGAACACCCGCCCCCAAGCGCCGTTCGCACCGGCCCGCCCCCCCGGCAGGCCGCGCAGATTTTCCTGCTCACCGACACGCTCATGCAGGGTTCCCAAGGTCGCCAGCCCCATCTGGCGGCCGATCGCCGGAATCGGCGCATACAGCGCGACTTCAGGGCGATAAAACGGGATCTGCCGGCCGTGCGCATCAATGAACTGGGAGCGCAAAAACCAGTCGTCCGGACCCGTGCTGCCGCCGCGGAAGAGCTGGTATTCGTAGGCGCCGGCGGCGACACGCCGGCCTAACGTGAAAGCATCGGGCATGGTGGCGCCGCCGCCGGCCACCTGCACCAGCCGGATGCCATCCCCGACAGTCGGCGCGCCCGGGCCGCCGGCGTTGTTGACCAGCACCGAGGTCGTGCCGACGGCCTGGCCGCCATGGATGACCAGCAGGTTGGTCGGCGAGTTGTCGGCACCGAGATAGGTATTGAAGCCGATGGCGCTACCGGCGGCGCCGGCGTAGCTGCCTGCCGTCAGCGTGCTGTATGCCCCCTGCCGCGCCAGGAACTCGATCAGGCCGGCGTTGGCCACCGTGTCCGTCACATTGGAATTTCCGGTCACCCGCCAAGCGCTGCCGGCATCGATCGAGACATGGGTCGCATTCTGCGCCAGGCCGGTCCAGAGACTGCCCTGCGCCAGCGCCACATCAGCGGCATTGCCGGCATCGGCCAGCAGATCGCCGGTCCACTGCGACGCGGTCAGGTTCGCGCTGGCGGTGTTGCCGGGGCCGATCAGCACCAGATTGCCCGCCCAGGCGGTCCTGGAAAGGTTGTAGGTGAGGACCGAGGGATCGACGACGACGTCGCCGGCGAGAGCCGATAGGCCGTCGATGTCCAGTCTCAGGTTGGCCGGATTGCCCGACGCATCCTCGGTCACCTGCGCCAGCAACAGCCGGCCGTTCACGACGGCCGGTTTGATCACCGTGCCGCCACGGATCGAGACGACGCCGACGCCGCCTTCGGCGAGGATGATCGCGCCGTCGGCGGCGCTCAGGCTGCCGCCGACGACCGACACGGCGCTCGGCGCGCTGCCAGCGAGATAGATTGCCGACGATCCGGCGCCGTCCGCCGCGACCGAAGTGCCGGTCGCGGTGAACGTGCCGCCATCGATGCCGGCGATACCATGCGCCGAGCGGCCGTGGGTCGTGACGGCGCCGCCGATGATCGAGGCCGTGCCGCCCTGATTGACCCTGACGCCGAGGGCGCCGTCGCCGGTTGTGGTGATCCCAGTGTGTTCGGCCCGCAGCCGACTATCGGCCCCGACCACCTCTGCGCCATGAGCCTCCAGGCCGATCTCGGCGTCCGGAAACTGGAGGACCGGCGGGCTGCCTCCGGTCACCCTGAAACCGGTGGTGACTTCGGTGCCGCTCACGGTGATCGTGCCTGCGTCGGTCACGAGCAGGCCCGCACTGGACGGGCCGGACGTGCGGACGATGGTGTCGGTCAGCGTGACCTCGCTGCCCGCGCCGCTCGCCTTGGCGCCGGGGGAATCGGGTTGGTAGGTGAAAATACCATAGCCCGAGAAATCGATGCCGGCTCCGGCATCGGCCCATACGCCCGGACTGTTTGCGCCATAAGTGGCAGCCGTCGCGCCATTGCCGGCCTGGATCCTGCTCCCGGCGCCTCGGGCAAGCATGCCCGGGGAGTCGGCGATCACGGTATTTCCGTAATAATCGCCGGTCGCGATGGCGCCGCCGTTGACGGTGATCCTGCCCCCGCCGGTCACGAACAGCCCGGCGCTGCCGTTGCCCAGGATGTTCACGTAAGTGTTGTTCAAGATCAGGCGGCTGCCGGCGCCGGAGGCGACGGCGCCTGCGGCATTATCGCCGAAGCTGAACGTGTTCAGGTCGCTGAGGGTAATCGAGCCACCGACGTCCGCGAAGACGGCGGACGCGCCCACGCCCGAAGTCGTCACGTCGGTGCCGATCAGGGAGATCGTTCCGCCGTCGGCCGCATAGGCGCCGTGCGCGTCATCGAGATCCGTTTCAATACTGTCACCGGTGAGCGTGATGTCGTTGCCCTCCCCGACCGCCTCGACGCCATAGGGACCGGCCAGGAGGACGGCATCGGCCGCATTGCCGGCCGCCTGCACAGAGGGCAGCAGCACCGCCATTGCGGCGCCCAGGATGTAGTGGGGGTTGGAGACGGCGCTCAGCAGCGTATTCTTCAGAAAACCGACGGCAGAAACATCGAAGCCGCGACTGCAAATCCGCTTTTTCAAACGGTCGGCGTGCAAGTGGGTGGCTCCTCTTCGGCAGACAAAGATACGTCACCAAATCATTAGTCAGCCATCTGAAAAATCATTGATAGATGAAAATATTATAGTTGAACGTACTGGACGTTCAGCGGCAACTGAACGCTGTGCGGCATGGCCGAAGGCCACGGCATGCCGAAGATAGCCGCCATGTCCGGACTCATGCATAGCAGATGTGGCGCGCCCGACAGGAATCGAACCTGTATCAGAAGCTTCGGAAACTCCTATTCTATCCATTGAACTACAGGCGCACGGTCCGCCGGCCTGGGCCGGCGATTCTGCCTGGACGCGAGACATCGAGGTCTGCGCAGGCGCCCCTGTCATTGCGACACGGGGACGCCATTGTATCGTGTTTGCGCATCCGCTGCTGGCCCGGGCGGAAGCGTTCCGCTCCCCTCCCCGGTGTATCGACGCAGCATGGACGCGCAGGCCTCATGCAGTCATGCAGGCCAGTCGCTATAATCTTCGGTTGAAGCCTGTAACACGAACGCGTACTAGGATCCCCCATCATGAGTCTCCCTGAAAACGCCCACGGACACGAAAGCGCCATCAAGACCCCGCGTCAGTTGCTGATCACGGTCATTCTGGCCTTCCTGATCCCGATCGCGGTCATCATTCTGCTGGTCAATCTGGTGGGCTCGTCCATCCGCACGGGCGCAGGCTCGGACAGCCAGTCCGAAGAAGCCATCGCCCGGCGCATCCAGCCCGTGGCCGGCTTCAAGCTGGTCGACGCCGACGCGCCCAAGGTCTTCAAGACCGGCGAACAGGTCTTCCAATCCACCTGTTCGGCCTGTCACGGCACGGGTGTCGCGGGTGCGCCCAAATTCGGCGACAAGGACGCCTGGGCCAAGTTCATCAAGCAGGGCTACGAAGACCTGGTCAAGAACGCCATCCACGGCATCGGCGCCATGCCCCCGAAGGGCGGCAACGCCTCGCTGGACGACTTCGAGGTCGCGCGCGCCGTGGTCTACATGACCAACCAGTCGGGCGCCAATTTCGACGAACCCAAGGAACCGGCCGCCGACGGCGCGGCCAAGCCCGAAGCCGCTGCGCCTGCTGCCGCGGCGCCCGCCGCCCCGGCCGAAGCTCCCAAGGCCGCCGAAGCCAAACCCGCCGAAGCCCCGGCCGCCGCGCCCCAGGCCGAGGCCAAGCCCGCTGCCGCCCAGGCGGATGCCGGCAATGCGGTCGGCAAAAAGCTCTACGAATCGGTCTGCATCACCTGCCACTCCATCGGTCTGGCCGGCGCGCCCAAGTTCGGCGACAAGGCCTCCTGGGAGCCCTTCGTCAAGACCGGTCTGGATACCATGCTGAAGAACGCGATCTCCGGCGTGGGCGCCATGCCCCCGCGCGGCGGCTCGCAAGCCTCCGACGACGAGCTCAAGGCCGCCATCCAGTACATGGTGGACGCCGCGAAGTAAGTCCGATCCCGGCCGCCTCGGCGCGGCCTTTCGGCACCCATGAACCCCAGCCTTGCGCTGGGGTTTTTCATCGCCGGGCCGTCCACCGCCGGATATTTCCACCACACCCCTGCCCAACCCAGCACGAAGCGCCTCTAAAATCCCCGCTGCCGTCCTCCACTTTGCAGATGATGGGACGGATTGCCATCGATTTATCCGAGCGAAATATTCCCTTGACGGAATATTCCTATGGAGGAATAATGAATCAGCGATGGGACGTGGAATACACCGACGAACTGGGCGCATGGTGGATCTCTCTGACAGAAGCTGAGCAGGAATCCATCGATGCATCGGTACGGCTGCTGGAAGCCAAAGGCCCCAACCTCGGTTTCCCCCACACATCCGGGATTCGGGGGTCGAAACACGCGCACATGCGCGAACTTCGCATCCAGCACGAGGGGCGGCCCTACCGGATACTGTATGCATTCGACCCTCGTCGCTGCGCCATTCTTCTGCTGGGTGGCGACAAGACCGGCGATGACCGCTGGTACGCAACCCAGGTGCCAATCGCCGATGGGCTATACGACATGCATGTCAGGGCTTTGATCAAGGAAAGGCATCTCCATGACCAATAAATTCAGCGCATTGCGCACCAAGATGTCGCCGGCAGCACAAGCCCGCGCCGCCGCGCGCGCCGAGGCCATGCTGGTGGAAATGCAACTCCAGGAACTGCGTAAAGCCCGCAAAGCAACCCAGGCGGAAGTCGCCAAGGCCCTGTGTGTGGAACAAGCCGCCGTCTCGAAACTGGAGCGCCGTGAAGACATGTACGTCAGCACCCTGCGCGAGTACGTCAAGGCCCTGGGAGGCGAACTGAAGCTGGTGGCGTCGTTCCCCGATGTGGACATTCAGGTCCACCCATTTGAGCCGGTTCGCTAAGGCCCCCACCCTCAGGGAACACCCACCCTGTTTTCAAACAATTGTTTGATTTAGAATGAGGCACCACCCGGCGGGCCAGCCGGGGTTCGTCCGCCCGAACCGGCGCCGACGGGCGGCGTCTTCGCCGTTGCGTCCCTCCGATGCCGGCGGCCCCATGCTCACGCGGAGACAAATCCTCATGCCTCACCCCCTCGTCACGTCGCTGCACCAGTCCATGACGCTGCCCGTCATGGCGGCGCCCATGTTCATCGTTTCGAACCCGGAGCTGGTGGTCGCCCAGTGCGCCAGCGGCATCATCGGTTCGATGCCGGCGCTCAACGCGCGCCCCCAGGAAAAGCTGGGCGAATGGCTGACGCAGATCGAAACCAGCCTGGCGGCCCTGCGCGCCGCGGATCCGGACCGGCCAATTCCGCCCTACGCGATCAACCACATCATCCACCAGTCCAACGACCGGCTGCAGCACGATCTGGAGGTCTGCGCCGAACACCGCGTGCCGCTGATCATCACCAGCCTGCGCGCGCCCAATCAGGTGGTGGACGCGGTCCACAGTTGGGGCGGCAAGGTCTTCCACGACGTGACCACGCTGCGCCATGCGCAAAAGGCGCTGGAGGCCGGTGTCGACGGCCTGATCCTGGTGTGCGCGGGGGCCGGCGGCCATGCGGGCACGCTGTCGCCCTTTGCCCTGCTGGGTGAAGTCCGGCGCATCTTCGACGGCCCGATCTGCCTGTCGGGCGCGATCAGCCGGGGGCAGGACATCCTGGCCGCGCGCGCCATGGGCGCCGACTTCGCCTATGTCGGCACGCGCTTCATCGCCAGCGCAGAAGCCAATGCCCAGCCCGAGTACAAGCAGATGATCGTCGACACGGCCGCCGCCGACATCGTCTACACCCCCTACTTCACCGGCATCCCGGGCAACTACCTGAAGCCTTGCGTGCGCGCCATCGGCCTGGACCCCGACAATCTGCCGGCCGCCCAGGGCACGAACTTCGGCAGCGACAACAAGAAGGCCTGGCGCGACATCTGGGGCGCCGGCCAGGGCGTGGGCAATATCGACGCCGTGCAACCCACCGCCGACATCGTCGCCCGACTGCGCGACGAATACCGCGAGGCCGCCCAGGCGCTGCGCGACGGCTTCGTCGAGGAGGTCCGCGCATGATCCGCATCGAACGCCAAGGGGCCGTCCTGGAGATCCTGATCGACCGGGCGGAACGGCGCAACGCCCTGACCGACGCCATGTACCGCGACATCGAACGCGCCCTGCGCGAGGCCGACGCAGACCCTGCCTGCGCAGCCGTGATCCTGCACGGCGCGGGCGGGCATTTCACCGCCGGCAACGATCTGGCGGAATTCCAGATGCCGCAGGACAGCCGCGACGTGGGCTCGATCGCCTTCCTGCACACGCTGGCGTCCGTGGACGTGCCGGTGATCGCGGCGGTGCGGGGCCAGGCGGTGGGCGTGGGAGTCACGCTGCTGCTGCACTGCGACTTCGTCTACGCCGCCCCCGACGCAGTGTTCCGCCTGCCTTTCGTGTCCCTGGGTCTGTGCCCGGAAGGCGCCTCCAGCCTGCTGCTGCCCCGCCTCGCGGGTGAGCGCCGGGCCGCCCGGTGGCTGCTGGGTGCGGAGCCGTTCGGGGCCGAAGACGCACTGGCCGGCCAGGTGCTGAGCGCCGTAGCGGACGATCCGCTCGCCGCAGCGCGCGCCTGCGCCCAGTCGCTGGCCGCCCAGCCGGGCCCGGCCGTGCGCGCCAGCAAGCGCCTGCTGCGCGAGCCCGGCCGCGCCGAGGTCCATCGCGTCCTGGACACAGAGGCGGCGGTGTTCTTTGAGCGCCTGAAGTCGCCCGAGGCCCAAGCGGCTTTTCAGAAGTTCTTCGCTCGGAAGCACTAAGCAATTCCTCGCGCCTTGCAAGGCGCTCCGATTCGTCAGGCGCCGAGCAGTCCGCAGGGACTGCTCGGCGCCTGGACTCATCCTGATCTGTTGTTTTTCCATCAAGAATCGGGACTGGTTTCACCCCCTTGCACAAGATTAGGGTTTTCCCCTATCTTTCGCCTAGGGTTTACCCTATACTGACTCTATTGAAACTTACAGCTTCTGAAACAGGAGTCAGTCATGTACGCTACGCAAACCCCGAATCTGCTGTCCGACGCCCTCGAACGCGCCTACAGCCAATCCATCCTGAACGCCTCGCAGCCCCTGTCGCTGAGCAAGATCGCTCGCCGACTGGGCCGTACGCTGGGTCGCGCCGTCACCGCCACCGGCCGCTTCATCGCCGACGCGATCAACGCCCAGGCCGAAGCCCGCGCGCGCGCCATGGATTACACCCGCGCGCCCTGGTAATCCATCTGCAAGGTGAACCCGGACGCCGGGCAGTCCCTGCGGACTGATTACCGTTTCAACAGCGCCTTCAACCGGTCCAGCGTCCGGTCGGGATCGGTATCGCCGACAGGACGCGGCACTTCTGCCTGCAGGCCCATTTCGGCAATGAAACGCGAGGGCTCGCAGATCGTGTCCTCGCGCCCGCGCCGCCGCTTGCGGCACCAACTGACCCGCAGCGTGCGCTGCGCGCGCGTGATGCCGACGTACATCAGGCGGCGTTCTTCCTCGATGCGGCGCGCCCGGGCCGCAACGGCGGCCTCGCTGACATCGCCCTCGTCGTCGCCGCCCCGGTGCGGCAACAGGCCTTCCTCGACCCCGATCAGGTAGACGTGGGGATATTCCAGCCCCTTGGACGCGTGCAGGGTGGACAGCTTGACCGCGTCGGGCTCCTCGTCATCGGCACGTTCCAGCATGGTGACCAGCGCGACGTGCTGGACCAGTTCCAGCAGCGTCATATCGTCCTCGTCCGCCTTGCGCTTGAGCCAATCCAGCAACTCCAGCACATTGGTCCAGCGGGCCAGGGCCTGGCGTTCGTCCAGTGTGTCGTACAGGTGGCGCTCATACCCCATGGCGGCCAGCAGGTCGTCCAGCACGCGCCCGGCATCATCACCGCGCAGGCCGTCGATGCCCACGGCCGCGCCCGCCAGGCCGGCCGGCGCTCCGGGCCGGGCCGCCTGCAAGGCGGCTGACGGGAGGGTCGCCAGGTCCGCATCGAAAGCCGGCGGATCCGCGTCAAATGCGGGCGGATCCGGATCGAAGGCCAGCAGATCGCCCTGCACATCCGCGCCCGGCAAGGGCGGCACCGCGCCGCCGCGCCGCGCCGCGCGCGCCTGGAAATGATCCACCAGCCGGACGAACTGATGCACGGCCTCGCGCTGCCGGCCGGCCGGCAGGACCGCCTCGGACACGTCAGCCGCCACCGCGTACAGCGACACGCCGCGCCGGGCGGCCTCCGTCCCCAGGGCTTGCAGCGTGCCCTGGCCAATGCCGCGCCGGGGCGTGGTCGCGGCGCGGATGAAGGCCGGGTCCTCGTCCTCGTTGGCGATCAGCCGCAGCCAGGCCAGCACGTCGCGGATCTCGGCCTTGTCGAAGAAGCTCTGCCCGCCCGACACGGTATAGGGAATCCGCAGCGTGCGCAGGGCCTGTTCCATGATGCGGGCCTGGTGATTGCCCCGGTACAGCACGGCGAAATCCTTCCACTGGGCCTGACGCTCGAAGCGCGCCGCCGACAGGCGCATGGCGATGGACTCGGCTTCGGCCAGGTCGGAATCCATGGGCGTGACCACGATGGGCTCCCCCGCCCCCAATTCCGACCACAAGGTCTTGTCGAAGGTCTTGGGATTGTGGCCGATCACCTGGTTGGCCGCCTCCAGGATGCGCTGGACGGAGCGGTAGTTCTGTTCCAGCTTGATCAGCCGCAGCGCCGGGTAGTCGCGCGAGAGCTGGGCCAGGTTTTCCACCGTGGCGCCGCGCCAGGCGTAGATCGCCTGATCGTCGTCGCCCACCGCCGTGAACATGGCCCGGTCCCCGCACAGCATCCGCACCAATTGATACTGGCAGACGTTGGTGTCCTGGTATTCGTCCACCAGCAGATACTGGACCCGCGCCTGCCAACGCGCGCGCAGGGCCTCGTCGGACGCCAGCATCTGCGCGGGCAAACGGATCAGGTCATCGAAATCCACCGACTGATAGGCTTTCAAGGTCGCCTCGTAGCTGCGGTAGACGCGCACCGCCTCGGCCTCGTCGGGCCCCTGGGCGACCCGCGCCGCCCCATCCGGGTCCAGCAGGGCGTTCTTCCACAGGGAAATCGTCTGCTGCACGGCCCGCAGGCGGGCGCGATCGGTGGTGGCCAGCAGTTCCTGGACGATGCCCTGGGCATCGGTCGCGTCCAGGATCGAGAAGCCGCGCTTCAGCCCCGCGCCGGCGTATTCCTCACGCAGAAACCGCAGTCCCAGAGAATGGAAGGTTCCTACCGTCAGCCCGCGCAGCAGCCGGGGATCGACCAGGGTGCGGACCCGCTCGTTCATTTCGCGCGCCGCCTTGTTGGTAAAGGTCAGCGCCACGATGTGGCGGGCCTGGTAGCCGCACTCGCGCAGCAGATAGGCCATTTTCTGGGTGATGACGCGGGTCTTGCCGCTGCCCGCGCCGGCCAGCACCAGGCACGGGCCGTCCAGATAGAGCACGGCCTCGCGCTGGCGGGCGTTCAGGGCGTCCAGGCCTTCCATCACCTCAGATCTCCTGGGGATCGATCTCGATCCCCCAATGCTGGACGGCGCCCCGGGCCGCCTCGTCCAGGCAGGGCAGCAGCGCCCGCAGCAGCCGGTGCAGCGCGCCGCGCCCGTCCGACTCGAACAGGAGCTGGGCGCGTTCGACCCGCGCCACGCGCACGATGCGCAGCGGCACGGGATCATGAATCCGCACGCCGGCGGACTCAGGCAGGGATTGCGCCAGGGCGCGCGCGGCCTCCAGGAAGTCCAGCGCGTCACGCACCCGGACCGCCTGCGCCGTCAGCAAGGCCTGGCTGGAAAACGGCGGCAAGCCGAGATCGCGGCGTTCTTCCAGGGCATAGGCGGCGAAACGCACATAGTCGTGCTGCAACAGCGCCTGGTAGATCGCCTGCTCGGGATAGTCGGTCTGCACGATGACCTGGGCGCCGCCCTGGCGCCGGCCGGCGCGGCCCGCTACCTGCATCAGTTGCGCGAACAACCGCTCCGGTGCGCGGAAATCCTGGGAAAACAGCATGGCGTCGGCATTCAGCACACCCACCAGCCCCAGGCGCGCGAAATCGTGCCCCTTGGACACCATCTGCGTGCCGACCAGGATGTCGGCCTCGCCGGCGTGCGCCCGGGCGAACAGGGCTTCGGCGCTGCCCTTGAGGCGGGTGGCATCGGCGTCGATGCGCAGGATGCGCGCGCCGGGAAACCGTTCCGCCAGGAATTCCTCGACCCGCTGCGTGCCCCGCCCCATGGGCTGGATGTCGGGGTCGCCGCAGTCGGGGCAGGCGCGCGGCACCGGCATGGCATCGCCGCAGTGGTGGCATTGCAGCACGTGCCGGCTGCCCATGCGATGCAGCACCATGTGCGCCGTGCAGCGCCGGCACTGGCTGACCCAGGCGCAGGACGCGCAGCGCAGCACTGGCGCGTAACCGCGCCGGTTGATGAACACCAGGCTTTGCCCGCCCTGCGCCAGCCGCGCGTCCAGCGCGTCCAGCAATTGGGGGGTGAAGCCCTGCTCCAGCCGGGCGCGGCGCGTGTCCACCAGGCGGATCTCCGGCAAAGGCTGGGCCTGGGCGCGATCCGGCAGCGACAACAGCCGGTAATTGCCTTCCTGCGCGTGGCGCCAGGTTTCCAGGGACGGGGTGGCCGAACCCAGCACCACCGGGATGCCCAGGTCGTGGCCGCGCCACACGGCCAGATCCCGCGCCGAATAGCGCAGGCCGTCCTGCTGCTTATAGGACGCGTCGTGTTCCTCGTCGACCACGATCAGGCCCAGGCGCGGCAGGGGCGTGAACAGGGCCAGGCGGGTCCCCAGCAGGATGTCGGCCTGGCCGCGCGACGCCCGCAGCCAGGCGCGCAGGCGGTCGCCCTCGGACAGGCGGCTGTGGATCACGGCCAGCCGGTCGCCCAGGCGCGCGCGCACGCTGTGCTCCAGTTGCGGCGTCAGATTGATTTCCGGCACCAGCAGCAGCACCTGCCGCCCCGCCGCCAGCACGTCCTGCGCCAGGCGCAGATAGAGTTCGGTCTTGCCGCTGCCGGTCACGCCATGCAGCAGCGCCACGCCGCTGCCGGCCGCCAACAGGTCGCGCAGGCCTGCCAGGACGCGGACCTGGGCGTCGGTGAGAGTCGGGCCGTCCTCGGCGGATGCCGGGTTGCCGGTCGGCGGCGCGACTTCGGCGGCATCCGTCCCGGCGTCTCCATCCACCGGCGTTTCCAGGGCAGCGCGCTTGCGGACCGCACGTGAGGCCCCGGGCCTGCGGTCCGCCCGGCACACCGGCCCGCCGGCCGACCGCGCGCCGGTATAGGCGGCGGGCTTGCGCAGCGACGGCGGCAACACCGGCAGCAGGACTTCGCCCAGGGGCCGGTGGTAATAGTGCGCCGCGAATTCCGCCATGCGCAGCCAGTCGGCCGGCATGGGCGGCAAGTCATCCAGCACAGCCTCGATCGGCCGCACCCGGTCCGCCGCCACACCCGGCACGTCGCGCACCGCCCACACCATGCCCACCATGGCCCGGCGGCCGAACATCACCCGCACGCGCACCCCGGGCGCCACGGGCCGGTCATGGGAATAATCGAACAGGCCTGGCAGGGGCACGTCCAAGGCCACGGCCAGATAGACCGTTTCCCCGGAAACCGCACCCGCCGGGCGTTTCAGCGGCATGACAGCTCCGCCGCCGCCCTGCCGCGCCCAGCCTGTGGATAACTTTGTGGAGAATCACCGGGCAAAGGAGTCAACGTCAAGCCGCTCCAATGGTCAAGTGCTTTAAGGATTTGTGACAAAGGCTTGTTTATATAATAAAAACAACAGCTTATAGACGATAGCCAGAATTATTCTGCAATGATGCGCGTAAACCCTGACTCGGAATTTTTTTGTGCATAAGCACAACGTCCGAAGCGCGCATCATGCGGTGTTCTCGACGTCAAACAGGCCATCCCGCACTGCTTTCCGGCGTTCGGCCAATGGAAAAGACCCTATTGCGTCCACCTCGTGGCTTGCATGCCGCCCGGATCCCTGTGACACCGGACAGTCCGCAGGGACCAGCCTCAAGCCGGAGCATCCCTCCACCTCGCTTGCAAGCGGCCCGGATTCGCCAGGCACGGAATCGTCCGCAAGGACTACGCCGTGCCTGGACTCATCCCCCAAAGAGGACGAACATCAAACTGCATGATACGCGCGGCTGGCGGCATGGACCTCGTCCACCAGGACCGAAACAGCCTCCGGCGGGGTGTACTGAGAAATCCCGTGGCCCAGATTGAAGACGTGGCCGCCGGCGCCCACCGTGCCGAAGTCGGCCAGCACCCGCCGGACCTCGGCGCGGATCGCGGCCTCGCCGCCGAACAGGGTCATGGGATCCAGATTGCCCTGCAGGGCGACCTGGTCGCCGACCCGGCGCCGGGCGGCCGCCAGATTGGCCGTCCAGTCCAGGCCCACGGCATCACAGCCCGTGGCGGCGACGTCCTCGATCCACTGCCCCCCGCCCTTGGTAAAGACGATGACAGGCACGCGGCGGCCGTCGTGTTCGCGGATCAGGCCATCCAGCACCTGGCGCGTGTAGGCCAGGGAAAACTGCTGGAACAGGCCGTCGGCCAGCACCCCGCCCCAACTGTCGAACACCATGACGGCCTGGGCGCCCGCCTGGATCTGGGCGTTCAGGTAGGCCTGGACCGCCTGGGCATTGATCGACAGGATGCGGTGCAGCAGATCGGGGCGCTGGTACAGCAGCGTCTTGATCTGGCGGTAGTCGGAACTGCCGGCCCCTTCGACCATATAACAGGCCAGGGTCCAGGGGCTGCCGGAAAATCCGATCAACGGCACCGAACCGTTCAGTTCGCGGCGGATCAGCGACACCGCGTCGAATACATACTGCAAGCGGTCCAGGTCGGGGACCTGCAGGGCCTGGATGGCGGCCTCGTCGCGCAGGGGACGATCGAATCGCGGCCCTTCGCCGGCGACGAACTGCAGGCCCAGCCCCATCGCGTCGGGCACCGTCAGAATGTCGGAAAACAGGATGGCCGCATCCAGGTCGAAACGCCGCAGCGGCTGCAGCGTGACCTCACAGGCGTATTCCGGATTCTGGGCCAGCCCCATGAAGGAACCGGCCCGCGCCCGGGTCTGGTTGTATTCAGGCAGGTAGCGCCCGGCCTGGCGCATCATCCACATCGGGGTGTAGGCCACGGGCTGGCGCATCAGGGCGCGCAGGAAGGTGTCGTTTTTCAGTTCGGGCACAGCAGATCCTAAGAGAACGGCACAGGATCCGATGGTGCGGGTGTCTCACCACGGATCCGGGAAATCGTCCGTGCGGGGACGTTGCCGGGATTTTACCCGGCCTGGGGAATCCGGGCCGGGAATGGCCATCCCCGCCCGCGAACCCATGCCGGTTTCCTGTTGGCGCATCCCGAATCCGGGAAAACCACACTTGATAATTATCATTCTCATTTAGATCGCCACCCCCGTAAGGTACGCCCGAAAGCCGTCCGCCAATCCCGCCGGCGGCATCCTTCCGTCCTTTTTCCGTGGCCATCATCATGCTCTTCGAGGAAACCGCGACCACCCGGCCAACCGCCGGGCCGATCGCCCTGACCGTGTTCGCCGCCGCCCTGAGCCTCGCGGCCGGCGCGACCACCCCGGCTTACGCACAGGCCGCCCCGCCGGACAGCGCCGCGCCGCAAACCGCTTCCCCCCTTCAAAGCACGACGGAACCCTCGAACCAGGCGACCGGGGGCGACACCGCCGTCAAGGCGCTCGCGCCGGTCCGCGTCCGGGGCATCCGGGACCCGGACGCCCAGGGACATGAAAACGTGTACCTCAAGAACGTCACCAATCTGTACACCGACCGCAAGGAACTGAACCGTTACCAGATCACCAACCCGGCCGACGTGTTCAAGGGCATGAACGGCGTCTACAGCATGGACTCGCGCAACGGCTCGTCGATCACCCCGAACATCCGCGGCCTGTCGGGCGAAGGCCGGGTGCCGCTGACGGTGGACGGCACCGAGCAGTCCGTCAACGTCTGGCTGCAGGTCTACGGCGCGGGCAATCGCAATTACGTGGACCCCGCCCTGTTCCGCAGCATCGAGGTGGAAAAAGGCCCGTCGCTGAGCCGGGGCCTCAAGAGCGGCATCGGCGGCGCGGTGAACGTGCGCACCATCAATCCATCCGACATCATCCCCGAGGGCGACAGCCTGGGCCTGGAAGTCAAGCTGGAGACCTCCGGCAACACCATCGCCCCCGCCGTCGATGCCAACAGCTATTTCGGCAAAGACTACCGCGACATTCCGGGCGCAACGCTGGGCTCGGACTACGCGGTCAACATCCCCCAGCCCGTGCCGCGCGACCGCGGCGCCGGGGACGCCATGAATTTCCAGGACAAGAGCTTCATGTTCGCCATCGCGGGGCGCAACGACCACACCGACGCCCTGCTGGCCTATAGCTACCGCAAGCGGGGCAATTATTTCGCCGGCAAGAACGGCGCCGACGCCTACACCGACAACGACGCCTACGCCAAGGACACTTCGGCCTACTTTCCCAACCTGACCAAGCTCTACCATCCGGGCAACGAGGTGCTGAGCACGGCCAGCAAGACCGAGACCCTGCTGCTCAAGAACCGCTGGTACCTGCCGCACGACCAGCAGATCGGCCTGAGCTTCATGCGCACCGACCTGGATTTCGCGGAGACCTCCACCGGCCAGTCGATCATGATGATGGGCATCTCCGAAGAGTTGGCCAAATCCCCGCAGGGCCTGCCCGGCCAGCTCGTCGCCGAATATCCCCGCTCCAACGTCCGGCTGGACACGTACAAGCTCGACTACGAATGGAAGCCGGAAGGCTCGCGCGTGGTCGACCTGGAAGCCCATCTCTGGATGACCAAGACCGACAGCGAGCGCCACCAGAGCGGCAGCGCCGCCTATTACATCCCCCGCAGCGGCGCGCTGGACGCCTACCAGATCCTCAAGGCCGACTGGGACGTGTGCCGGGGCAACCCGTTCGCCAACCCGACCCTGCCCAGCGGCGCGCTCAATTTCACCTGCTTCACCAACCCGGCCCTGAACCCCGCCCTGGGAGGCACCGCGCCCGTCGAACCCGACCACGACGGCCGCATCTTCGCCGGCAGCGCGCAGTGGACCAGCCACGACCGCAAGGGCTTCGATTTCAGCAACCGCTTCACCCTGGCCGACCGGCTGCGCCTGACCGTCGGCGGCGAACTGCAGCACGAAAAGCTGGACGAGCGCGTCGTCAATCTGGACCTGACCGGCGGCATCGGCGTCGGCGGCGCCGCCCTGGCCGAATCCACCATCAAGTTCGGCCCGCGTTCCGGCACCCGCCGGGAATGGGCGGCCACCATGAACCTGGAATGGCGGCCCACGGACTGGCTCACCCTGACCGCCGGCACCCGCTACAACGAGTACTCGGCCTTTGACGACGGCCTGGCCGAACGGCGTGCAAACCGGATGGCGGGATCGCAGATCACCGGACAACGGACCGGGATGGCGCTGGAATACGGCCAGTTGATGACGAATGCCGAATTCGCCCAGTGGAATACCCTGCGCGCCACGCAAATTGCCGCTGGCGCCAATGTCGTCCAGGCGGACTGGGACCAACTCCTCCTCAACGGCATCACGACGCCCGCCATGGCGTCTTTGCAGGCTGCCCAAGCCGCCTTTGATACCTATTCATCAGCCCATGGCGAGGGTGTCACGAACATCTATGAGAACGGCATCAACACCCAAGCGCTGTACTGGAAGAAAAAAACTGTCGTCCCTGTGGTGAACGGGAAGACCGACGCCTCGCAAAGCCCCTTCGCCAACGGCAGCATCGACCCCTCCGGCACGGTGACCAATCCCCAGGGCCTGAATGGACAGCATAAGGAAATCGTTCCGGTTGGCACTTCTACCGTCTACGCCACCCCCTCCGCCGGGCAGGAATGGGCGCCGCCCAAGCGGCAGTACGGCCACGCCTGGTCACCGGTCTTTTCCGCCACGGCGCGCCTGACCGACACCGCCAGCGTCTATGCCCGCTACGCGCAGATGACGCGCTTTCCCAGCATCTTCGAGATCGCCTCCACCTCGGTCGGCCTGGGCAACACCTATTACCTGGGCCACGGCGCCGGCAAGCCGGAACGCAGCACCAACTGGGAAATCGGCTATTCCCAGGACTTGGCCCCGTTCCTGCCGGGCCTGCGCCAGGCGGACGTGCGCCTGAGCTATTTCGACACCACCATCCAGGACTTCATCGACCGCGATGCTTACCTGAACGTGATCCAGTTCGACCGCAAGAAGACCACCGGGATCGAGTTCCAGTCGCGCTTCGACAGCGGCCGGTTCTTCGGCGGCCTGGGCGCCACCTGGCGGCTCACGCAGGAACTGTGCGACGAGAACTACGCCTATGGCCTGGACCCCTTCTACAACCGCATGCCGGAATGCATGACCGGCGGCTTCCCCGACATGCTGACTGCCTCCAGCCTGCAGCCGCGCTATTCCATCAACGCCGAGCTGGGCACCCGGCTGCTGCAGAACCGGCTGGAACTGGCGCTGCGCGCCGTCTACCACTCGAAGGCGGAAAACAGGGAACTGGACGCCCTGCTGAACACCCCCTACGGCCCGTCCATCTGGAAGGAAAACAGCATGCGCCAGTTGTACTGGCATCCCGTCATGCTGCTCGACGCCTCGGCCCAATGGCGCGCCACCAAGAACGTCACGCTGAGCCTGGGCGTCACCAACCTGACCGACCGCTATTACCTGGACCCCATGGCCAAGATCCCCGCCCCCGGCCCGGGCCGCACGATCACCGTCGGCATGCGGGCGCAATTCTAGTTTTTTTAACGTTCCAGGGTTTCCTGGCTTTTCCCCAAAAACCAGGTCTTCCCATCGTTTTCTTCAAGGAGTTGATATGAAACGATCCCTGTCCCGCGCCCTCCTCGGCGCCTCCCTGGCCCTGGCCGCTTCCCACGCCCCGGCCGCCACCGTGCTGGGCGACTCGTTCAACGATGCCAACGTCAAGGCCGCGCCCTCGGCGCTGTTCGGATCGGGCAATGCCGGCCTGATCTTCAACGGCGGTTCGGCCGCGATCGACCTGGCCGGCGGTCCCATCGCCCAGTCGAACAACGCCATCAACCGCGGCCCCGACGCCAGCGGCAACTACTACCTGAAAGGCAGCGACATCAACTTCCTGGCCGGCCTGATCCTGGGCGACACCCAGATCGCCCAGGTATGGCGCAACGACGTGGCCTACAACGGCGACACCACCACGATCAACAGCGTGCGCCAGATGATCGTGCCGCCGCTGCCGTTCATGCCCGACTTCGGCGGGCTGGTGATCGGCAAGGTCGACGGTTCGCCGGTCTACTTCGGCGAATGGGCGCCCAAGGGACCGAACTATTCCGCCCCGGACAATGCCGACCTGAACATGGGCAGCGCCGACCGCACGGTGTGGTACGTGGGTGAGAACCCCACCACGGCCATGCCGACCCTGGTCAACGCCCAGTACAACGTCATCGGCATCAACCAGCACAACCCGGAAAACCCCAGCCTCTACCAGGGCGTACTGACGGCCAACTACGGCAGCGGCGGCGGCTACCTGAACGGCAGCATCACGCGTGGCAGCGATGCGGTGAACTTCGGCACCAACGCCACGGCCATCACCAGCACCGGCGCCTTCTCCAAGGGCACTGAAATCTCCGGCCAGTTCTACGGCGCCCAGGCCGAGGCCCTGGCGGGGATCTACACCGGCGGCTCGTCCGTGCAGGATCACGTCGCCTTCGGCGGCGCGCGGCAGTAAGCGGGGACGGGACCGGCACGATGACGAACCGCTGGACGCAGCTTCACTTCCTGCCGGCCCTGCTCCTGGCCTGCGCCCTGCTGCCGTCCCCGCCCGCCCGGGCGGACGAGGACGACACCCGCTACCTGCTGGACCAGGCCGGTCGCATCGGCCGCCAGCGGGACGGCGGGGCGGGGGCGCTGGCTCCGCATCCCGGGGGCCTGGTGCTCACCATCGAGGGCCGGGCCTACCGGGTCAACCCCACCTTGCAGGACCTGGAACCGGCCCTGTACGTGGCCATCAACCGGGGCCAGTGGGGCGAGGCGCGCGCGCTGGCGGATTCGTACCGCCGGCTGGCGGGCCACAAGCCGCACCTGGTCCTGCTGGCCGACGGCCTGGCGGCGCGGGCCGAGGGCGACTACGGCCGGGCCATCGGCCTGCTGGAAGACGCCCGCGACGACGCCCCCGGCGACGCGCGCACGCAGATGGAACTGGCCCGCGCCTACGCCGAGGACGGCCAGGACCGGGAATCGCGCGCCCTGTTCGAACAGGCCATCGGCAACAGCCTGCCGCCCGACACCCGCCAGTTGCTGCAAAGCTATGTGGACGCCGTGGACCGGCGCGGCGACTGGCAGGGCTCCATCGCCGTGGGCCGGGGCCGCAACGACAACATCAACCAGGCCAACGGTTTCGAGCAATGTTCGATGTATTTTCTGACCTTGTGCCTGGCGCGGCTCAAGCTGCCCGATCCGATCGCCTCGTCCTTCACCAGCTACGACCTGGTGCTGAGCAGGCGGATCGCGCTGGCCGGCCATCACAATCTGCTGCTGCGTCCCGTCAGCTACGGAACGTTCTACCAGGAGACCGCCCCGGAAGGGCGCGCGATCGAGGACTACAGCCAGCAGACCCACGTGCTGTACGCCGGCTACCAGTACGCCGACGCGCGGCAGAAATTCAGCCTGCTGCCCTTCATGGAACTGTACGCCCGCGACGGCCACACCCATTACCAGGCCCCCGGTCTGCAGGCCGAATGGAGCAGGGAACTGACGCCGGGCCTGCGCCTGACGGCCCAGGCGAGTCTCAAGCGCTACGCCTACAAAGAACAGGACAGCCGCTATTTCAGCGACTACACGCAAAAGGCCGCCGGGCTGGGAATCGCCTGGATGCCCACGGCCAGCACCAGCCTGCAGGCGGGCATCGACTTCACCCGCCGCAAATATCCCATGCCCACGGAAAGCGGCAAGGACCTGGCCGTGCGCGCCGGTGTGTTCCACGCCTTCGGGCAGTCCGGCGCCTTCGTCAACCTGCTGGCCCTCTACCGCATCAGCCGCAACGACGAGCGCGATTTCTTCCTGGGCGTCCGGCGGCGCGACGAACAGCAGCTCTACATCGCCACCCTGGGATCGACGCGGCTGTCGGTCTGGGGCGTCCATCCCGAACTGCGCTTCAAGCACGTCGTCAACCACAGCAATTCGATCTTCTACGGCTACTCGCAGAACGAGATCTCGCTGCAACTGCGGAAGAATTTCTGATGGCGCCGCCGGCGCGTCCGGATGTCTGGCGGATGACCTTTTAGATAGTATTGATAATTATTCTCATTAAAAATACAATGGAATTTCCTGTCGCTACGCCCCACGGGTCCCGGACCATCATGTCTTCCTCATTCCTGGACAAGGCCTTCGCGAGCTTTCCCGCGTTCCGCCACGCCGACCCCGACGGCCTGAACGCTTTGGCGGCCAGCGCCCGGCGCACGGTGCTGTCGGCCCGCCAGCACCTGTTCCACCTGGGCGAGCCCGCCGATCATTTCTACTGGATCGAGAGCGGCAGCATCACCCTGTACCTGCCCAGCTACAACGGCGACGAGCGCGTCTTCCAGGTCCTGGAGGACGGCTGCCTGGTGGCCGCCACCGTGATGTTCTCGGACGACCGGCGCTACCCCGTGTCCGCCCAGGCCAACGCGCGCACCGTGCTGCACCGCCTGGACGGCGCGCCGCTGATCGGCATGGCGCAACGGTCGCCGGAATTCTCCTGCACGCTGCTGCGCATCGTGGCCGGCCAGATGACGCAGGCGATCGGCCGCATCGACCTGCTGACCATCGCCAATTCGATGCAGCGCCTCGTCACCTACCTGGTGAACTTGTCCGTCGAACAGGGCAGCGCCTGGCTGACCCTGCCGGCCCATCATCGCGTGCTGGCGCGGCAGTTGAACATGACGCCGGAAAACCTGTCGCGCATGCTGGGCGCCTTCCGCCGCGACGGCCTGATCGGCGGGCGCAACCGTGAACTGGTGCTGCTCGACGTGGAGGCCCTGTGCAAGCAGGCCCGGCTGCCGCCGCCCGATCCGAAACGGCGCGTCCCGCCTTCCGCGTCCCCGCAGGACGAGGTCCTGTTCAGCTGCTGCACGCTGCACTGAAGACCGCGTCTCCTGCTCAGCAGCCCGACTCCGGTCCCGAGAACGGACTGGGCGCCTTGCCGGCGGGTTCGGCGCAGCCCGCGCGCCCGTCGGCGCGAGGGCCGGTCAGCACCGGCCAGGCGTGCCACAAATAGGCGGCATAAGCCCCCGCCCAGACCGCGCCCGACGCCAGGATCAGCGTGCCGTACCACGGCGCCAGCGCCGGCAGCCCGGCGGCGGCGCGCGCCAGGGCGGCGATCCCCAGGGCGCCGGCCGATGCCAGCAGCCAGGGCCGGCGGTCCAGCCACAGCCCCGAATGGATGCGCCCCGCCAGGCTCATGATGGTGAAGACCGACAGGCCCATCGCCCCCGCCGTCAACAGATGGCGGCCCGCCGACGCGGACCCCAGGTCCAGCAGCCAGGCCAGGCCCATGGCCCCGTAGCCCAGGGCGATGAACCAGAAACAGGCGTACAGCATCAGCGCCCAGCGCGTGAACAGCGGCCGCCCGACGTGCCAGTCGTTCAGCACGTTGAGCACCGCCGCGCAGGCTGCCAGCGCCGTCCAGCCGGCCACGGGGCCGCCGCCCAGACCCGCCTGCGCTACGCCGCACAGCCCGATGGCGAAGACCGCCAGATAGCGGCGCGGCGGGCGGGCCAGGTATTCGTCCGACGGCGGCGGCGCGCCCGGCCGGCCGGCCTCGATGTAGCCGTTGAGCACGCTCATGGACACCCGGCTGCCCGCCAGCAGGATCAGAATCATCGTCAGATCGATGGCGCCGTGGATCCAGGCCAGCCCATCGCCGCCGGCGATCAGCGCGGCGAAGAACCCGGCCTGAGCCAGCAGCAGGCCGCCCAGCGTCCAGGCGAAGCCCAGGTGCGCGCGGCGCGGATCGCGCCACAGCGCCGGAGTCAGGTAGCCCAGCAGCAGCGCCGTGAACAGCAGATTGGGCGCAGCCGCCAGGACGACGGCCGCGACCGGCGGCAGCCACTGGCCCAGCGCATAGGCGACGCGGCCCGCCAGCCACAGGGTCGCCAGCCCCGCCAGCGGACGGGCGGGAATGGGCGCGGCGCCGGTGAATTCCGGGATCGCCGTCAGCAGGAAACCGGCGGCGGCCGCCAGGCCGAAGCCGAACACCAGCTCATGTGCATGCCACGCCAGCACGCCGCCCGGCGGCGCCCAGCCCGACGGGCCCGCACCGCCCAGGATCAGCAGCCAGACGCCCAGGAAGCCGACGGCGCTCGCGGCCGTCAGCACGAAGAATGGCCGGAAGCCGCAGGACCACAGCGGATGGGCGGACCATGCCGCGCCCTGGCTTTTCACATCCCGGCGGCTCATGTCCCGGCCTCCGGGGCCGGCGCCAGCCCGAAGCATTCGCGCACCGGCGGCATGCCCATCAGATCGGCCGTGGTCCGGTGGATCCAGGCCTCGCTGCGCGCGGCCTGGGGCCGTTCCACGGCGAATTCGTGCAGCACGCGGCCCGGGCCGCCGGCCATCACGGCGATGCGGTCGGCCAGCCGCACGGCCTCCATCAGGTCGTGGGTGATCATCAGGACCGCGCTGCCGCCGCGTTCCACCTGTTCGCGCAGCACCGCGTAGAGTTCCAGCTTCAGGCCTACGTCCAGCGCAGCGAAAGGCTCGTCGAGCAGCAGCAGTTCGGGCGCTACCGCCAGCGCGCGGCCCAGCGCCACGCGGCTCTGCATGCCGCCGGACAGTTCGTGGGGATACTTGCGCCCATCCTCGGCGGCCAGGCCCATGCGCGCCGCCCATTCCAGGGCGCGGCGGCGGCGCGCCGCCGCCGGCACGCGCAGGGCCTTCATCCCCAGGGCGATGTTGTCCACAGCGTGCTTCCAGGGCATCAGCCGGGGCTGCTGGAACACGCAGCCGATCCCCCGGAACGTCGACCGCACGCGGCCTTCGGACGGTTCGAGCAGGCCGGCGACGACATGCAGCAGCGTGCTCTTGCCGCAGCCGGAGGGACCGACCAGCGCCAGGGTCTCGCCCGCCCGCAGGTCCAGGTCCACGCCCGACAGCACGGAGGTCAGGCCGTAGCGGTGACCCAGGCGGCGGATCGTCAGCACGGTCATGGCGCGGTCCTTCCATACGCGGCACACGCAGGGGTGCGTAATCGGGAACGGCGCGACATGCTCATCCCGCGTCCGCCGCGCGCCAGCGTTCGATGGTGCGCTTGATCGGTTCCAGCAGCAGGTATTCGATGGCCAGCAGCAGCCCCAGCACCGCGACGATCCAGCCCATCGAGCCGGCCATGTCCAACTGCGCACGCGACACCGCCAGTGCGGCGCCCGCGCCATCCGAAGCCGCCAGCAGTTCGGCCATCACGACCACCTTCCAGGAAATCCCCAGGGCCGTGATCCAGGCCGGCAGCAGATACGACACCACGTGCGGCAGGTGCACGTCGAACAGCGTCGTCCACCAGGGCAGCCGGTAGACCCGCGCCACGTCGGTGAGCTGGCCGTCCAGCGTGCGCGCGCCCTGCATCGCGCCGGCGAAGACGATCGGGAAACAGGCCACGGCCACGGTGAACACCGGCGTGGCATCGCCCATGCCGAACCACAGCATGGCCAGCACCAGCCAGGCGATCGGCGGCATGCCCAGCAGCAGCGTCACCAGCGGGCGGGACACCAGCGCCGCCGTCAGAGACCGCCCGGCCAGCATGCCGAGCACGCTGCCCGCCAGCACCGCCGCGCCCAGCCCCGTCAGCGTGCGGCGGGCGGAAATCCACAGTTCCGGCGCAGCCAGGCCGGAGGCCAGCAGCTCGCCCAGCCGCTGGAACGTCGCCAGCGGCCCGGGCAGGATCAGCGGCCCATAGTACTGCCCGCCCCATTCCCACAGCGCGCAGAACAGCAGCAGGCTGGCCACCGCGCCCCAGCCGCTCCACAGATAGGCCAGAACCGCCCCCGCGCCATCAGCCAGGCGCTGCGACGCGGCGGCCATCCCCCTGGCGGGCGCATCGGATCCGTACGTCACGTCGAGCGGGTTCCTATGCATAGAAGCCATCGTCCGGCAGCCGTCCGCCCACCAGCGCGGGCTGCCCGTCCAAGAGGCAGTTGAAGAAATAGTCCAGTTCCGGCCGGGCTTCGCGCGCATCCACCACGCGTTCCCGCGCCTGCGCGATCGAATCGGCGACGGCTTCGGGCGTCAGCATGGGGATGCGCCGCGCGACGAGTTCGCCGCATTCCCCGGGGTGCGCCAGACACCAGGCCAGCGAATCGGCGTGGGCCCGCCGCACCCGGTCGACCAGGCGCGTATCCGCGCGCAGCGGCCCGACGGCCGCGATTCCGGCCTGCGGGATGCGCGGTTCGCGGCCCAGGATGTCGCCCCAGGCCCGCGACAGATCCACGCCGCGATACAGCGTGGGCGCCACGACCGACACCGGGAAGGATTCGCTCTTGCGCAGCACCATGGATACGGCGGGCTCCGGCAGCAGGGCATGATCCGTCCGCCGGGTCAGCAGCAGCTGGATGGCGTCGAAGGGCGTAGGCACGTAGCGCAGCGAGAAGTCCCGCTTCGGGTCCAGCCTCAACCGGGCCGCAAGCAGGCCGAACAGGATGTCGGGCATGTCCGCGCGGAACGGCATGGCGATTTCCTGGCCCCGGAAGTCCTCCAGCGAGCGGCGTGATTCATCTCGCGTCACCAGCCACAGCATCCCCCAGGTGGAGACATTGAGCAGGCGCAGCGGCACGCCCTGGTTGTACAGATTGGCGGCCACGTTCGACGGCATCGCCATGAAATCCGCACCGTCGCGCACCGCCCAGGCGCGCAACTGGTCCGGGTTCTGCCACAGTTGGAAGCGCACCTCGGGCGCCACGCCGGCCAGCACGCCGGAGTCCGCCATGTGAACCAGCGGGTAGGACACCGTGGCCGGCGGCCCCGACAGGATCAGGGGCCGGTCGAGCGGTGCGGCGGCCGCACCGGGCGCCTGGGCATGCGACGGCGCGGCCGACAGCAGCCCCAGCGCGGGCGCCAGACCCAGCAAGGCGCGGCGCCGGGCGCCGCGGACAGACAGGCCGCCAGGGGCTGAGGGGAAAAACGAAGGGAGTCGGGAAGCCATGCACAACCGCCGGAATGAATCTTTCGGATTGTCGGCAGGAACCCCACTAAACGCAAATGATAATTATCAAGCTTTGGCCCGATTCCACACACCGGACGGATGCCGGCGGAGATACGCGCCCGCTTTCAGACGTCATGGTTTACCCTGATATTTACCCTTTTTGCCATGCCAGCAGAACTTTTACCTGTTTACTCGAAAATTTCAGACGTTTTACCTAAAACCCTGGTGTTAGCATTCACGAAATTTTTATACCCAAGGGTGTTGTCAGTCATGGAATTCCTGAATCAACTCGTCAACCAGATCAACGGCCTGGTCTGGGGGCCGCCGATGCTGGTCCTCATCCTGGGGACCGGATTCTTCCTGATGGTGCTGCTCAAGCTGATGCCGCTGCGGCGCATCGGCACCGGTTTTGCCATGATCTGGCGCGGCCGTCACCGGGGCGACACCGCCACCGGCGAAATCAGCCCGTTCGAGGCGCTGATGACCTGCCTGGCCGCCACCGTCGGCACCGGCAACATCGCCGGGGTGGCGACCGCCATCGCCCTCGGCGGCCCGGGCGCCCTGTTCTGGATGTGGTGCACGGCCCTGGTCGGCATGGCCACCAAATACTGCGAAGTGGTGCTGGCCGTCCATTTCCGTGAAAAGGACGACCGGGGCGAACACGCCGGCGGCCCCATGTACGCCATCAAGAACGGCCTGGGCCGCAAATGGCTGTGGCTGGGCGTGGCGTTCGCGATCTTCGGCGGTTTCGCCGGGTTCGGCATCGGCAACATGGTCCAGGTCAACAGCATGGCCCAGGCGCTTGAATCGTCCTTCTCCATCCCGCTGTGGGTGACCGGCGTGGTCACGATGATCCTGATCGGCCTGGTGATCCTGGGCGGCATCAAGCGCATCGGCGCGGTCGCCGCGTCCCTGGTGCCCTTCATGTGCGTGGCCTACGTGCTGGCCGGCCTGGTCGTGCTGGTCGTCAACGCCGAGCGCATCCCCGAAGCCCTGGACCTGATCTTCACGCACGCCTTCACGCCCATCGCCGCCACCGGCGGCTTCGCGGGCGCCGCCGTCATGGCCGCCATCCGCTTCGGCGTGGCGCGCGGGATCTTCTCCAACGAAGCCGGCCTGGGGTCGGCCGGGATCGCCCAGGCCGCCGGCACCACCAACAACGCCGTGCAATCCGGCCTGATCGGCATGATGGGCACCTTCATCGACACCATCATCATCTGCAGCATCACCGGCCTGGCCATCGTGTGCTCCGGCGTCTGGAGCAGCGGCGCCAGCGGCGCGGCCCTGTCGGCCGCCGCCTTCGAGGTATCCATGCCGGGCATCGGCGGGGCCATCCTGACCCTGTCGCTGGTGGTCTTTGCCTTCACCACCATCCTGGGCTGGAGCTACTACGGCGAAAAGTGCTGGGAATTCCTGCTGGGCACGAAATCGACCGTCCCCTACCGCATCGTCTGGGTCGCCGTGATCCCGTTCGGCGCCATCAGCCAACTGGACTTCGCCTGGCTGCTGGCCGACACGCTGAACGGCCTGATGGCGCTGCCCAACCTGATCTCGCTGATCCTGCTGAGCCCGCTGGTGGTCAAGCTGACGCGCGACTACTTCCAGAAGAACGACTAATCGTTCTCGACCTTGTTTCTCCTGGCGGCCCACAAGCCGCCAGGGGACACCGGGCACGGAATCGTCACCCGACACAGGTGCGGTTCCGTGCCCATTTTCATTCCGCAGCCGACGTGCCGCGATAGGGTGCAGGATCGATATCATGCTTGCGCATCAGCGCCCAGAACGCGCGCCGGTGCTTCTGGGCCATGCGCGCCGCCAGGGTGATGTTGCCCGAATGCCGGCCCAGGGCCGCGCGGATGTAGGCGCGCTCGAACCGCGCGACGACCTGGCACTTGGCGGCGCGAAAGGATTCCCGCGACGTGGCCCGCTGCATGGCCACGGCCACCGCATAGGCTTCCAGTTCGTTGCCGGAACGGTCCAGGATAGTGTTGCAGAACGCGATCTCGGATTCGGTGACCGGCGGTTCGGACGCGCCCGCCGGCAGGGCACGCGAGGACAGCGACACGGCCCCCGCGCCCGGCAGCCCGGCCCCTGACAAGCCGGCGCCATAAACCGGCCCTTGCTCACAGAAACGGGCCGGGGCCAGCAGGTTCAAGGCATGATCCAGGCGCGCGCGCAGTTCCTCCGGACAGAAGGGCGGCCGCAAGAAATCGGCCACCCCCAACGCCATCAGATCGCGCACCGCCTGGGCCCGCAGCCCCACCGCGTAGACCAGCAGCACCGCCGGCAGACGGCCGACCAGCGCGGCCAGCGCCGTGCGCCAATCGCGGATCGAGGCCGCATCCACGTACAGCAATCCGGCATCGTAGCGGCCCCGCGTCACGGCCGGATCGGCCAGCGCATCAGCCGCCGAACCGGGCGAATGCGGCGGCGTATGCAGCACCAGCCGTCCCCCAAGATGCGGGCCGCGCAAAGCGGCCGCCCAGTCTTCCCTGCCCGGCGCCAGAATCGCGCAATCCAGTCGTTCCCGCATGTCGCTGCTCCTGTTCGTATGGAGTGAGCAGGATAGAAAAATGACGGTGTGTTGGACAGTCGCAAAACTACGGCCGTAGTTCCCACAATCTCATTTTGGAATTCGGGACGGTCACACGCCCTTTCGGGCTCCCGCCACGTGGCAGCGATAGGCGTGCAAAGGCTCGTCAGGCCGGGCCAGCAGGGTTTGCGGCCGGTCGCAACCGGTGGTCGCCCAAGGGCAGCGGCCACGAAAGAAGCAGCCTTGCGGCAGCACGCCGTTCCCTGGCAGTTCTGCCGGGGCGGACGGAGCGGTCTCGGGCCAAGGCCGGTCCAGGCGCGGCACGGCGTCGAGCAGTTCGCGCGTGTAGGGATGGCGCGGGGATTCCAGCACCTGCGCGGCCGGCCCCTGTTCGACCACCTGCCCCAGGTACATCACCGCCACCCGGTCGCACAGATGGCGCACGACCGAGACATTGTGCGAAATCAGCACGTAGGTCAGGCCGTGTGCGCGGCGCAGTTCCCGCAGCAGGTTCAGGATCTGCGCCTGGACGGAAATATCCAGCGCAGAGGTCGGCTCGTCCAGCACGATGACGTCGGGTTCCGGGGCGAGCGCCCGGGCGATGGCGATCCGCTGGCGCTGGCCTCCGGAAAACTCATGCGCGTAGCGATCGAGCTGCTCGGGCCGCAGACCGACTTGCAGGGCCAGGGCGTCGGCCCGCGCGCGCAAGGCGGTCTTGTCCAGGCGACGGCCCCGCGCCGCATCCGCACGGCGGCCTGCGGCCACCAGCGGTTCGATGATGACCCGCCAGGCGGGCAGGCGCGGATCCAGCGAGGACTGCGGGTCCTGGAACACGATCTGCACGTCGGCCGGACGGCCGTCGGCGCGCGGCAGCCGCGACAATTCACCCTGGGTGGGCGGCAGCAAGTTCATCAGCACTGCCGCCAGGGTGCTTTTGCCGCAGCCGGACTCGCCGACGATGCCGAAGGCCTCGCCGCGCCGCACCTGCAGGCTGACGCCGTTCAAGGCATGGGCGTGGCGCACCGCCCGCCCCCGCCAATCCCGGGCGAGCGGAAAGCGCACATGGATCTCGTGGGCGTCCAGCACCAGCGCGCTCATATCGCATCTCCAGCAGACGGCGCCACGGCCGGTTCCCGAACCGATGCCGCGACCAGCGGATGCCAGCAGGCCACCCGGCGCTCCGACGCGGTCCCGGCCTTGATGTCGGCCTCCTGGCCCGCTCCGGCCCGCAGCTCGGGCCGCCGGCGACAGGCCTCGTCCGCGAACGCGCAGCGGTCGAAGAACACACAGCCCGCAGGCGGGTGCCGCATGTCCGGCACCCGGCCCGGGATCGCGGCCAGGTCGGTGTCCGGCGCGGCGCGCTCCGGCAGGCCGTCGAGCAGGCCGCGTGTATAGGGATGATGGGGCGCGCCCAGCACCTGAGCAGTCGGTCCTTGTTCGACCACCGTCCCCGCGTACATGACGTACACCCGGTCGCAGAACTGCGACACCACCGCCATATCGTGGGTGATGAACAGGATCGCGGCGCCGCGCTCACGCGCCCGATGGCGCAGCAACTGCAGCACCTGGCGCTGCACCGTCACGTCCAGCGCCGTGGTGGGCTCGTCGGCGATCAGCAGCGCCGGATCGCAGGAAAACGCCATCGCCACCATCACGCGCTGGCGCATGCCGCCGGACAACTCGAATGGATAGGCCCGCAGCGTCCGTTCCGGATCGGGGATCATCATGTCGCGCAGCAGTTCGGCGGCGCGCGCCAGGGCCGCGCGCGGGCTCAGGCGGTGATGCACGCGCAGCACGCCCGCCAGTTGATCGCCGATGCGCCGGGTCGGATTCAGGGCGGTCATCGGCTCCTGGAAAATCATCGCCGCGCGGCGTCCGCGCCATTGCCGCATCCGGGCTTCGGACGCCGCCAGCACGTCCTCGCCGCACAGCCGCAGGCCGCCGCCCGTCACGCGATAGCTGCCTGGGGCCAGCAGCCGCAGCGCCGTCATGGCCGTCACCGACTTGCCGGAGCCGGATTCGCCCACCACGCCGACGATCTCGCCCGGCATGACGTTCAGGCTGACGCCGCCCAGCGCCCGGACCGAGCCGCCGAAGACGGGGAATTCCAGCGACAGGTCGCGGATCTCCAGGACGGGTTCCTGCACACTCATGGTGCCCCCTTGGCGCTGCGCGCCGTCCACCTCGCGGCCTGCATGCCGCTCGGATTCGTCAGGCGCAGGACAGTCCGCAAGGACTATCCTGCGTCCGGGCTCATCCCCCCAGGGGGGAGTTTCGCGCTTGGGGCGGCCCGGCGCGCTCATTTCGCCCTCGACTTCGGGTCCAGCAGGTCGCGCACACCGTCGCCCACCAGATTGCAGGCCAGCGCCGTCACCAGGATCGCGCAGCCCGGCGTCACGGTGTACCACCACTGGTCCAGCAGAAAATTGCGGCCCGTCGCCACCATGGCGCCCCATTCGGCCGTGGGCTGTTGCGCGCCCAGGCCGATGAAGCCCAGCGCGGCCGCCATCAGGATCGCCCCGCCGATGTCCAGCGTGGCCTGCACCACCAGGGGCGAGGCCGCATTGCGCGCCACGTGCCAGCGCACCACATGCCGCCGCGTCGCGCCAAAGGTCCAGGCCGCCCGCACATAAGCCATCTCGCGGATGCTCAGGGTCTGGCCGCGCGCCAGCCGCACGTAGAACGGAATCCGCACCAACGTGATCGCCAGCATGGCGTTGAACAGGCTGGGTCCCAATGCGGCCGCCAGCGCCATGATCAGCACCAGCGACGGCACCGACAGCACCACGTCCATCGAGCGCATGATCAGGCCGTCGATGCGGCCGCCCACGATCCCGGAGAAACAGCCGATCACGGCGCCCACGATGCTGGCGCAACCGGCGACGAACAGCCCCACCCCGATGGACTGGCGTCCGCCGTAGAGCACGCGGCTGAAGATGTCCCGGCCGACCTCGTCGGTGCCGAACCAGTGCTCGGCCGACGGCGCCGCCAGCCGGTGCACGAGGTCCAGACGTTCGGGATCATAGGGCGCCACCCAGTCCGCCAGGATCACGGCCAGGCCCACCGCCGCGAGAATCGCCAGCCCCAGCAACATCAAGAGATTGCGGCGCAACTGGTACAGCAGATAGCTCATCCGACCTCCTGGATGCGCGGATCGAGCCGCCGATACAGCAAGTCCACCAGCAGGTTCAGAATCACGTAGGCGAAGGACACCACCACGGCAAAGCCCATCACCGCCGGGAAATCCAGCGCCTGGATCGAGTCCACCACATAGGCGCCCATGCCCGGCCAGCCGAACACGGTCTCCGTCAGCACCGCCCCATACAGCAGATCGCCCAGGGCCAGGCCCAGCACGGTCACGGAAGGGATCAGCGCATTAGGCAGGGCATGGCGGACCACCACGGTCCAGGGACTCAGGCCGTAGGCGCGGGCGGTTCGGACGTAATCCTCGCCCAACTGTTCCAGCATGGATGAACGCACCTGCCGCGCCACCACGCCCAGGTGCACGAAACCCAGGGTCAGGGCAGGCAGAATCAGGTGCTCCAGCGCGCTGCGCCAGACAGTCCAGTCACCCGCCACCGCCGCGTCGATCAGGTACAGGCCCGTGATGCCGGGCGGCGGCGCCAGGCCCTGGTCGATGCGCCCGCCCCCCGGCAACCAGCCGAGTTCACCGTAGAACAGCACGATCAGCCCCAGCCCCAGCCAGAAGGCCGGCGTGGAAATGCCCATGACCGCCAGCGTACGCGCGACGTGATCGACGAAACGGTTGCGATAGACCGCCGACAGCACGCCCAGGGGAATGCCCAGCAGCGTCGCCAGCAGCAAGGCCACCAGCGCCAGTTCCAGCGTGGCGGGGAAGAACGCGGCGATGTCCTGCAGCACCGGCCGGTGCGTGCGGATGGACGTCCCCAGGTCACCCTGCAGCAACTGCCCCATGTAATGCAGGTACTGCTGCGGCAAGGGCAGGTCCAGGCCCAGTTGCGCGCGGATGTGGGCGACGATTTCCGGCGTGGCGCGGTCGCCCGCGATCAGGCGGGCCGGGTCGCCCGGCACCATATGGGAAATGGCGAAGGTGATCAGGGACACCCCGATCACCACCCAGACCAGGCTGGCCAGCCGGCGGCGCACCACGGACAACCAGGACACGTTCATGCTGCCCCCTTGGCGCTGTGTGCCGTCCCCCCGCCTACTTCGTCATGTCGGCGACGTTGAACACGCGCTCCAGCATGGGATTGAAAACGAAGCCCTTGACGTTCGCCCCCAGCCCGGCCTGGTAGTTCTTCTGGTACAGATAGGCGTAGGCGGCGTCCTGCACGACCTGTGCCTGGACCTGCTTGTAGAGCGCCACGCGCTTGTCCTGGTCGCTGAGCGTGGCGGCCTCGCGCAGCCACTGGTCCACCTGGGGATTGGAATAGAAGGAACGGTTGCCCGCCAGACCCTTCTTGTCCGAATCGAACCAGTAGCTGGTGAACATGTAGGGATCGGCGAAGTCCGGGCTCCAGTTGCCGATGGAAATGTCGAAATTGCCTTGGCCCAGGTTTTCACGCAAGGTGGCATTGGCCAGCTTTTCGAGCTTGACCGGCACGCCGATCGCGGTCAGATTGGCCTGCACCGTCAGGGCGATGGGCTCCCAGGCAGGGTCCTGGGTGGAATAGCGCAGCAGCACCGGCGACTTCACCCCGCCGGCCTTTTCCACCAGCGCCTTGGCCGCCGCCACGTCCTGCTTGGGCTGGGGCAGATCGGCGTCATACCCCCACATGCCCTCGGGGATCGGACCGCGCATCTGCTTGGCCTGCCCCATCATGATGCCGTCCACGATGCCCTGGTAGTCCAGCGCGGCCACCACGGCGCGGCGCAGGTCCACATTTTCCATCGGACCCTTGGCGTTATTCAGGTACAGATAGGTCACCCGCAGCGACGGGAATTCCGCCACATGCACATCCTTGGCCTTCTGCAGGGCCTGGAGCTGATCCACCGGCAGTTCCTCGGCCACGTCCAGGTCGCCCTTTTGCAACTGCAGGCGGCGCGCGGACGATTCCGGCACGATCTTCACCACGAACTTGTCCAGCGTCGGCTTCTTCGAGCCCGCGTAATGCGGATTGCGTTCCAGCAGCAGCGACTGGCCCTTCTGCCAGGACACCAGTTGGTAGGGGCCGGAGCCCGCCGTATGGCCCGACAGCCAGGCATCCGCGTCGTCGCGCTGCATGGCCTTGGGGTTGACGATGGAGGCGCCATTGTTGGCCAGCGTGTAGAGGAACGGCGCGAACGGCTTTTGCAGCGTGAACTGCACGGTCTGCACGTCCAGCGCGTCGATCTTCATATCGGCGGGAAAGGCTTCGGACGGCCCCTGCTTCTTGGCCAGCAAGCGTTCGAAGGACAGCTTCACCGCCTGGGCGTCCACGGGGGCGCCGTCGGAAAATTGCTGGCCCTCGTTCAGCTTGAACGTCCAGACCAGATTGTCCGGCGAGGCCGACCAACTGGCCGCCAGATCGCCCTCGACCTCGGTCGAGCCCTTGCCGTCGACCTGCTTGTAGCGCATCAGGCGCTGATAGGCCGGATAGGTGACCGTCCAGTCGTTGTTGTCGATCGTAATGGCCGGGTCCAGCGTCTGCGGGTCGGCCGGCTTGCCGATCACCAGCGTATCGGCCGGCGTCGCCGCCAGCGCCCCGCCCGCCAGAGCCCAGGCCCCCGCGCCCAGCACGGCCGCCATCAGGGTGCGGCGCATGCCTGTTCGAATGTCGAATTGCATAGTGTCTCCTTTGGTTTTTTTAGTCCGCGACCACCCGGACCATATCGCTTTCCGGCAGTAAGGCATATTCCTGCGCATCGGGCAATTCGTAATGCCACCATTCCGTCGGAATCGAGCGAAATCCGGCCTGCAGCATGATCCCCAGCAGCAAGTGCCGGTTGCGCTGCACGTCGGGCGGCAGATCATCGCGGTCGTGGTGCGACTGGTCGCGCATGTCGTCAAAGCCCGTGCCCATGTCCAGCAGCGCGCCATCGGCGTCCAGCAGGCTCACGTCCACCGCCACGCCCCGGGTGTGATTCGACCCCAGGGAGGCATCCGCCACGTAGCGCGGATCAGGCAGCAGCCGCCAGAACACCGCCTGGGCCGCCGCCGGGCGATAGGCGTCGTACACGATCAGGCCCAGGCCCGCCCGCCGCGCCGCGCACACGGCCCGATGCAGGCAATCCGCCGCGACCGGCCGCAGGGCGCAATGGGCGCCGGCGGCATACACCGCCTGGCCGGTCAGGTTGTCGGGGGTGGCATAGGCCAGCGCAATCCGCAGGCCATCAGTTTCGGGAATTGCGATCAGGTCCGGCATGTGTGTCCTGTCTGGTCGGACCGGCGTGAAGTCTGCTGCACCGGGGCGAGAACGAGAATGGGACAGACATTCTACCGAGACTCCAGCATAGTTCCACTGCCACGTCCGCCCTGCGGAGAGCTGGCGTGCAGCGTCGTGGCAGAGATTTCGGTCAATCCCGGAAGACGTCTTCCAGGGTTTCGGCATCCAGGATGTTCAGCAGCCAGACTTCCAAAGAAGGCGACTTGGCCGAGTGGATCCGCTGCGTGGTGGCTTCATCCACTGCGCCGAAGCGACGCTCGATCAAGCGCAACAGCATATTGGCCTCGGTTTTAAGGCGTGTGACACGCTCAATGGATGTAACGTATGCCATCTTGCCTTCCTCTGACAGGTCGGTGACCGCCTGCACATATTCCAGTTCCAGATCTTCAGGCAAGGCAATCATCCAATCGACAAGATGAAGAACCTGCCCTGCGACGCCCGGTGCATAGCCATAACGCCGCAATCCCCGGACCAACTCGAACTTCGGCCCCAACCGGGTGCGTTTGTTGGGATGGTGATTAGCGTGCAACTGCGCCATGATCAGCACAGCAAACGGGTTGCGTGGCGCCAAAGACTCAAGCTCGTCCCAACGGCCCCGCCAGCCCTCCAATTCTACGACAGGAAAAGTGAATCGGACGCCTTGGCCCAAGTGCTCATCGGTGTAGATCAGTCGGTCACCTACGCCTTGGTTTTCCAGCAAGATACCCAAACTGTAGATTGCCGGCGGCAAATCCAAATCTCGCTGCTGCATGATGCGTGTCTGGATGCGGTGCCGATATTCGTACATGCGCCAGGCAAAGCGACGCAGTGCTTTGCGGCCCGATAGTCGGCCCTCGACCTCGATGTGGATCAACAACCAAGCGTCCGCGCCGTTGAGCAGACGCACCTGCACCAGCTTGTCTACAAAGCGTCGCCCCTTCTTATAGGGGAAGGCAATGGCCTGCAATTCCTTGTCCAGGAACTGAGCCGGCACTGACCAGTCGATTTTTGTGTACACCCGCGAAGCCAAGAGCGCGATGGCCTGGGGGAAGAACCATTCGAGGCCGTTCTTCCAGGGGCTATCGTGGTCATCAGTGGTGACGGTAGCGGGTGGAGAAGTATTCCGGGCGGACATCGTGGGGGCTTCCTGATACGGAAGCCCCCATTCTGTTCATACCTGTGACGTCCCGCCAGACTGGAATATACGGACGGACAAAACAGTCATTGCCAAAGACTAAATGCCCGCGTTTCGGATTATTCAGTTCAGGGCCGATGCCAATGCTCCAGACCGTTTCCACTATTTACTCTGAGATACGCGCAAAAGGCATATCTTGCCTTGTCAGCCACGGAGCCCCCAAATGCCAGGCTTATACGATGACAAGGCTTTCCAAGCTTTCTGCACTGCCAAAAGCGAGGACAGCCCCCTCGCTTCCAACGGACCCAGTACCCGCTGAGGCGTGGAGGAAGCCCCTCAGGTTTCGTCCTTCACCACCCCGTCCGGGCCGTTGACCTTGACCGACTCGATGCCTTTGTCGCGGGCGGCCGTGGTGGTGTACATCTCGCTGGTGCCGATGATTTCGCCATTGGCGGCGACCAGCGTGAAATACGCCGACCCGTCCTTGGCCGCCAGGCGGCGGTAACGGGCATCATCCGCGGCGTTCTTGCGCACCGATTCGATGCCCTGCTGGGCAGAGGCCTTGGAGGCGTACCGCTGGCTGCTCAGAATCACCTGGTGATTGCCGGCCCTGAGGTTGAACATGAATTGTTCGCCACTGCGCTTGAGGATGTAATCGCCGCTCATGGATTCGTCTCCGGTTCTTGATTTCCTGGTTTTCCGGGCGGGCGCGGACCGCGTCCGTCCTGGCCTGGACACTATATCGCACGCGGGTCCTGCCTCGAACCCTTGACGAGAACCTTATCGAATTTTGACACTTCAAGCAGGCAGGCACGGACGCACGCCGGTGCCCGTCTATCTCAGCAGCCGCCGGACCCAATCGCCATGGCGGCGGATGTCCAACGCCATGTCTGCCTCGGCGGCCAGTTGGAAACCAGAGAACTCGAACCCCGGCGCCACTGCGCAGCCCACCAGCACGAAGTCATCAGGGTGGACCAGCTCCGCCGCGAACCAGCAGCCGGCAGGCACCACCGCCTGGAACACCGCTCCGGCATGGCTCAGGGGGTCCCCCAGCCGATGCGTGATGCGTTCGCCGTCCGGCAGCAGCACATGCAAGGCCAGCGGCCCGCCCGCATGGAAATACCAGGCCTCGTCCGCATCGATCCGATGCCAGGCCGAATACGCGCCCTGCGCCAGCAGGTAATAGATGGACGTCCCGGCGCTGCGCGACGCCCCCTGGAACGGCACCTGCAAGCCGGAGCGGAAGATCTCGCGGTAATAGCCGCCTTCGGGGTGGGGCTGGAGATCCAGAGCCGCCACCAGCGCCCGCCAGGGTTCGGAATCGCCTGGGGGCGTGGCGCCCCCGGCCGGCTGGATGTCAGGCACGGCCGCCCATCGCCTTCTCGATCTTTTTGTCGGTGTTGTACTGGCTGAGCGCGTAGACCGCCCAGATCGCCGCCGGAATCCAGCCGATCAGCGTGATCTGCAGGATCAGGCAAATGATCCCCGAAATGGGACGGCCGATGGTGAAGAAGGCCAGCCAGGGCAGCAGCAGGGCAATGAGCAGACGCATGTCGCGGGATCCGGTGATTAAGGGGTGGGGTATTTTACGGGGAAGCGACCAGATGGCCGAGGCGTCTGGCCGAGTCCATCGATCAGGCGTCAAGTGCCAAGGCAGATACGATCAGTCGCGGAAAACGTCTTCCAAGGTTTCCGCATCCAGGATGTTCAGCAACCAAGTCTCCAGCGCAGGGCACCGGGCAGATCGAACCCGTTGCGTAGTGGCCTCGTCCACCGGACCGAAGCGACGTTCGATCTGGCGCAGCAGCGTATTGGCCTGTGTTTCGTCGCGGACGACGCGCTCAAGAGATGTCACATATGCCATCTTGTTTTCCTCTGTCAGAGCTCGAACTGCCTGCATGTATTCTGGTTCCAGATCGGTAGGCAGTGCAATCATCCAGTCGATCAGCCGATGGATCTGCACCGCAACATTGGGGCCATAACCGTAGCGCCGCAATCCCCGAACCAACTCGAACTTCGGCCTCAGCCGAGTACGTTTGTCGGGGTGGTGGTTGGCTTGCAATTGCGCCATGATCAGCACGGCAAACGGGTTGCTTGGGGCCAAGGCCTCCAGCTCGTCCCACCGGCCTCGCCAGCCTTCCAATTCTACGACAGGAAAAACGACGCAGCGCCTTGCGGCCCGGCAATCGGCCCTCGACCTCAATATGAATCAGCAGCCAGGCGTCCGCCCCGCTGCGCAGCCGCACTTGCACCAGCTTGTCCACGAAGCGCCGACCCTTCTTGCCGGGAAAGGCGATAGCCTGCAGTTCCTTGTCCAGGAACTGGGCCGGCACCGACCAGTCTATTTTTGCGTGCAGCCGTGAGGCCAGGAGCTCGATGGCCTGAGGGAAAAACCATTCAAGCCCACTCTTCCAGGGACTATCGTGATCATCCGTCGTGACGGCAGCAGGGGGAGACGTATTCCGGGCGGGCATTGCGGGCTTCCTGACAGGGAAGCCCTCATTCTGTTCATGCTCACCCTGCCCTGCTAGACGGGGATATACGAACGGATAAAAAAGCCATGGCTAACCATCCCCCTGGAGAACGTATTCCGCCAGGAAGCGAACACCTTTCACTTCCTCAAATAGCTTTTCCTGCCACTATCCGAATAACAGTAGCGCCCGCCCCTGGGACCCGTGCAATAGGTGCCTGCACGGCACGAACATGCGGCCTCGGAAGAAGCAGCACCTGGCATCGGGGCTGCCGAACGGCCGGCCGGAGCGGGCGCGAAACCGCCGCCACTCGATGAAGCGCTGCACGAGCGCTTGCTGGCGCTGACCGAGCCGTCGTTGCACACAAAGGCTTCACCCTGGCAATGCGAGATTCCGCCTTTGCGGCCGCTGCAGGGTTTATTGGCAGCCTCGGCGGGCGGGTGGTTGAAGGCTGCACAGGCCAACAACAGGCCGAGAGAGACCGCCCGTCTCATGCAGGAAGCCACCCCTGCCGCCATGACGACCTCAGTCCTCCGCCTCATCCAAATGGAACTTGTGCATGATGCGATGCGCGATCGGCGCCAGCACGACGCCCAGGGTCGCCATCACCACCAGGCCGACGAAAAAGCCGTAGACGGCGGAAAAGATCTTGCCGCCGGATGTCTCGGGCATCACATAGGTGCCGATGCCGCCGATGACGAAGGCTGCGTTCATCAAGGCATCATGCCAGTTGTGGTCGCCAAAGAACTTGTGGCCAAACGCTCCCACCAGCAATGTGACGCTCACCAGCAGCAGGGCATAGCCGGCGTGCAGGATCAGGCGGCGGCGGAAATGCGCGGGATGCAGCAAAGGATCATTGCGGGATTCGTACATGGGAAGCGCCCCCTTTTTATGGATCATGGACACGCCAAAACCAGGACGCCTCGCCCCCCAGAGGGCCGCCTGAATGAAATCAGGGACAGTCTACCCAATATCTTCCAGAACGTAAGCAACGCCGATCACGGCGCTCAGATCCGCTGCCTGGCATGATCATTTTCGTGCCGCCACGAAAATGATCGCCCCCCGCTTCCCTCTACCGCGCCCCCTCCCCCGTCAGCACGATCCTGACCGTCTTGAACACGATCAGAATATCCAGCCACAGCGAGAAATGCTTGATGTAGTAGAAATCGTGCTGGATCTTGATCCGGGTCGCATCGGCGTCCCCGGCGTAACCTTGCATCACCTGGGCCCAGCCGGTGATGCCGGGGCGCACGACATGGCGGTAGATGTAGAAGGGGATCTCGGCATCAAACTGATCCACGAACACACGCTGCTCGGGTCGAGGGCCGATCAGGCTCATGTCGCCTTTCAGCACATTCCATAGCTGGGGCAATTCGTCCAGGCGGGTCTTGCGGATGAAGGCGCCGACCCGGGTAATGCGGTCGTCGTCATCGCTGGCCAGTCGGGCGCCGGCGGCTTCGGCATCGGTGCGCATGCTGCGGAATTTGTAGATACGGAAATCCCGATTACCCAGACCCACACGGTTTTGCACGAACAAGGCCGGACCGGGGCTGTCCAGGCGGATCGCCAACGCCGTGAGCAGCATCACGGGCAGAACCACTGGCGCGACAAGCACGACGCCCAGGATATCGATCAGGCGCTTGCAGACCGTATACAACGGCGACGGCAACAGGGTTCCGACCTCATTTTCCGACAGGTGATCGATCTGGACTCGCCCAGTCAAAGTCTCGCGCATCCGGCGCGCATGAAAGACGGGGATATGCGACAGGATGCACTGCGCCAAGAAGCGTTCCCACATCGGTCCCAGGTCTGGCGCCTCCAGGTCCGCCACGACGGCGTCATATCGAACCCCCTCCAGATCAGGGACGGACAAATGCCGGATTTGCAGGTTCCGGGTTGCATCAAGCCCATCGACCCTGCCGCTTGGCACCACCGCCAACTTCAGCTTGCGGTACCTGCTCCCCAGGAAATGACCGATATAGCACCAGCCCAAGGTAAGCAGGTAAGCCAGCGCCAGGATCGGTCGGGAATAGGGGCTACGACTGAAAAACAGCAGCGCAAACGACAACAGGAAGACGACGGTCACCACGGGCGCGATGTAGGCCATGACGACGCTACCGGAGTAATGCCCCAGCCGCCGCAAGGCGAAGATGATGACCACAAAAGACAGCACCACGGCCAGCAGGGTGTTGACTCTGACCGGATCCATGGCACGCCAGAACGCCCCCCCCCAGCCCAGCAGTGCGGGAATCACCGCCACCACTAAGCAGCCGGCGATCACCTGAAACGGCCACCCCAGCAGCATGATCTCGTACCAGCGCGAGTGCCTTCTTTCGTAGGGGCCAGCGGGCACCTGCTGACGGCTAGGCTGCCGCTTATTCATGTGGGTCTCCAAATGTGCGGCAATTACCGTCCACCAATGCCGGCCTTACGCCAGCTTGACCATCACGATCTGGTCAAGGACGATACTTTACACGCTCCATCGTTCAACCAGGCGAATGCAAGCATCAGGATCAAATACCCCCATTCCGACATCTCCGAAGAAAAGGTATGCAGCATCAAGCTGAACAGATAGGCCAGGGCCGCCCCAGCCGATGCCACCACAAAATACGTATCCTCGGATCCGGCCATGCCATTGCGCAGCACTCGCCCGATCGGCACAAGCGCCGCAACAATAAATCCCAACATGCCCGCCAGCCCCAGCACGCCGAAATCCGCCAAAGTGCCCAAATAAGCATTATGCACCGGCATGGCGACACCATAGCCGGAGTCCATGATGGTGGCGCCAAACCCACAACCCAAAGGCAGGCAATCGACTGCGCGCCTGGCCCCGTTGCGCAGCAACCGGATGCGCTCGGGATCACCATTGCCCAGACGCGTCGTGGCGACAGGATCGACGGCGGTTTCCACCAAGGCCTCGGCCTTGCCCATGAAAACGCCGCCCGCCCCAGCCGCTGTCGGCGGGGGCAGCGCACTGGGACCATGCCCCAGATAGCCCACGCCCGCACTGAACACCAACAGACCAAACAAAGCCGGCACACAGGCAGCCAAGGCTGGTCTCGCACGTGATAAGGCGGCCCAATCCCGACGCCAGGCCAACAACGCGCCGAATGCCAGGACCGTCATGCCCAGTACCAATATGCCTGTGCGCGTGCCATCGATCACGACCAGAAAGACACACGCCGCAATCGCCAGGCCGTTGGCCAGCCAATCCCGGGGCCGGATCAGCATGTCCGCCAGGAACAGCGGCATGAAAAAAGCCCCGACCTTCCAGATCACGCCCGGCCAGGCCAGAAAGCTGCCTTCGCGGCCCGCCGAACCCAGGTCGATGTAATAGCCGTACGGCGCCGCCTTGGAGGCGAAAAACACCCCCACCACAACGGCCAAGACCCAACGCAGAATGAATACTCTATTGCGCCAGCTAAGGCCCACCGTCAAACACCAGGCGATGCAGCAGCACGCCCCGATGACAGCAATCTTGATGCCATGGTGCAGCGAGATCATGCTGTGATTGTCCACGGCCGACAACACCATGCCCAGAACCAGTACAACGAACGATCCCCACACCCAGGCGGGCGGCATGGCTCGTCTCCAACCCAGATCAGAAACGGACCATGAGGCGCCAATCACCGACGACGCCCACACCCCCCATAACCCCCAATACCCCAGGGGAGTCACAACATCCCGCAAGCTCCCCAGCGCGGATAAAAGCAGACCCAACGCGAGCAGCAATGATAAGAAAAATCCACGATGAACCATTTACAACACAAGGCCTCTGAGTGACTCACCCACATCCTAGTGAATCCCCGGCCGGATAATGTAATAGGTTCTTTTATTTATAATCAGATTATCCCGAGATGTTTTCCATGGTTTTTTGATGCAAAGAAAACCATTTTGAACCAATCGTCTTTTCCCGCACAGGTGATGCCGGTTGATTTCAACCCGCACTCAGCCGGCGCGCGGCGGTTCAATCACCGCAGCAGCCAGGCCGCTAACTTCTGGTTGATCTTTCGCACATCAAAACACGCCTCGGCCATGCGGCGGCTGGCCCGGCCCATGGACGCGACCCGTCCGGCGTCCTTCAGGAATTGCCGCATGGCGGCGGCCAATGCGTCCGCGTCGCGCGCCGGCACCCGATACCCATTGACACCATCCCGCACCGTCTCGCGGCAGCCCGGCACGTCGGTGGTGATCACCGGCCGCCCCATCGCCATGGCCTCCTGGGTGCTCAGCGGCACGCCCTCGCGGTACGAAGGCAGGACGAACACGCTGGCGCGCATCAGCCAGGGCCGCACCGGCACATAGCCGGGCCATTCCAGCAGGCCCTCATCCGCCCAGGCCTGGACTTGCGCCCGGCTCAAAGCTCCGGGGTTGGAATCGAGACCGCCCAGCAGCACGAAGCGCGTCTGGGGATAGGCTGCTTTCACCTGGCGCGCGGCGGCGACATATTCCACGATGCCCTTCTCGCGCAGCAAACGCCCCACCAGCAGAAAACACATCGGCTCGGTCACCGGCGGCGCCTCGGTCCAGACCTGCAGATCAACCCCGATGCCGCCCAGCAGCACGGATTTGTCACGCGCCGCCAGACCCTGCTCGACGAATTCCCGTTGATCGTCCGGGTTCAGGAAGACCACCCGATGGGCGCGCCCCAGCGCGACGCGGTACAAGGCCCCGACCCCGCTGCGCAAGAGGCGGCGGCGCCAGCCCGGCCGTTCGCCCGAGGGCGTGAACAGATAACCAGCACCCTCGACCATCGCGACACGCTTGGGAACACCGGCCAGCCAGGCCGCCAGCGTGCCGTAGATCATCGGCTTGGTGGAAAACGCGAACACGACGTCGGGCGCCAGGCGTCGCAGGATGCGGACCAGACCCACGACGTCCACCAGATCACGCAACGGATTCATGCCGGTGCGCCGCAGACTGTAATCCACAGGCTCCGCACCCAGCGCGGCCAGTTCCGCGCGCGTCGCCGCATCGTAGTCCGGCGCCAGGCAGCGCACCCGCACGCCGGACGCCGCCAGGTCGCGGATCAGCGGCCCCCGGAATTTCAGCAGGTCCACCGCATGGTGGGACACGATCACCAGGCGCGTCATGACGGCGCGCGCCTGCGATCGGCCGCCGCCTTGATCGCGCAATACACCAGGCACTGCACGCTGCGGATGCCCGCCTTCAGCCTGTCCAGCCGGCGCGGCTCCCGGCCGATCTGCGCCGCGTAGAACAAGAGAAATCCGCCGGGGTTGCGCCGCAGGTGCGCGTGAAAGTTCCGGGTATAGCCATCGTCCAGGTATTCACACACATAAATCGCCCGGTCCAGATAAAACCAGACCGGTCCCCGGTCACCGATCTGGTTCCAGATATAGAGTTCGGGCACGAACCTTTCCCCTGGAATGACCGGGAAAGGCAGATCCGCCATGACGTCCCGGCGGAATGCGTAGGCCAGATCGCCCCGCACCATCCGCCCTACCTGGCTGGGCGCCCCCACGAAAGGGGACGGCACGTCTTCGCAGGGCAGACCCATCAATCGCCCCTGCGGATCCGCCCGGCGAAAACACACGCCAGGCACGAGACGAGGCGCTTGCGAGGCCTGCGCCACCGCATCCATCATGCATTCGACCGCATCGGGCGTCAGATAATCGTCGCTGTCGACGATGAAGATCCAATCCCCCCGCGCCGCCCGCACCCCGGTGTTCAGGGCCACATGCTTGCCGCCGTTGGCCTGGCTCAGGCTGCGCACCGCAAACGCGGATGTCTGCGCCCGGCACGACTGCAGCCACGCCGCCGTGTCATCCGTGCTGCCGTCGTCGATCACCAGCCACTCGAAATCCCGCCGGGTCTGTGCGCACAGGCTTTCATATAAAGCCGGCAGGGTCTGCACGCGGTTATAGGTGGGTGTCAATATCGTCAGCATGCTCATTGCCCTTCGTACAGCCGCAGCCACCCATCCACGCTGCGCTCGATGTCCAGGTCTTCCGCCCTGCGGCGTGCGGTGGTCACCATGGCCGAACGCCGTCCAGCCTCCATCGCAAACGCCTCATCCAGTGCATGACCCAGTGCAACCTCATCATCCACAGGCACCAGGAACCCCGTCCCTGCCATCACCTCAGCCACCCCGCCCGCATCCGTGGCCACGACCGGCGTCCCGGACGCCATCGCCTCGGCCACCACCAAGCCAAATCCCTCGAAATGCGAGGCCAGCACAAAAACGTCCGCCGCTCGCATCAGATCGGGCACGTCCGAGCGCGAACCCAACAGGACGACACGATCCTCCAGACCCAACTCCGCACACTGCTGTTGCAAGGTCGCGCGCAAAGGGCCATCGCCGGCAATCCATAAATCGACATCCGGCAGCCGCTGCGCAAAACCCGCAAACACGCGCAGCAAACCCGCATGGTTCTTCTGCTCCGCCAGACGGCCCACCGACAGCAGCAACCGTCTAGTCCGGTCCGGAAACAAGCGATTGCGGGCATCGGCCCGCCGCTCGGGGTCGTCGCTGAACAGGCCGACATCGATCCCGTTATGCACCGCCAACATCCGCCCCCTGGGCACCGCGCCATTGCGCTCAAAGGCTTCGACCGCCTCCTGGCTGACATTGGTCGATACATCCGCCAGACGGTCCGTCACGCGATAGGCCAGGCTGACCCAGCGCCCCCCTTCGTTGGTATTGTGCGCCGTGCATACCAGACGCCGCATCGGGCTGATCATACGCACCAGGCGCGTCAGCAAGTTCGCATGCACCATATGGCTATGCACCACATCCGGCCGCCACTGGCGGATCACACGTCCAAGATGCAGGCAGCCGCGCACCAAACCCGGCAGCGACTTCGTAAACCCCAGGGGGAACAAAGCCACCGCCGCAGCCGGCCGGACCTCGACATCCCCCACCAGGTAGGCAATCGCGACGTCATGCCCGCGCCCCGCCAGCCGGTCGGCCAGATCGACCACCTGCCGTTCCGCGCCCCCCAAGGCCAAACCTGTCGTCACCAGCAAAATTCTCATCTGACTCCTTCCGTACCCGCCACATCCACGGCCTGCGCCATCTGCTTGCCCACACGCACCGCCATGCACAACATGATCACCCACAAGATTGCTTCGACCCCCACCAGTCCGGCCGCCATGCCCACGCCACCATACCGCAGGGACAGGCCGGAGCCCAAGACCACGCCCAGGATCGAAAACCCGGAAATGACATAACTGGCGGATTTCGCGTGCCCCGCCGGGATCAGCAGCACCATGGCGATGCTCTGGTTCAAGATCCGCAAGGGCGCCACGCCCAGAAGCACGGCATAAATCAGATGCGCGCCTGGAAAGCCGGCGCCCAACATGACATCCAGCACCCAGGGTCCCACCCATGCCGCCACCGCCGTGCCGGCCAGCACCGTGACACTCACACCCAACAGCACCATCATCGGCACACGTGCCGAAACCAACCCCGTTCCGCCACCGGCCAGATGCCTGGAGAAAACGGGAAACACCGCCGACAAAAACGGCATGGCCAGGCTGGTCATGCCTTTGATCAGCTTTTCCGAAGGCGCAAACTCTCCCACGGCCTGCTTGCCTGAAGTCAGGCCCAGAAACACCGGGATCGCCGACATCACCAAGGTGCTGGAACTGCGATAGACAAAAAAATGGAAGCCTTCGCGAATCTGGCGGCATGCGCCGGCAAAATCCCAACCCAAACGACCAAGCCCGCGAAGGCACCAGCCATTGGTCAAGACCGTGTTCAGCAAGGGCGGAATCGCCAGGACCGGCAAGGCCAGGAAAAAATCATCGGCTGTGCGCACCACCAGCGCCAACACCCCCAGGCCGCACAGCCGCAAGCCCACATCCAGCAACGCGGGTCCGGCCATCTTTTCCCTGCCCTGGAAATACCACATCGGACTGAATCCGAAAGCCAGGAAATAAGTCAGGACGAACAGCAGCAATGCAGGCTGGCCCAGATAGGCATCCATCAGACCCAGCACCCAGAGCAGGCAAAGCAAGCCGACCAAGGGTGCCGCCAGCAACCCCTTTGCCAACGACACCTGAGAAAACAAACGGGTCAGATCCTGTCGCTGATCGCGTACCAAGGCCGCCTGATGCGCCGCATTCAGATTGAACCCATATTCGACCAGCAGCGAAGCCGTCAATGCCAGGGCCTGGCAAAACAGGATCTGGCCGTACTGCGCGGCCCCCAGCGCACGGGCCAGGATCGGAATCTCAAATACCGGGACCAAGAAAGAAATCAGTTGTACGACGTACAAAGCCCCGGCATTGCGCGCGACCCGATTGCGGACCGAATCTGCCGGCATCAAGTGCCCTTGGCCGGCGCCCACGCAAACGCGAGCATCAGGATCAAGTAGCCCCATTCCGACATCTCGGTCGTGAAGGTATTGAGCATCAAGGCCATGCCATAGGCCAGTGCGGAACCTGAAGCCGCTACGACAAACAGCCCCTGCTCCGATCGGTCTCCTTGCCGCAGTACCCGCAAGATCGGCAGCACTGCCGCCATCAGAAAGCCCAGCATGCCGGTCAGACCCAAAATACCAAAATCCCCTAAGGCTGCCAGATAGGCATTATGGACGGGCATCAACCCCTTGGTGCCTTCGATTTCCGTCCCCGTCATTTTGAACCCACAGCCAAAGGGCTGGCAGGGGCCAACCTGGTCCAGACTGGCCCGCAGCAACTTAACGCGAGCGGGGTCCCCCGCACCGATCCGGGTCTCGAAGGTTCGGTTCAGGGCACCTTCCAGGACCCGCTTCGACTCAACAGCAACAGTGTTGACTCTATCCTGAGCAGCGGACACCACACCACTACCGGCGCCATGCCCGCCCAGCCACAGATTCACACCGGTATTGAGCAACTGCAAAGCCAGCAACAAAACGGCCGCCGCCCCCATCCACCGGAGCTGCCAGCGTAACATGCCCCAACCGCCACGCCACGCCAAGAAGACCAGAAAGCCCATTCCAATCGCCATCACCAGCAACAGCCCCGTCCGGCTGCCATCAATCAGCACAAGGAAGATACAAGCGGCAATCATCAGACTATTTCTGGCCCAAGCAGAGGGAGTTCTGACCGCATCCGCCAGAAATATCGGTAGGAAGAAAACTCCACCCCGCCACAGCACCCCATACTCGGCCAAGAAGCTGCCTTCTCGAGTCGCCCAAAACAGAATCTGACTCGTTGGACTCCAAACCTTGGTCATAGCGAGGCCAATAAACGCCACCACTATTGCCCAAATCATCGCTACGATCAGGCGGCGCCAATCCAGCCAAGGAACCAGGCGCCACATCGCCACAAACATGAGGGCGATCACGCCAATCTTGACTGCCTGATAGGCGGAAACCCAATCCCGGTTGACGGCAGCAGAAAGCAGCATGCCAAAGCCCAACACAGCGTAAGAAGTCGTCACCCATACTGGCGGGTGCGGTAGGGTAGTGAAGTCCCCGGCCGTGCGCGTAGCAAACAGTGTCGCTACAGCCCACACCCCCCAAGCGCCCCAATATCCCTGTGCAGTCACAAAATCGCGCAGGCTACCAGACACCATCAGGATCAGAGCCGCCATCAACAATAGCGTACGAAACCGCATCCCTACCTTATTTTCTGGGCTCATACTCCGGCACCCACTGCTTCAGCCCCGCCCGCACATCAGCATCTCCCTGCTGTTCTCTGGCCAGCCAAGCCAACACGCCTTCGTAAAACGCCTCTGGTACCGCACGTGAGCGCGCAATACGCAGTTTCTCGTGTGGAGTCGGCAGCGTCTCCTCCGCGTCGGCCAGCAGTTCCTCGTACAGCTTTTCGCCGGGGCGCAGGCCAGTGAATTCGATGTGGATTTCGTCTTCGGTAAAACCCGACAGGCGGATCATGTTGCGCGCCAGATCGACGATCTTGACGGGCGCGCCCATGTCCAGGACGAAGATCTCGCCGCCTTGCCCCATCGCAGCCGCCTGCAGGACAAGCTGTGCGGCCTCGGGGATGGACATGAAATAGCGGTTGATCTCCGGGTGCGTCACGGTCACCGGCCCGCCATGCGCAATCTGGGCCTGGAATTTCGGGATCACACTGCCCGTGCTGCCCAGCACATTGCCGAAACGCACGATATGAAAGCGCGTCGTGCCGGGGCCATTCTGCAGGACCTCGCACACCATTTCGGCGACGCGCTTGGTCGCCCCCATCACATTGGTGGGGTTGACGGCCTTGTCGGTGGAGATCAGGACGAATCGTTCCGAGCCCGCATCCCGCGCGGCACGTGCCACGGTCAGCGTACCGGCCACATTGTTGCGCACGGCCTGCCAGGCGTTGCCGACTTCCATCAGCGGCACGTGCTTGTAAGCCGCCGCGTGGAACACGACCTGAGGGCGATGCTCCGCAAAGACCTGGGCCATGCGGGATTCGTCCTTGACGTCGCCCGCCAGACGCACAACAGGCACTTCCGGCCGATGCTCACCAAACCACTGCTCGATCATGTACAAGGCGAACTCGCTGGATTCCAGCAGCACGATACAGGCCGGCTCGAAGCGGGCCAATTGACGGCACAATTCGCTGCCGATCGATCCGCCGGCACCCGTCACCAGGATGCGCTTGCCGGTCAGCATGGCGCGCACATTGTCGTTGTCGATCCGCACCGATTCGCGGCCCAGCAGATCCTCGATCTTGACCGGCCGCATCATATTGATGGCCACACGGCCGCTCATCAATTCCGCCAGACCGGGGATCGTGAACAGGGCCGCGCCGGCCTGCGTCGCCAGCCGCGTCACGGTCTGCAGCGCCTCGGCCGAGGCCGAGGGCATCGCCAGGATCACGTGCCGCGCCGCATGGCGCTGCAAAACAGCAGGCAGATCGGTGGTCGCGCCTTCCACCCGGCAACCGCTCAACTCCAGGCCGCGCTTGTGCCGATCATCGTCCACCAGCGCCACGACCTTCCAATCCGGGCTGCGCGCCAGTTCGCGCAACAGCATGGCGCCTGCCGTGCCCGCCCCGACGATCACCACAGGCTTGCGTTCGGCATCGGACACGGGCGCCAAGCGGGACTCCTTCCACAAGCGCCAGGCAACACGCCCACCACCCATGCACATGATCAGCAACAGGGGATAAAGCAGCACAATCGAGCGCGGGATTAGGAGCCATGCCTTGCCGAACACAGCCAGCGCCAGTACGGCGATCACAGATACCCCTACTGCCCGGATCAATCGACTCAGATCCGGTAGGCTGGCAAAGCTCCACATCCCGCGGTACAGGCCCGCCCAGCGGCATGCCACCAACTGCACGACCATCAGGATTAGGGCGCCGTAGAAAATCTCTGCATAAAATGCACGCGGCCACTCCAGATTGAAGCGCAGCATGAACGCCCCAGCCCAAGCCACCAGTACCGCGACCAAGTCAAAAGCAAACACCAGGAAAACTCGAACGTTGATCATGCGACAGCCCTCACGCCGCCGCCTGCGCCATCACAGCGCTTAGAGCCTCGCACGTCTGATCGATATGTTCATCCTGCAGGGTTGGATGCACCAGGAACATCAGACTGGTGTCACCCAGCGCACGAGCCACAGGCAGGCGCGCTGCTGGTCGGAAATCCGTCTCATCGAATGCCCTTTCCAGGTAGATCTCGGAACAAGACCCCGAGTACACCGGCACCCCCTGGTCCGCGATGGCCTGCATGATGCGTTCCCGCGTCCAACCCGGCGCCAGCGCATCCAGGTCCAGGAACACATAGCACTTATAGGCCGCATGATCGATGGAATCCGGCACGTCAGGCACCCGCAGGCCAGGCAGCGCCCGGGCGTGCGCCCAGATCCGTCGGGCGTGCCGCAGGCGCGCAGCCTGCCAATCCGCCATGCGCCGCAACTGGATGCGCCCGATAGCGGCCTGGACCTCGATCATGCGCCAGTTGGTGCCGAACGATTCATGCAGCCAGCGATAGCCCGGCGGGTGCTGACGCTCGTAGACCGCATCCCAGGACTTGCCATGATCCTTGTACGCCCACATGCGTTGCCACAAATCGGTATCGTCGGTCGTGATCATGCCACCCTCGCCGCCCGTGGTCATGATCTTGTCCTGGCAGAACGACCAGGCCCCCACATGGCCGATGGAGCCCACCGGCCGCCCCTTGTAACGCGCACCATGCGCCTGGGCGCAATCCTCGATCACGAACAGGTCGTGTTCACGCGCCAGTTCCATGATGGGATCCATATCGCAAGGCCAGCCCGCCAGGTGCACACAGATCACCGCCCGGGTACGCGGGGTCAGCACGGCGCGAATCGTGTCGGCCGTGACGTTCTGGGAATCCGGGTCAACGTCGGCGAACACGGGGATGGCCCCCGCATTGACGATACAGGACGCCGAGGCCAGGAATGTGCGGGACGTGACGATGACCTCGTCCCCTGCGCCGATACCCAGCCCCCGCAGCGCCAGATCCAGCGCCACCGTGCCGTTTGCCAGCGCAATCGCATGGCGCGTCCCCGTCCAGGCGGCGAATTCTCGTTCGAATTCACGGCATTCCTGGCCGGTCCAGTAGTTCACCCGGTTGGACAGGATCACGTCACGCGCAGCGTCGGCTTCTTCAGGGGTGAACGAAGGCCAGGGGGGAAAGGGAGTATTCAGCACGTTGGTGTCCAGCAAGTCGGAAGCAAGGTATTGTAAGTCGTCATCTACGCAACAATAGTCTAGATAAGCCTTATACTTAAACGTACTATTTGAGCAGAGGGCGCGCAGGGTTACCGACAACAGTCACGCCCGCTGCGACATCCTTGGTCACAACAGCCCCCATGCCCACCACCGCACCACGACCAATCCGCAGAGGTTGCCCAGGTTTCCCTTGGCGCAATATCGCACCAGTACCAATGTAAGCATGGTCTTCGACAACTACGTTGCCATTGCACATGACACCTGGCGCAAAAGTGACAAAATCTCCGATCACACAATCGTGCGCCACATAACTATAAATGTTGGCATGGAACTGACGACCAATACGGATATTCGACGTCAGCGTGACAAAGGCGCACAAAATTGCCCCTTCCCCCATTGCGACATCATCCAATTGCACCATATTGCCCGCACGTATATCCCAGGGAGACACCCCGCAGTCGCGTAAGCGATTCGACAATTTCTCTCTGATGGCCCCACTGGCAATCGCCAGGGATACAAACCGTGCACCTGCGGGTTCGTCCAGGAACGCCTGCCATGTCAACACCCGATGCCCATTCACCTGCGGCATCGGAGGCTCATCATCGATAAACACCAAGCGATCCAAAGCTATCCCGGCTCGTGCCAAAGACTCCCGTCCCAAGGGCAACACTTCGCGACCGAAACCGGAGGCACCATAAACGGCATATAAAGGCTCATTCATATTCTTTCCTCTCAGAAGGCGTCCCAGTAAATCGGGCCATGGTCGCCTCACCGGAGGCGCTGATGCCATCACGCCTCAACACCCGCATGACCGTCATCCAAAGAATTTTCACATCTAGCCAACAGGTCCGGTGATCCACATACCAGACGTCCAGCGCAAATTTTGCTTCCCAACTGATGGCATTGCGGCCATTGACTTGTGCCCAGCCCGTAATACCGGGGCGCACCTCATGTCTACGCGCCTGTTCCGGAGAATAAAGCGGCAGATACTCCATCAGCAGGGGGCGCGGCCCCACTAAGCTCATGTCACCTTTCAGCACATTCCAGAGCTCGGGTAACTCATCCAAACTGGTAGATCTCAGCAAGCGACCAAAAGGCGTCATCCGCTCTGCATCCGGCAGCGGTTGTCCATCCGGCCCCATGGCATCTCGCATCGTACGGAACTTGATCATACGAAAGGAACGCCCTTGCAAGCCCGGCCTCACCTGATGGAACAGCACGGGGCTGCCCAGGCGACGCCGAATCATCCAGCCCAGAACCAGAAGCACCGGTGACAGGATGAACAGCCCCAATCCCGCCCCCAAGACATCCAACATTCTCTTCAGCACGAAATGCGATCCTCTACCGAATTTACGAGACGCTTGTACCCAGCACGATCAGTCAAGGGCATTTCGTAGTACTCCAACGATACGCTCCTGCTGCTCAGTGGACAGGCCCACCCAAAGAGGCAAGCGAACAAGCCTTTCAGACTGTCGAACAGTGACCTCAAGCTCGCCATGCACCCGACCATAGCGTTGCCCACCCGGCGAGGAGTGTAGAGGAACATAATGGAACACTGAATAGATGTCGTGCTTCTTCAGATCCAAGAGCACCTTTTGCCGATCAATCTCAGGTGCCAACAACACGTAGTACATATGGGCGTTGTGTTGACAATCCGTCGGGACGACCGGACGACGCAGCAGCCCCTTCTGCTCAAGTGGTTCCATCAGTTCATGATAACGCTGCCAGATCGCCAAACGCTGATTGGTAATCCGTCCCGCCTCTTCAAGTTGAGCCCACAGAAAAGCAGCAATCAGTTCACCAGGCAGGAACGAAGATCCCACCTCCTGCCAGGTGTATTTGTCCACCTCGCCTCGGAAGAAGCGGCTACGGTCCGTGCCTTTCTCGCGGATGATTTCGGCACGCATCGCCAGGGTAGAATCATTGACAAGCAATGCACCACCTTCACCCGAAATCACGTTTTTGGTTTCGTGGAAACTGTAAGCACCCAAATCACCGATGCTGCCCAGTACCCGCCCCTTGTAAGAAGCCATCACCCCCTGGGCGGCATCTTCTACAACCTTGAGGCCGTATTGCTTAGCAAGCGTCATGATAGTGTCCATTTCGCACGCAATGCCTGCATAGTGCACAGGTACAATGGCCCGAGTACGAGATGTGATAGCAGTCTCGAGCAGACGTTCGTCCAGGTTCAACGTGTCTTCCCGGATATCAACGAATACCGGAACCCCACCCCGCAGCACGAAAGCATTGGCTGTGGAGACGAAGGTGTAGGATGGCATGATGATCTCATCACCCGGCTCAATATCCAGCAGCAGAGCAGCCATCTCCAGCGCAGCCGTGCATGAATGCGTCAGCAAGGCTCTTGCGCAGCCACTTTTATGCTCCAGCCATTCATGGCACTGCTTGGTAAAAGGGCCATCACCAGCGAGCATATTGCCAAATTTGGCCTCGGCAATATAGTAAAGCTCTTTGCCCGTCATGAAAGGCCGATTGAACGGAATTTTGCCTGTCATTGCTGTTCATCCATCAACCGGTGCCACTCATCGGCCACATTACGCAAATAATCGCTATACTCACATGTTGGCATCTTTGCAACCAAGGCTTCAAACTGCTCGATGCTGAGAAAACCTCTGTTAAGCGCAGCCTCTTCCGGGCAGCCAATCTTGATCCCTTGTCGGCGCTCGATAGCCTCGATATAAGTCGAAGCTTCGTGCAAGGCAGTGCTTGTGCCAGCATCAAGCCATGCAAACCCCCGACTCAAGCGCTGAACCCGCAGCGTACCGCGCCTTAGGTATTCCAGATTGACATCAGTGATCTCCAACTCGCCTCGAGCAGAGGGCTTTATCGCTTTGGCAATTTCCAGTACATCATTGTCGTAGATGTAGACGCCAGGAACAGCATAATTGCTTTTAGGTTGACGGGGTTTCTCTTCGATAGAAACTGCTTTTAAATTGCGATCAAACTCCACAACTCCGTACCGCTGTGGATCTTTAACACGATAGGCAAAGACGGTAGCCCCACCCTCGAAGCTGGAAATTGCTCGAGGGTAGTCATCTCCGCCGGAAAAAATATTATCACCAAGCATCAGCGTCACACTACTCGAACCGACAAAATCAGCCGCAATCAGAAAAGCCTGGGCAATACCCGCAGGCCTCGCCTGCTCGCGGTACTCGATCGAGATGCCCCATTGCCCCCCGTCTCCAAGTAGCCGCTGATAACGGGGTAAATCGTCAGGCGTTGAAATAAGGCAGATGTCTCTGACCCCTGAAGCCACCAGCACAGTCAAGGGGTAGTAGATCATGGGCTTATCAAAAACCGCTTGTAGCTGTTTGCTGGATATCTGCGTCAATGGGTAAAGACGTGAGCCGGCTCCGCCCGCGAGAATGATTGCTTTCATAGTGTTCGCAAAAATTGTTTTTACATTAACTTAGCTTCTTTGCAACAACCAACCTGGACCCTCCAATAGGAAAATTCAGACCCAGCCGTATCAACACAGATTCAAACCGCATGATCGCTAACAAGCATGCATTAAGCACCCCGGAAATGCGTAATTCCTGTGCCGGGTCGTATTCAGGGCTCTCAATGCTTTGAGACTTCTTCTTGCGCGACAAGAGCATCGCAGGCAATAAAAGACTGACGAACGAAGTCGTGCGCAGTATCGAAAATCCGGCTCGGCGCACCTTTTCCTGCATTTCTTCGCGTCCATACCGTCTCACATGACAAGCATATTCATCGGCCGCACTCCAAAGCCATGAATGCTGTGGTACCGTCAACAACAACAAGCCTCCTGGCTTAAGGGCACGGCTCATCTGGTTGAGCACTAACTCATCCTGCTCGATATGCTCCAAGACGTCGAAAGACCCGATGGCATCAAACTCCTCTACAAAAGGGATATGCCGGGCATCCATCTGCATGAACTCCGCACTTGACACCCTGCTGGCCGCATACGGGAGGCCGCTCAGAAAAATCTCGCTACCGCTTACTGTAATGCCCGGATTGTTGCAGGCAATACCTGAAAGAACAAATCCTGTACCACACCCCACTTCAAGAAAAGAGGTGGATTCTGGTTTGAAGGTTCGAAGCGCCCATAAGATCAGCGCATTTCGAGCACGAAACCAGAAGTTACTTTCTTCCAGTGCTGCCAGTTCTTGAAAATATTCGGCTTTGAACCCCCCACCTTCATGAGCCAGCGCAGGCGCATGAGCGACAAATCCATCCAGTCGGACAGGTTCATACCCGCACACAGGACAAGCCCATCCAGGCGATGTGAAACTGCTTTTGCATTCCAAACATGATTTCATAAACCACCATCTTTTCCAGACGCATCCGGAGCAAAGACGAAATAACGGGATAGCACAAACAGAAAAACAGCTACCACCAATATGGCAATAGCCTGAATATATTGATGCGGATACCCTAACCAATCAACGAATAGCACCAAGATCAGAAGATTTATCAGATAGCCAGCAAGTTGCGCCAAAATGTATCGAATACCGGCTCGACCCAAATGGCCATCATGCTGAAATGTAAACTGGCGATTCGTCAAAAAGTTTATCAGCGCACTTACGCCATACACCAAAGTCACAGTCAGTTTTGGCGAAAGCCCAAAGCCCGTAATTAGTAGATAGGCAGCATATCCCGCTATATTAGTGAAGATACCCACCAGCGTGTATTTGATAAATTGCGAAAGAATTTTCCTTCGCCACAACGACAAAAAAGAATCTAACATAGATATAGCGGTCACCACTCCCTACCCACCTGCTCTAAAGAATTTTCAGCGAACCCCTGAACAACCTCTCTTGAGATGATTCGTCATTCTTTGGCACGAATCTTCTTTTTTATATTTAAGGAGAAAAATATTTTCTCCCCCGTTCTGCTATCTAAAATATAGGCATTTTCCGAATCCTCTAGAAATGTCAGCCCTCGGAGAAGATTAAAAAAATCCGCCCCCCGATAACTTCCATCAAGATCTATCAGACACTTACTTTTAAATCTATCTCTAGAGAAATAATCGCTTCTTGTTTTTGGTTTGGATTGAGATTTTTTAATCCAACCTTCTTGGCCACACAATGACAACTTGTGTATTAAATCATCAAAATTATCATACACTGCGTCATCAATTCTTAGCTGAAGCGTTCTGGCAGAATCGCTCAGATTTATAGGAACTTCTATTTGCATAAAAATCTCACCATCATCAATTTTTTCATTGACGAAGTGGTAAGTAAAACCAGTCATGCTCGCGCCATTAATAATGGCCCAATTAACAGGATAGACACCACGAAACGCAGGAAGAAGGCTGTAATGTAGATTTAGTACGCCTTTTCTAGGGAGACTGATTAAGCTTTCAGGAATAATGTGCTTCCAACTTAAAAGCAAAATCCAATCAATCCGCTGAGAAAAAAAATCCTCCGGAAGTGATGCCTCATAAATAAACAATGGAATGTTCGCCATTTTGCATAGCTCATCCACTCCAGGCCACCACGCACTTCCATTCTCGCATGTAGTGACGACTGCTGGAATATTAATTGAACCGGCAGAGGCATGAACAATAAGCTTTTGCAACAGTCGATAGCCTATTTCGTGATCAACGAAGGGAACAATTTTCTGTGTCATTCACACCTTCCTTACAAGAACCGTGAATTCATACAGGCCATAGTCATGAAGCAAAGCAACCTGGCGAGAATAGCGCCGCTTGCATAAGTCGAACAGTTGACACGGATCAGCGTAGTAGAGATAGTCGCGCTTTTTATCCTCGTCGGAGTACGATGTAAGACAGTTAAAAGCGAATCCCAGGTTGCTGGTGCGGTCCAGAACATCCAATGTGGCCTGCAAGTAATCAAACCACTCGACATCTGTCCGCCCCAGACGTACATTAAAGATACCGCTGGCCACACCGTAGTCAGCTAACCGATCCGGCTCAGCTGAGATAATAAAACGAGCCTCAGAGACGGTGAAGTATCGGCGCTCGGCAGTGCTGATCATTTCACGGGCTACATCTACGCCAAGATATGTGCATGCAGGGTACTTGCCTCGTATATACCCCAGCAAAGCACCATAGCCGCAGCCCAGATCGTTTAGCGAAAAAGAAGCCTTTTCAGGGTCAATAATTTTGCACAGCTGATCAAAGCGGATGGTTTGGCTTTCCTCTCCATTCCAGTCAACGCCTCGAGGGGTATCTCCATGCTCTGCGAGTTTTCCAGCGTAGTACGTCGCAACTTCGTTGAGTAGTTCAGTCTTTTTGTTGTGCATATATCTTTCTTACAATGGTGTAAGGCCGTTGTTTGGTTTCCGAGAATATCTTAGACAAATAGATACCCACCACGCCAATAAAAGAAATCACCATACCACCAAGAAGCCAAATGGATGCCATCACGGAGGTCCACCCACTCATCGGCTTTGCGAGGAAAAGCCAGTGCACAACTAGGTAGGCAATATAAATCAAAGAAAACAATGAAATCGAAACGCCAATATGAAATATTTTCACTAATGGAGCATTACTGAACGATGTCACTGAATTGACCAGCAAAGACATCTTGCTGCGGAAAGTGTACGTGGTTTCACTCGTGTTATGTTTCTTGATTACTTGATCTCGTTGATCAAAGCCGGTGATGTACCATAGGCCCGCTATAAAGATCTCACGCTCATGATGAGACAACAAGGCATCAACGTAACGTCGCGTCATCAAGCGACTAGTCACAGCGTTTTCCGGCAATGCGAGCCCTGTAAGGGCTTTGAACAAACGATAGAACCACTGGCCACTCCAGCGCTCGAACCAATTCCCCTTCCTGGACTCCTGGACTCCATACACTACATCACAGCACTCCTGTTTCATCTGCTCGTCAAACCGCAGAAGCCACTCGGGCTCCTCTTCAAGATCACTGTCAATCAAAAAAATTAAATCCCCTTTAGCATGCGCCAAGCCTGTCATCATCGCTTTGTGATGCCCAAAATTTCGCGACAAATCAACAACAATGACGTTTGAATGCTGTTTTGTGAGTTCGACGGCTAGATCAAGACTATTATCAGGAGAACCGTCGTTAACCAAGATGATTTCAAACTCATCGCCTACCAGAAGGCTGGCTGCAGCACTCGCCCTAGCATGAAATTCGCCAATGTACGCCGAGGACCGATACAGGGTCGCCACGATCGAGAGCCTCATGCGATATACCTCATGTAACGCGGAGCACTCTTGCCGCAGTTAAACAACAGATCAAGGATGGTGACACCATGCATAAATTCACCCCATAGCTGAGGATACTCCGGGTACCCTGCGTAGTCGAACCAAGTAAGCTTAAGCCCCAAGTCGGCAAACACTTTCTCATCCACGTAATCCTTAGCTGCTGGCCCAGAGATGTATTCAGTGCCACCAGCCTGCATACAAAGATCTGCAAGACGCTCCGTCTTACCATCCAACAAAGTGTAGTCCCATGAATTGGTTATGCTTGTTTTGATGTCCAGATAAGCACAGATAGCTTCGATGAAGCATCGGTTTAAACATGACAGATGGGAATAAGTCTTCTCTAGATAGAGAGGCTCCAGCCATGAAGCAATTTCGGTAAAGTGTGGTGCACGACTATAGTTCTGCATCAATGCTTTCCAATGCGCAACCGCCCAGTCCGTACCGTCGACTTCGGTCTCGCGGATTTTCTGATGGTATTTTCCCTTTACCAGCACTGGCACTGTGAGCCACTGAGTTCCCTGAGGGGTTTTGATCTGGTTCCTATTACGCCAGTCACGGCGCGTGTACTGCATATCGTCGTAGAGAATAAACTCATCCACGGCAGCGATCATGTCGAAGTAACCTTTCCATGGAATATAGTTGGATTGCAGGATGGCGATTTTTTTCATTCTTCTTTCTCTTTGAGTTGCTTTTATAAATTGATCAATCTATTGTGCGCAACACCTTTTAAATCACTTGAAAATCAATATACAACCATCTCCCACCACACTAGACATCAAGAAAGAAAGTCAACTTTTATTTCTTTTTCGGCGGAATTGGCACACAACAGTATCCTCCCTCGCGAAACCTCGGAAGATCAAAAAGCGCCACAGGGATGTAATCGCACTTAGCAATCACTCCTGGAGATTTAATACTCTCCAGAAAAGGAACAAGCTTTTCTCCAAGCAGATCACCGCCATATGTTTTCTCTGAAATATACAAGGCGTGAATTGGCTGGCGCAGCTTGTTAAAGGCATAATAGGTCAGGTGATCCACAACCAAATGCTCAGCATCATCTCCTTGGATACCACACTGATGTGCTAATGTTCGAATGGTTTCACGCTGTCTACCAAAATCCAGCACTGGAACTGACAGCCATTGACCAGGCACCGATACCTCGGGTAGATTCGAACGTTTCCACACCTCGGGCACAACATATGCTGCGAAGATAGCCATGCTAGTTAGCGCAAACAACAAATAGGCATTTCTTATTATCTGCACACTCGGCCGCCATAGCCATGAGGGAGCATGCTCTGGCAGCATGAGCAATAACAGCATCAGAACAAGGGGCAAAACCTGGGCCGCTCCATAGAAAGGCCAAAGCTGATAGAAAAAGAAGTTGGCACACAGTCCCAGGGCAAGTGCAGCACCGAGCATCACCTGCAAGCTTACAGACCTACGGCGCAGCCAGATCATCGGCAATCGGAGCAAGCTAGAAGCTAACGCACCAAAAATGACAACCGTAATAAGGAAGCGACTGATTGCAGCCATCCATACCGTAACACCCGAAACAGCCATAGGAGGCAACCAGCCGGATTGAAAGGTCGCGGCAAATACTGCATGTTCGGCAATCTGACCCGGCGCTCTTAAAAAATTACTGCCCCCCCCAAGCAAAAAAGACACTGGAGAGCTAAGCAGTAGCACGGGATTTAAAAAATTGCTGGACAATGCTGCTTGAGCCTCTGGAGCCTCTGAGCAAGCAGACACCGCCACACCCCAGCGGTATGTAACGTAGGCCAGCAACGATACTGCTGTAATAAGCAACAGACGAGTAATGGGGCGACGGGCTACGAACCAGGCCGCCAGCAATACCACAGGTGTAAAAAAAATACTTTTCGGGTGAACGAAAAAGAACGCTGAAGCCACAGGAAGGTAAAATACGATCCATATCCATTGACCCTTTCCATTGCTTTTCTGACTTGCGATGGCCGTCATACAAAAAAACATCAAACCCAAGGTCAGCCATTGTTCAGGCCGCGCCATGACCCAAATGAAGGGGAGCACGCCCAAGGTAAGCAGAACAACCAACGGAGACAGCAGGCGCAGTGCACCACGTACATTGCGAGTGCTACTCCATACCCAAAAACTAAAACCGGCTACTATCACCAACGCCAGAGCAACTCCCGTCAGCCGCAGCCCGAGAGGAGAGAGACTGCCATACAAGACGGAGAAAAATGTAGCGCCTGGATAGTACGCCCAAGGCAACGGTGAGCTGAATGCAGTCTGACATTGAGGTAAAAGCGAACTAGATATGCCGCCCAACTCGAAAAATCTAGCATGTATCCACTTAGTGACAACCTCATCGGAGTACAGTGGCAAGCGAGAGCCAGCAATCAAGAGCGCAACAAAAACGCCAAGAACTAGGGCAGAAAGCAGATCCCCCGCTTGGATCTGATAGCCAGCAGGCCGATGCTCCGTATTTTTATCGGTTTCCATCTTTGGTGAATCGCTGAAAAACTTCCACAAATCGACGAGTACCCACAGACAGAGCCATATGCTGTTGATAATAGGATTTCGCCTTAAATCCCATCTCGGCCAATTCACTAATGCTCATGCCAGCCATATGTTCGGCTGCATCAGCCAATGCTTCCGCGTTCTCTGACTGCGCAACCAGACCGCCGCCAGACTCTCTAATCAGATCAGCAGCATCACCATCCACCGCCATGAGGATGGGTTTCCCAGAGGCCATATAAGCCTGTGTTTTGGAGGGAATAGTGATTTCAAACAAAGGGTCCTTGCGCAAATGCACGAGCAATACATCAGCCGCACTCAGATAATCCCCCACTTCCGACATAGGCACTCGCGGAAGAAAAACAAGATTGCGTAGTTGCATATCTGCAGCCCGTTGCTTGAGCCCATCACTCTCTATGCCGCTACCCAGCATCACCCAGCACACGCGTGAACCACGCCGCTGCAATAACTGTGCAGCATCCAGGACAGTATCCAACGCTTGGGCCTTACCCATATTTCCAGCAAACAAAATCCGAAACTGCTCGGAACTCGGGAAAACTCTCGGCAACCCTCCTTGCGTTGCAAACAACGCCCTCTCATCAGCCCAGTTATATATCACATCCAGCTTGGATTCAGGCACCCTACGCTCTAACAACAGACGCTTGAAACCCGGTGAGAGCACGACGATCTGATCTACTCGCCGATACACCCAGCGGCATACGGCCCCCACCACTCCCAAAGCTCTGGCATTACTGATCATCCCTGTAGCCCGCAAGGTGTCGGGCCACATATCCTGGATGTCATACACCACAGGAATGCGACGCAGCAACCGCAGCAGACTGGCCGTCACCCCTACCGTCAGTGGTGGGTGATAGGCATAGATCACATCTGCGCGTCTCGCTATGAACAAACCATACACCAGGGATGAAGCAGCGAAGCTTACATAATTCAGCACTCGCTTGATCGCAGACCGGCCATGATCAGGAAACAGTGGGACACGGGTAACCCGCACACCATCAATGACTTCACGCTGCAGAAGACGAATACGGTAGCCTGGATAAAGCTTGCCGCTCGGGTAATTAGGAAAGCCCGTAAGCACTTCCACCTCAAAACCCTGGCGCACCAGCTCACGTGCGAACGCGAGGCCCTTTAGAACTGGCTCAGGCTCAAACCATTGGGTTAGTAGTAAAACTCGAGTGACCATGTATTAATATTTTTTCCACACCACTCGATTCACGTAATCAGTGTAGCTGTGGATGATACGCAGCACCTTGTCCGAGACATTAGGCATGCTGTAGTCAGCTACCTGGCGCAGCAACCGCTCAGCACCACGCGGCTGGTTCCCCAAAACAGCCAGCCCTTGTAGCACACGTAGATATTCTAGGCCCACCATCATCACAGCCGCTTCCTCCATACCCTCAGGTCGCTCATGAGCCTCACGCAGGTTCAAGGCCGGAAAGTTCAGAATGGAGGATTCCTCGTTAATAGTGCCACTATCCGACAGCACAGCCCGCGCAGACATCTGCAGCTTGTTGTAGTCAGTAAACCCCAGCGGTTTGAGCAACTGGACCAAGGGGTGAAATTGCGAGCCCATGGCATCCACCCGCTTCTGCGTACGCGGATGAGTGGAGACGATCACCGGCAAACCATAGGCTTCGGCCACCTGATTGAGGACCTGTACTAGCTTATTAAAATTCTGCTTGGATTCGATATTTTCCTCGCGGTGTGCACTGACCACGAAAAAACTCTCTGGCTGCAACCCCAATCGCCTCAGCACATCTGATGAGTCTATCCGCGCACGGTAATGTGTCAATACCTCAAACATGGGGCTTCCAGTCTTGATCACCTGATCCGGAGGCAACCCTTCACGTAGCAGATATTCACGCGCAATACTACTGTAAGTCAGGTTTATATCAGCAGTATGGTCAACGATGCGGCGATTAATTTCCTCAGGCACACGCTGATCGAAACAACGATTCCCAGCTTCCATATGAAAAGTGGGAATCTTTCGTCGCTTAGCTGGGATGACTGCCATGCAGCTATTAGTATCGCCCAGCACCAACAAAGCATCAGGCCTCACCTCGGCTAGCACACGATCTACCGAAATAATAACTTTGCCTATGGTTTCGGCGCCTGTAGCTCCAGCGGCTTCCAGAAAATAATCAGGTTTACGTATACCAAGGTCCTGAAAGAAAATTTCATTTAATTCATAATCGTAATTCTGACCCGTGTGAACCAATACATGATCACAGTATTCGTCCAAACGACCCATAACTCGGGACAAGCGAATAATTTCGGGACGGGTTCCTACAACAGTGACTATTTTTAATCTTTTCACGATAATCCTGCAATTCAATTCGTCAACGGCATGGCATACGTATCAGGATGCTCACGATCAAAAATTTCATTAGCCCATAGCATGACTAGCATTTCGTCTGTTCCGATATTAGTAATATCATGCGTCCAACCCGGCACAGTCTCCACGATTTCCGGCTGTTCCCCATTGGTTTTCTTTTCATAAAACTCGCCCGTTTGAATATGACGGAAACGGAAATTCGCCTGGCCTTTAATAACCAAAAATTTCTCCGTTTTTGTGTGATGGTAGTGTCCACCACGGGTCACACCTGGATGTGCGGTAAAGTAAGAAAACTGCCCTGCTTCCGGCGTCTTCAGCATTTCTACAAAACAGCCCCTGGGATCTTCATATTTGGGCACTTGATAAGTAAATTGCTCTGGTTTCAGGTAACTGACATAGGTGGCGTATAACGCTCTCACCAAACCAGCCCCTACATTTTCTGTAATCAGGGTATCGCGCCCGCCTCGAAATGCGTGAATTAAATCTGACAACTCACCCACTGTCGTAGCATACTGAGGGTTCACGTCCACATAAGGAGAGCCAGCAAGCTCGCCATCCATGACCCGGATGAAATGCGTAACTACATCATCTATATACACCAATGTCACAGGCGCTGCACGATCATGTACGTTGATGGGCAAACCCGCCGCAATGTTATGACAGAATGTCGCGACAGCGGAATTGTAGTTGGGGCGTGCCCACTTGCCGAATACGTTGGGTAAACGGAACAAATGCACAGTCACTTGCGTACCGCCCGCCAGGTCCAACAGCACTTTTTCGGCCGTATTTTTACTGACTCCATAAGGATTATCCAACAGCGCTTGCGTGGATGAGGAGTACAGCACCGACATACGCTGACCAGTCTGCTTGATGGCATCGGCCAACACCTGAGTCAAGCCAGCGTTCACGGTTTGGAACTCGGCGGTCTCTTGGGGCCGATTAATACCAGCCAGATGAAAAACACAACTTACACCTTGGAGCATAGCGGGCAATTGCCCTGGAGAATGCTCTCGAGTGAACTCAACGACCTCAATATCCTTACGCTCAACGAGATGTTGCAGTAAGTTCTTGCCAATGAAGCCTTGTGCACCGGTGATCAGTACCTTCATGTCATTCCTCCGGCTGAGCGTTTTCGCCACGCTGGATGGCTTGCATGAAGCTCAGCTTCAGCAATAGTTTTTTCATGCCCTCAACATCCAGCCGCTCAGTATTATGCGAATTGTAGTCCTCAGCACGTGAGATTTTCTCCTGACCTTGCTCAACATACTTAGCATAATTCAGATCGCGTAGATCTGGCGGCACACGATAATAATTTCCCATGTCTTCTGCACACGCCATTTCTTCGCGACTTAGCAAAGCCTCATACAGTTTTTCGCCGTGACGTGTCCCAATGACATTAATAGGATGATCAGGCACGCCTGCGAGCTGTGTCACGGCTTTTGCGAGGGTATGCACTGTGGCAGCAGGCGCCTTCTGCACGAACAAATCTCCGTTACGACCATGTGAAAAGGCATACAGCACCAGATCCACAGCATCCGCCAGCGTCATCATGAAGCGCGTCATATTAGGATCCGTAATCGTCAGTGGGCGTCCCGCTCTAATTTGCTCAATAAAGAGCGGAATCACAGAGCCACGAGAAGCCATGACATTGCCATAGCGCGTGCCGCAAATCACAGTTTTCCCCGTGTCCACGTTACGCGACTTAGCCACCATGACCTTTTCCATCATGGCTTTTGAAATACCCATGGCATTAATGGGATAAACCGCCTTATCAGTACTTAGGCACACCACCCGGCTGACATCATTCTGCACTGCAGCTTCCAGCACATTTTCCGTGCCCAATACGTTGGTTTTGACGGCCTCCATCGGGTGAAATTCGCAGGAAGGCACTTGCTTGAGCGCTGCCGCGTGAAAAATATAATCCACCCCCCGAGTCGCGTTAAGTACACTTTGATAATCACGCACATCGCCAATATAAAACTTGAGCCTGGAGTCAGCGTAGGATCTACGCATATCATCCTGTTTTTTTTCATCTCGACTGAAAATACGAATTTCAGCGAGATCACTATCCAGGAATCGCTTGAGCACGGCATTACCAAACGAACCCGTCCCCCCAGTAACCATGAGCTTTGCGTTGGATTTGAGCATTATATAGAACAATAGATTGGTTTTAATAAAATGAATTATGACATAGAGGCATCTGACATACGACGTAGTATTTCATGACTTACTTCTATCCCATATAAACTGACGAACAATGGCTCTTTACATAACATTTAAATCAAGAAAGAACGATCACTACTAACTATCTCAAGCAATCGACCTTGAAACTCGACCTAACGACCAGAGCAAAAAAATCAAAAGCTCTAAGAGGGGGTAAAAAATTTCCGCCAAGCAACGTAAATTATCATTGGGATCAATGTCCACACGAGACCATGATCATAGAACAATGGCCCCTCACCAGGAAGCTGGGAGAAGTGATACCCTGCAACTGCGCCCATGATGCCAAACGCACCGATTAATGCACTGGCTCCCTGAGGCAGGCAGGCAAGCAAACCAAGAATGATTGAAGCACATACTAGCGCAAAAATCGCTATCGGCCATCCTCCAAGAGCATAACCTGAAATATGCACCGCAGCAGGCGCAGTCCCCCTGCCTTCGAAGCCATCATGACCGAATATACGAGTGTATACATAGGTACTAGGTCGACAACTTGGTCCAACCCTGGCTTGTTCACGAATACCTCCACATACGCTTCCCTCCTCCGTAAATATCTGATAATAGAATGGATAAAGGGTTGCCATCCGAGTCAAGCCTGCAAAAACCATTTCCGGCGCACGCTGCCAAGCCGTCTTCGCCACAGACACTGGCTGATCTCGAACCGGTTGATCCAGACGGAATACATGCACAGAAATAATCAAATAGGCGGCAAACAAAGCGACAGCTCCAATGGATGTCTTGACATAAGGGTACGTTTTACTATGTGAAAAAATAGTTAGCACCAGCGTCGCCTCAAACAGGAGAAATGGCCACTTCATATTTAGCAGGATCATGTAAATTGATTCAATAATAATGACCACAGCCGCAGCCACAATCCAGAATAGCCCTGATCGTCGGAAACAACGAATCAACGCGTAAACAGCCAGGTACGGCAAGATAGACATCAGCACCGCCATCGCCCAAAAACTAAGCCCCGCCAGGATCTGAAAACGAATCTCAACTGACGAAACAGCATCCGAGCCTGCTCCATATAACGCAAACGCTTGCGCCTGCCACAGGCTATACCCCACAAAGCCAAGCGCAAGACAGGTGATCACAACATAATCAAGGATACGAATCTCTGGTATTTTCGAACACCAACGATAAATTGAAGATCCCAGCATACGTCGCACCAACACGACAATCGGGGGAACTAATAAAAATGGCAAAAAAAGCAGCAACCAATAGAGAGGAGTAAAAATAGTTGGAAAATCATAAATCACTGCATAACGCGGAACCTCCATCAATCGCCTACGACCATAATCCGTCGTGAATAAGAAATTCCCTATAACAACAGTCAAAAAAAACGCCGACAGAAAAACAAACGGCGCCAGATTTTTAACAATCCATTGTCGCAGAACCTCCCGCCAGAGCCGAGAAGTTGATGGAAAATTATGCAGGACGGTTTGAGACATTTTTGTTAAGTGAAGGTACAGTTTTTACGTAGAACATACTGACGGAAAAGGCCGGCAAGAATAAATATATTACATTAATCTCGAATCAAGCCAACACTCAGCGATCGAAATAGCCGGAACAAGCAAGTCAATAGCACGGCAACCAGCAACAAAATCCATGCTACTGCCCAAATCACCGCCTTCCAGTTGACGCTGCCATTATAAATGGCCGAAGGAGCTAGAAAATGCATCATCACAAATGCCGCTAAGACAAAAGCAACCATTCTATAATTTAGCGTGAATCGTATTTCCCTTTCCCCGACCCAGAGAGTCAAACAGAAATATAAAAGCGCGCACGCAACATAAGAAATCGCAAAATAATCTAACGATTGACTGTAGGATGAGTACATATAAGCAAGCAGGGCAACAGCGTTACTGATAGCAGCCAGCACAACAAGCTGCTTGAGATGCCCGAGCACTTCAAATTTTTTCTGGGAATAAAGTGCTAGCGTACTTATCATAATTCCGACCCCAATCAGAAACGCTCGAAAAAAAGAGACATGCTGAAGATCTGGTGAAAAATACGTTAACTGCACTTTTACAAACGACACATAGAAAAATATCGCAGCTAGAAATAAAACCGCGAGAAGCGTGGTCGAAAATTCAATTAGCTGAGATAGTTCCTGCTTTTTTTTCTCACGAAAGAGGCGAAAAATCATGGAATGAGCGATCAGCATGATAGGCATCGAGATGAACCCAGAAACACCGATCAGAATATCCTTCGTAAAAGCATAGCCAGCCACACCAGGCCCTCCTACCTGCCCCAGGAAGAAGCGATCCGTATAACTGCTCACAAGCATCAAGGCAAACCATAGAAACATAGGTCCGCCATAAGCTAAAAACCTAGAATTTTCGAAAGGAGACTCAGTGGCGGCAAGGCGACGCTGACGCTTAAGAAATACGCTGGTGAACCATGTCCAACGAATATATAGGAAGAGAGTAACAAGACCTGCTAAAAAACCTGCGCCATAGCCTGCGACGGACAACGGGAGCGAGTGATTATTAACGAGAATCACATAGCCAGCAAACAGCAGTTGGGCCATGCAGAGCACGAAAGCACTGACGACCTGGCCGCGCATCCGCCGTTCTGGTTGAAATAAGGAAACAGCGACATAAAACAGTCCCTGCACAATAATCAAAAACAAAACACTGATGCTAAGCGTTAGATTTCTGAAAAACAAAAAAAATATGCTGGCAGTGATAACAGAGGATAGCACCACAGAAGCAACAGCTATCTTCATTACTTGAATAATAAAGTCCGCCTTCCCTTTACGTAACGGAAAATAAAAGATTACTGAGCTGGCAATCCAACCCGAAGCAATCTGCGAACCAATTACCCCAGCGGCAATTGCAGCGGAGTAGGCCACATAGCCCTCAGACGGAAAGCTCATGTACATGGAAACCATATACACAATCATCGATAGAGCTGGGAAAACCTTTACTATCAAATAGAGAAATAGACTCCGTATCATGCCAATATTACTTAGACCAATAGTTGGATCAATTATGCGCAGGACAGGTATATTTCACTGAAACGAACCTCGCAATAGGTCTGGAAAAATCATCTCAACCAGAATCCTCCCTTGCTGCTGAGGTAGTTTCCTCTGTTGACAGAAAGCAAATGCACCTTTCGCAACTAAACGAGACGAAGCGTAGTTAGCGCCCATATTGCGCTGCAGACATTCAATTAGCCCCTGCACTGTCACATCATCCAAAACGAGCAGGTGCTCATAGTACTCCTGAGGGATACCTGGCAAACGAGAAGAAATCACTGGCACACCAGTATTCATATATTCCAACAGTTTAGAAGGGAATGAATATCGTAAATAGGTGTCGCCAGGTATGCGTGCATTGACAAGGAAGCTCGCTTTACGTGAAAGCGCTTTGACATCCTCAGGAGGGATGCTGCCTAGGTATCGGATATACACATGTTCGCTAGCCGCTCGGCGGACGTCCCCTTCCATAGCACCTGCTCCGCACAACACTAAGCAGACCTGACCCGCCAACCGTTTAGCAGCCTCAAGCAGAATACCAACACCATAGGGCTCAGCCAGCCCTCCAGCGTAGAAAAGAAAACCTTTCTCCAAACCATATTTATGAAGCACTTCCGCATCATGTTGTTTCAATACCTCTGCAGACTCTTCGCTGAGCTCTGCCACTCCCTCCAGAACAGCCATGCATTTGCTATTCCAGGAGGGGCGCGACTGCACTAGGCCGGAAGTAATACCAATAATTCCCATGGCCTGATCACTGAGACTTAGCACAAGTAAGGTGTCGATTTTTTTTAGAAACCTGAACAACCAACTACGTTTACTGCCAATATTCATGTACTGCGGCAGATCAGGAATATAAATATAAAATGGAATATGAAACCATTTGGAGAGAACCGTCGCGGATAGCACTAATGGTGTATGCAGTGAATACACCAGGATTGCCGAGGGCCGCTGAGAGCCTCTGCGCAGAGCATACCACCCAGCCTTCAGGATGGAGAAGGTGCGTGACAGATGACTAAGAAGAGGCACATTAATGTAACCAACCGCTTGGGCTTGTTGCCCTTGAGCATCAACCCCCTTAAAAGCCCTCAAAAGAATCGTACGATTGCGTGGAAAGATCCGCGCAGGATACAAACCAATTGTCTCGACCTCGACATCATTCTTCCGCAGCCCCTCCACAATTCTAGACTCCAATTTTCGAGCAGCATATTGATGATTTTTTTCCGCCTTATCATGAAATTCAAAATACGCTTGAGGACAGAAAAACCCCAAGTGCAGTAACCTTTTTTTTTCAAACACTATTTTCCCACTATCACACGGAGAGCGAGGGATTGCACGCAAATGCAGGATTCCTCTCAACCAAGGCAGCAGTACTGCCCCCTTAGAAGCTGAATTTTCCCATTCTGTAAGAAAATCAAATTTCATGATAATGAGGCACACATCACAGTCTTCATTGAATGAGAAATAATTAGATCAATAAATGGACTGTGATTCCCGCCGCAACTGCTCGATTTCTTGTTTCAGAGTTTCATATTCCCGCATCTTGATCTTCAGGAAGTTTCGAGTTAAATCTGTTTTTGCCGCAATCCCCGCCGGGGTCAACAAATACGCATACCCCAGCTTGTTCTCACTATTCCGGAAGTTCTGCATCTTGATCAGCCCCTTATCCAGCAAAGCACGCATGCAGTAATTTGTCTTGCCCAGGCTGATGCCCAGAGCCCGTGACAAGTCGCGCTGGCTCAGGCCAGGGTCGGATTCCAGTAGGCGTAGAACCTTCAGGTGGCTTTCTTCGTAGGTGATGTCAGGCATTTCAGGCACGCTACCGCCGTGCTGTGACACGGTCAGCAAGCGCCAGGGTAATGTTCATTGGGTGAACGGGATGATACATCACCTGGACAAGCACTGAAACCCGGAATTTCCTATGGGAGTTATCTGAAATGGCTGCGATGTTTTGATCCGTTCGGGGATTCCAGTCTGGTCAACGCGGAACGGGACGGTAGAGTGGAAGTCTCTCACCCATTGCTGAAGTCCCATTTTTTGACCATCATTCATCTATGCGAACATTGCCACGCGCAGATCGTATCGACGCCGCAACGGTCGAAATGGTTACGATCCAGAGGTTACCGGGCAGACCTGGAAACCTGGTCGCTGAACATTCTGGGCGCCGCCACTCTGGACGACGTCTTTCGCGACTGACGCTCAGGCGCGCCTATCATCAGGGTATAGGACTCGACGCTCTTGCTGACACGGCACCCAGCGACACCGAGGATCAAGAAGGCTTCAAGATCTTGCGTCGCGACGGTTTTTTGGGAACAGCCTTGCTTTCATCGATCGGGTCGGCAACCTTGGCGGCCTTCTTCTTGAGAGAAGGCTTATGATCCAGGAAATTGGCGCCTGGCAGACAAATGGCCCCATGGGGCATCCGCGAGGTAAGTGTCATGCACAGCTCTCGGATCGCCCCGTACAGAATCGACAACCCATTCACCACGACCAGATCATCAGCCTGATCCTCCGTGTCGGATCCGCGATACTCGAAAAACCCCATGACCTGGATATCTATGGTGTAGGGTGCCGGTTTCCCCTTTTCATTGTCAACAATGAATCTCAAGGACAGGAAATGAGATGTGTCTTTATGACGCTCATGTCGCGTCTGAACGCCAATGTTGACGCCAGCCCACTCGAACCCCGCGGCGTCGGCAAGATCCTCAGATGCCGGCTTGATATCAATGCCGGCAAATACGGTCGCTTTAGTCTGAACGCTGCTTGGCTTCATCTTCATGCAACCTTCATTAGGCCCTCATCCGGGCCGACCGCCCAAGTGCCATAGGTTTGTTCATTGACAGCCGCCGCTGCAGACTTGATGAGACGAAAGCGTGGCACACCATGCTGGCGCTGCATAGCGCCTTCGAGCATGGACCAGTCATGCTCATCCTGATCGATCTGATGAAAGGTGGGGGTCTTGGCATAAACACGAAGGTCCAGGTCCAAGTCAAGCACACGGGCCAGCTTCACGAGGGTGCGCAGTGACAGATTTTCATTGCCTGCCAGCACGCGTGAGACATACCCCGCAGACACATCAGCCTTCTCGGCATATTCTTTCTGGCTCATTCCGTGCTCCGCCAGTGCCTCGAGCACACTGGACGCGAACTGATGCCGTAGCCGGGCCTCCCAGTAAGAGTCTTTTTCCCTGGCGGCAGCCAGCAATTCTGAAAACATGCTCATGATGTTCTCCGCGCAATCAATGCATCATCAATAAAAATCATAGGTATCTGAGGCCTCCATTGCGATGCCCATCCCGATACGCCTTTTGTTCACGCCTGAGCATCCGTTCGATTTGCTTGGGCGTTGTCTGCTGCTTCTTGTGATGAACCGCGGGGACAATGATCACTTGCCGATCCTCCCCATAGAACCAGTACAGCCGCAACGGCCCCTTGATGAACTCATAGATCTGCGCCCCCGCCACAGCCTCATGGCAACGTTTTGGGACCCCCAGGTACATCTGAGGTCCCTTGGGCCGTGTCAGGACGACACCGAGCATAGCCAGCAAGTCGGCCATAGCGCCTGAAAGATTGGGGTCATCCATGATCCGCCGGATATCGTCATGCAAGCTGGATCGCCCATCCGCCGAGCATGGGGTGAACGCCTTCCAACAGGGAGGCTGATCACCGCATAGATCATCAAGGCTCAGCAGATACACAGAATGTTAACTCATAGGTAAATTTTTTGTCATGATATACCAGTATGAATGCTTGTCAGAGATTAACAGCGTTCCAGGCTGCGCCGATCCTCGCTATGCCGAATCTGTCCACTACTCACGCGGGGCGCCGTACCAGCCGCCTCGCGTGATTTCAAGCCTATGTTCGCAGGCTATCTGAAATCCCCCCTCACCCCCAGCCACACCCCATGCTGCATCTGCCCTGCCCCGTGCTGGCCGGTGTAGGCCAAGGTGACGTGGATACGTCGTGCAACAGGCGCCTGCACGCCCAGGTCCAAACGCAGGGCATGACGTGGCAGGGGCAGGCCTTCCGCCTCGAAGCGTCGGGCTGGATCAGCCCGATACGCCTGGGGGCTGCTCAGGGTCGATCCGCCCCACAGACGGCGCACACCCAGATCCAGACGCATCAAGGCATCGCCATGCGGGGTGGCCCAGGGGCGCTGGAGATGAATGCCCAGTTGCCCGATCCAGCGCTGATCAGTCTGCGCGTCCAGCGAAACGGCGGCCAGTCCGCCGTGTTCATCCACGGCGGGGCGATGCAGCCGCAGCCAGACCATCCGGGCATAGGGCGTCAGTTGCCACGACCCCAGGGGAATCGGTGTCTCCGGCTGGACGTGCAGCCAGGCCTGGGACAGCCGTGCGGCGGGACGGCTGCGCAGCGGAGATTCGGCCGGATCGGCCTGGCGGTCGAGATCGGCCCGATGCCAGGACTGCGCGGCTCCCAGGGCCAGGCGCCCGCCGTGCCGGGCCAGGCTGACCCCCAGGCCCAGGTGGGCGGACCGGTCCCGCAGGCGATAGGCGCCGCCTGTTGCCGTGCGCTCAAGGCCCGGGCCGGTGCCGGACGAACCGGCTGACCCATCTGAGGACCACGCCCCGGTCGTCAGGCGGGTTTCCTGCACGCCGGCATAGACCGCCAGCGCGCTGTTCGCGCCCATCAGGCGGCTGATGCCGATCTGCAGACCGGCGGTATCCCGGTCGTCGCCCGGCAGGCCGTGGGCGCCGGACCGTTCGGTATTGGCGGCCCAGCTTTGCGCCCAGACCCGGCCGCCGGCGGTGTGCGCCAGGGCGGATTCCCGCAGGAAGCGGCTGTCGTCCAGCAAGGCGCCGCGCCAGGCGGCGTCGGCCGTGTTCAGGCCCTGGTCGTTGAATCGCAGGCCCAAGGTGACGGCGTTGGGGCCGTAGTCCAGTACGGGATCCAGATAGCGCAAGGTGCTGACGGCCCGGACATAGCGGCCGTCGCCGGGCACGGGATCACCGCCGCCATCGGCCCCGTATTCCAGACCGCCATCCGCCTGGACGATGACCCAGCGGCGATCGGGTGTCCATACACCGGGCGACGGATCGATCCACAACTCGCCGCCCAGGCGCGCGGTGCCGAAGGACCAGATCCGGTCGGCCTGACCGTCGGCGTCGATGCGAATGCGGGTCTGCGCGACGGGCAGCAGCGCCAGCCGCTGACCGATCAGCAGGGCGCCGGTCCGATCCGGTGCGCCGGGTTGCAATCGCCCGGCGACGCGAGCCTCGTCCACCTGGCCGACACCGGACAGCACGGTGCCGGGCCGGGTCAGCACCGGTCCCCACCACAAGCGATCGATCCGCAGCCCGCCCTGCGCCAGGATCAGCGGATCACGGCCCAGGCTGAAGCCGGTGCCCGTCAGTCTCAGGGTGCCGGCGCCGTCCTTGACGATGGGGGCGTCGGCCTGGATATGGCCCGCAAGGGTCGCCTCGCCGGACGCCACGCGCCAGACTGCGGCCTCGGCCAGACCGGCGACGGGCGGCAGCCCCCAGTAGGCCGGCGGCGTCTGGGCCGTGGCGGCGGAGCGGACCTGCAGGATCTGCCCGATGCGCACACCGGGGCGCAACTCCAGCCGGGTGCCGGCCGCCATGTCCAAACCGTTGCCCGGCCCGCCCAGGGCATTGTCGTGCGCCAGACCCAGGCTGCCTTCGGCCAGGACGACCTGACCGACCGGGGCGCCGGCCCCCGCCAGCTCCAGATGTCCGCCGCCCAGTTTCCAGAGCGAAACGGGGCTCAGGGGATCGACGGGATGGCCCAGTGTGGGGCCCTGCAGCCATAGCGTCCGCCCCGGCGCGACCCGGAACCCGCCCGCGCCTTCCAACTGCAGGCTGCGCTGGACGCGCCGGTCGTCGGCAACCGCGATCCATTGGTCACGCAAAACAAAAGGCGCCGGGGAATCGTCCCACGGCGCCTCGGTCGATGCCTGCGTCAGGCCCGGCGGCGGCAGGCCCAGGCAGCACAGCGCCAGGATGGCGCGGATGTGATGGAGTTTGAAGATGGACATGAATGTCTCCTGTCAGAGTTAACAGTCACACAATGTGACAGCTCTGGTTTTACAGAAGACACGGTGGGAGCGTGGTTTGGAATGCTGTGGAATAAGGATGGGTCAAAGTGCGGCATTGATCCGCCCGATGAACCGATTGATCGCAAGCCTATCCTGCCACCCTTTCCAGAAATATTCCGGGGTCTTGCGAGAACTGCGCAAAATTTTCCGGTGTGATGACGATCGGCAGCGCCCTCGATACCTGGGCACTGAACGCCTCCAGGCCCTTGGCGGATTTTTTACGCCCCGACTTCACCTCGATGGCGTACAGCCGATCGCGGTATTGATACACAAAATCCACCTCGTCATTGCGCTCGCGCCAGTAATACACCTGACCAGGCTGCTGCGCCAGTTCACAGCCCACCGCCAGTTCAAACGCGCGGCCACGCTGCTCGGCATTGCTGTCCACCGCCACACCCGCCGCCATGCTGTAGAGCGCCGGGCAAGCCGGCAGCATCTTTGGGCTGGAACTACGCGACAAATGCGCTTTGGGCGAGTATTTCTGCAGCGCATGCAACAAAAAGGCACCGCCATACAACGCGATATAGTGTTTGACCAGATCGGTATTGCCCTTGTCCTGCAGTTGCCCCAACAGCTTGGTGTAGCTGATTTCCTGCGCTGGGTAGGCGCACAAGATCTCGAACGCCTGCCGAAACAGCGCCGGGTTGGTCACCCGCCGGCTTTGCAAGATGTCCTTGCCGATCACCGCCTCGACAATCGCGTCCTTCATATAGGCATACCAGCGATCGGGATCATGTTCCAGCACCACCGCGCCGGGGTAGCCGCCGTAAGCCAGATACCGATCCAGATCGTAGTCAAACGCCGCCTGCAGTTCGGCAAAACGCCAATGGTGTACGCGCAGCAGTTCGAAACGTCCGGCCAGGCTCTCAGTGACGCCACTTTGCAATTGCAAGGCGCTGGAACCCAGCAGCAGCACGCGCAGGCGACCAGGCTGCGCATCCCACAGCGCCTTCACCGTTTCGGGCCAATTGGGGACTTTCTGGATTTCATCCACCACCAACAATGCCTCATCGCCCAGCAACAGTGCCTGCTGCCACTGCTGCAGCAACCAACTGCGGTCACTCACCAGCACGTCATCGGCATTGGCATAATGCGCTGACCAACCACCCGACGCCAACAACTGACGCACCCCCGTCGTCTTGCCCACCTGACGCGGCCCTACCACCACCTGAATGAAGTGCGGCGGATCTTGTAGGCGCCGGGCAAGCTGGGAGACGAAGGGGCGTTGGTAGGTCATCATTCTTAATAATAGGTCAATCTATTAAATATAACAGCAAGTCCTAGTATTTTGTGTTTCCGCCACGACCCTATCGATCCACCAGCCGTTCAGGTGATCTCCCGCTGATACTTCCACGTGCTGGCGCACATCTCTTCCAGCGTGCGGGTCGCCGTCCAGCCCAGGTCGCGGCGGGCCTTGGCGGGGTCGGCGTAGCAAGCGGCAACATCGCCGGGGCGGCGCGGCTGGATGCGGTAGGGCACATCCCGCCCGGATGCCTGCTCGAAAGCGCGCACGACCTCCAGCACGCTCTGGCCGCGCCCGGTGCCCAGGTTGATGGCATGCCAGCCGGGATGACCCGCCAGGAAACCCAAGGCGGCGGCGTGGCCTTCGGCCAGGTCCATGACGTGGATGTAGTCGCGGACGCCGGTGCCGTCGGGCGTGGGATAGTCGTCGCCGAAGACATTTAACTCGGTCCGCAGGCCCGCGGCGACCTGGGCGACGTAGGGCATCAGGTTGTTCGGCACGCCCCGGGGGCTTTCACCGATCAGGCCGCTGTCATGCGCGCCGACCGGGTTGAAGTAACGCAGGCAGGCGATGCGCCAGGACGGATCGGAGGCGGCCAGGTCCCCCAGGATTTCCTCGATGTGCAGCTTGCTGCGGCCGTAGGGGTTGGTGGCGCCTGTCGGGTGATGTTCATCCAGAGGCAGATAGCCGGGCTCGCCATAGACGGTGGCGCTGCTGCTGAAAACCAGCGTGCGCACCTCGACGGCGCGCATGGCTTGCAGCAGGGACAGCGTGCCCTGGACATTATTGGCAAAGTAGTCCAGCGGCTTTGCGACCGATTCGCCCACGGCCTTCAACCCCGCGAAATGAACCACGGCGTCGATGGCATGGTCGCCCAGGACGCGCTCCAGCAGCGCGCCATCGCGCACGTCGCCCCGGACAAAGGCCGGCGATGTGCCCAGAATGCGCGCCAGCCGGCCGATGACGGCGTCACTGCTGTTGCTCAGGTTGTCGAGCAGGACGACGTGATGGCCCTGTTGCGCCAGGACGGTGGCGGTATGGCTGCCGATGTAGCCCGTGCCGCCGGTGAGCAGGATGTTCATGCGGATTGCGGCTCCATGTAGGTAAGATCGTTGAATGGTACAGCCTGCGCGGTGTTTCAGCCGTACGATTCATCACAAGGCCGAACATTCACCCAGCCATCCTGCGGGCCGCCGTCACGGCCCACCCGCTACAATTCACCATCACATTTTGTCATCAACACCTCCATGCCCACCCACCCGGCTGCTTCCCCCGCCTGGCTGTCGACCTGGATGTCGGCCGGCGCCGCGCTGTCCTTCCTGCTGATGCTGTCGGTGCCGTCGGGCTATTCCGTGGGCGGCGGCGTGCTGCTGCTGGGCGGCCTGGCGATCTGGTGGACGGGCCGGCGCGCCGCGTCCGCACCCGGAACCGCCGGCACCCGGCACTTCGGGGAAATCGCCCCCTGGACGGTCGAGGACCGCACGCTGTGCGCGCTGCTGCTGGCGGTGTTCGCGATCAACACGCTGGCCGTGCTGTGGCACGGGGATTCGGGCAAGTATCTGGACCAGGGCGTCCGCTACCTGTTGGCACTGCCGATTCTGGCGGGACTGCGGCGCGTCCGGCTGCGCCTGGACTGGCTGGCGGCGGGACTGGCGCTGGGGCTATTCGCCACGGCGGGCATCGCCGCATGGCAGACACGCTGGGTGGGGCTTGTCCGTGCCGAGGGCTTCGTCACCAGCGCCATCCCGTTCGGCGACATGGCGCTGACCATGGCGTTCTGGTGTCTGATGGGCGCCGCCCTGGCGGCGATCCAGCGGCGCCGGGCCTGGGCCGCGCTGCTGCTGGCCGGGTCGCTGGCCGGCACCTACGCCATGATCGCCTCCGCCTCGCGCGGCAGTCTGGTGGCCTTGCCGATCCTGGCGATCCTAGCGGCGATCGCGTTATTGCGCCGCGCCCATCTGCGCCCCCTGTTGGCCGGCGTCGCCATCCTGACAACGGCGGCCGCCATCCTGCTGGCGGCGCTGCCCGGCAGCCATATCGCCGAAAGCCGCTACGCCGCCGCCCTGGACGAGTGGCACGCCTACAGTCAGCAGGGCGACGCGACGAACAATGTCGGTTCCCGCCTGGAGGCCTGGAAGGCCGCACTGATCAGCATCCCGGAACGCCCCCTGCTGGGCTGGGGCCATACGCAATACCAGGATCATCTGCGGGAACTCATCGAAACCGGACGCATCGCCCCCTTCGTCGGGACACTGTCCAATACGCACAACCAGTTCATCGAGATCTGGCTGCATCAGGGTTCCCTGGGACTGATCGCATTCCTGTCGCTGCTGATCGCCGGCTTCTGGTATTTTTGCCGCCGCCTGCGCGCCCCCGACCCGACGGTGCGGGTGCTGGCTTGTTGCGGCGCGGCGCTGCCGTCCGCCTTTGCCGCCTTCGGCCTGACCCAGGTGATCCTGGGCCGCAACAACGGGGTGATGTTCTTTCTGGTGTCCCTGGCCGTGCTGTGGGCCGCAATGCGGCAGGCGGAACGGGATGCGGAGACCGGGAGCGCCTGATCCCTGCCCTGTCCAGCTACAGCGGCGCGATCCGCCCAAACTCGACCTGCACGGTCTGCGAGCGGCCCAGGATGGTCAGCAGCAAGGTGACGCGATCGGCCGAGACGGCCTGGACCAGGGCCTGGACGCCCGCCAGGGCGGGATCCCGCAGGCGCACGGCCATGCCGGGCTGGTAGGGGCTGATGTCGACCAGATCGGTGGTTTCGCGCAGGTCTTCCGCCTGGCGGATGGCCTGGACGGCGGCATCGGCCAGGGTCGCGGGCTGGTGGCCGAACATGACGAGCTTGCTGACGCCCACGGTGGAACGCACCACGGACAGGGACTGCGTCGCCCGGGTCGGCCGCAGGAACAGATAGCGGGGGAACATGGGTTCGTGGGCGGTCAGGGCGGGATCGGACGCAGGAGCGAACGGCCCGGACTGCGGGGTGGCGGACACACGCCGCCGCCCCGGTTCCCGGAAGACCTTGAACAGCGGCAGGTAGACCTCGAAGTCCTGGCGCCGCAGCTGTTCGGCGGCCGTCCGTTCCTGGCGAGGCTTGGTGTGGGCGACGTACCAGGCGGTGGGGAGATCCTCAGGCATGCAGCTCTTTTCTAAGCGCCTGGATCACCAGTTCGTTCAGCGCAACGCCGCGACGGCGCGCCTCTTGAGCGGCCTGCCGATGCAGTGCGCCCCCGACCCTCACATTGAAGCTCCCCTTGAATGGCTGGTCCGGCTGAACATCACGTTCCGCGCAGGACTCCAGATACCGGTCAACTGCATCACGGAAGGACTGCTGAACCGCTTCCACGCTGGCCCCATCGAACAAGATCAGATCGTTGATGAACTCGACCTTGCCGCACAGGCATTGATCTTCGGCGCTGAACTCCACCGAACCCAGATAGCCCTTGTATTCCAGCACGTTGTTCATAGAAAACCCCATTGGCGCAACTTGGCACATATCTCGCGAACTTGATAGACCTTCAGCACACCGCCCGGATGCGGTCGCGAGCAGACGATTCTATGCTCGCCTCCCTGCTCGCGCTGGTAGATAAACGATTTATGCGCCGATCCGCCGCCATGCTCGCGCAGCGCAAATCCGAAACTGCCCAGCAATGTGACAAGCTCTGTGAAGCGGAAGTCATGCGGCGTTGGGACCGAACAGAACCGATCCACCAATTTCTGATGCCTGGACATGATGATGCCTCGAAGTTTCCGCAACAGCAACTATTTATTAGTTGCTGTTGCATCAATGATCCAAGCAGCACTTTGTCTGGCTTCCTGGCAGACAGCCAGTCGGTCAAATCCTCACGGCTGATTTCGTCATAGCCGCAGGATCAATACGGCACCCGCACATCCGGGGCATCTGCGGGGAAATCCCGGTGATTGCGCGACACCAGCAGCATCCCGTGAATCTGGGCGGAAGCCCAGATGATGGCGTCCGGGAGCCGGATGCGGCGGTCCTTGCGGATGACGACGGCGCGGCCCGCCACCCGGTCATCCACCCCGATGCGTTCGAATGAATCCAGCCAGCGCCGGATCGTAGATTCTTCGTGCGGCGCAGCCCCCACCAGCACCTCCATCCAGGTGATGATGCTGATAGCTGGCCGCGCATGGCGTCCGATTTCCAGGCGCGCTTTTTCATGCCCGCTCAGGAAATCGATGAGCACGTTGGTATCGATCAGCGCTCTTACCATTCCGCTCTTTGCGCCTCCTGGTATTCGAGCCCGTCGATCGAGCGATCCCGCCAGAGACCAAACACCGCCGATGCATCACCCGGCGCATGACGCGCGAGATACGCATCGATGGCATCCCGGATGATGGCGGCGCGGGACCGCCCCTCAGTGTGCACTTTTGCGGCAAGGGCCTGCAATTGCGTTTCCGAGAGGTCGATGAGGATTCTGGCCATGGCTTTTGAGGCTTCACTAGATATCATTATCATATATCACCCAGAACCATGATCAAAGAAAATCCAGCATATCCGCCTGGACCACGCACTGTCAGCTTGCGACTTCTACGTAAGCCTGTCTCCTACCCGGATCACATCACAGCAAAAACTCGGGCGCCTTCCCCTTTCAAGGAAGGCGCCCGATGCGTGACACGGCGCCGGATGGCTGTCGCCATCCAGCCGGCCTGAAGATCAGGCCTCCGCGTGCTTGGCGGCCTCGACGGCGGCGTCGGTGTCATGCGGCGCGCCGTTGAAGAACAGGTTCAGCAGCACGGCCGACAGGGAGGTCAGCAAGATGCCCGATTCGATCAGCGGGTGGATGGCGTGCGGCATCCACTGGCGGAAGTTGGGCGCGACCACGGGAATCATGCCCATGCCGATGGAGATGGCGACGATCATGGCGTTGTTGCGGTTCTTGGCGAAGTCCACGCCGCCCAGGATGCGGATGCCGGTGGCGGTGACCATGCCGAACATCACGATCCCGGCGCCGCCCAGCACGACGGTGGGCAGGGACTCGACCAGCGCCGCCAGCTTCGGCAGCAAGCCCAGGACCAGCAGGATCACGCCGCTGGCCACGCAGACGAAGCGGCTGCGCACCCCGGTGACGGCGACCAGGCCGACGTTCTGGGAAAAGCTGGAATACGGGAAGGTATTGAAGATGCCGCCGATCAAGGTGCCCAGACCGTCGGTGCGCAGGCCGCGCGCCAGGTCCTTCTGGCCGATCTTCTTGCCGGTCATGTCGCCCAGGGCCAGGAACATGCCGGTGGATTCGATCAGGATCACGATCATGACCAGCACCATGGTCAGAATCATCCAGAGGTCGAACTTGGGCATGCCGAAATGGAAGGGCAGGACGACGTCGACCCAGTCGGCCTTGCCGACTTTTTCAAAGGTCATGATGCCCATGGCGGACGTGATCACGGCACCGACCACGATGCCCAGCAGCACCGCGATGTTGGCCAGGAAGCCCTTGCAGAACTTGGCGATCACCAGGATCGACAGCAGCACGATGCCGGCGATGCCCACGCCGGTCAGGTCGGCGTACTTGGGATTGGGCACCGTGGGCATGATGGCCAGGCCCTGCGGGATTTCAGGCAGGGGCGAACCCGGCGCGCCCGAGGCGGCCCGGATGTCCCGGAGCCAGTTGACGTAGTTGGGGTCGACCAGGGACGGCGCGGTGGGGCCGACGGGATTGCCGAAGATCCAGTTGATGCCCACGCGCATCAGGGTGATGCCGATGATGGCGATGATGGTACCGGTCACCACGGGCGGGAAGAAGCGCAGCAGCCGGCTGATCCAGGGCGCGATGATCATGGTGACGATCCCCGCCGCGATGATGGTGCCGAACAGCAGTTGCGCCCCCTCGTGCCCGGGTGTGGACTGGGCGATGTGGATCATGGGGCCGACGGGGGCGAAGCTGACGCCCATGATGACGGGCAGCTTGATCCCGAACCACGGGGTTGCACCCAGGGACTGGATGATGGTGGCGATGCCGCAGGCGAACAAGTCGGCGGCGATCAGCAGGGACACTTCGTGCGAATCCAGGCCCAGGACCCGGCCGATGATCAGGGGGACGGCCACGGCGCCGGCATACATCACCAGCACGTGCTGCAGCCCGAGGGCCGTCAACTGGCCCATCGGCAGGATCTCGTCCACCGGGGCGACGGTTTTGCTCATGTCTTGTCTCCAAGAATCGAGGCGCGTCCGTGTCCGGAGCGCCCTCATGTATGAAGTCTGAAAGGTTGAAAGCCAAAGTTTGAAAGCGCCTTTCCGGCGTTTTTCGGCCACTCTACCGGAGACGCTTCCGGGCAACCATGCTCGAAGCACGATAAGGACTTTTCGACCCGACGCATAATCCCGGGTAAACCCTGGGAGTTTTCAGGAAATTGTCATGAATCGGACAGGACGGCAGGGAAAGTACCTAGGGAGTGGAGGATCGCAGGCGTTCGATCCAGTGGCGGGTGGAGGCGTCGTGGCGGACGGCGGGGGCATGGCCGTCCGGGCCTGAGCGGTCCCGGCTGTCGGCCCCGGCGGCGGGTGAACCCTCGGCGGCCGATGCGTCCGGCCCCAGCTCGGCGATGATGCCGCGCGCCAGGACCTTGCCGTATTCGACGCCCCACTGATCGAAGGGGTCGATGCCCCAGATCACGCCCTGGGTGAAGACGCGGTGTTCATACAGGGCCAGCAGCGCGCCCAGGGAATACGGCGACAGGCGCGGCAGGGCGATCAGGTGGTTGGGGCGCCCGCCCGGATGCACGCGGTGCGGAGCCAGCCAGTCGGCGCGGGCCGCGTCCAGGCCTTCGGCCAGGCATTCGGCGCGCGCCTGGGCCAGGGTCTTGCCGCGCATCAGGGCCTCGCGCTGGGCCAGGCAGTTGGCCAGCAACTGGCGGTGGTGCGCCGGCCAGTGGTGGTCGGCCTCGCGGCACAGGATGAAGTCCACCGGGGCGCCGTCGCTGCCCTGATGCATCCATTGGAAAAAGGTGTGTTGCGCGTCGGTGCCCGGCATGCCCCAGACGGCGGGACCGGTGGGCACGCCCACGGGACGGCCGGCGACGTCCACCGACTTGCCCAGGGATTCCATGTCCAGTTGCTGGATGTAGGGCACCAGATTCGCCAGACGCGAATCGTAGGGCGCGATGTTCAGTGAACCGTGACCCAGCACGCTGCGGTTGGCAACGCCCGCCAACGCCATGCGCACGGGGGCGTTTTCCGCCAGGGGCGCCTGGACGAAATGCGCGTCCATGGCGGCGGCGCCCGCGCGCAGGCCCTCCAGCACGTCGACGCCCACGGCCAGCGCGGTGCTCAGGCTGACCGCCGACCACAGAGAGAACCGCCCCCCGACCCAGTCCCACAACTGGAAGATCTGATTTTCCGGCACGCCCCAGGCGCGCGCGCGGTCCGGCCGGGCGGTGACCGCGACCAGGTGGTTCGCCGGATCAAGACCGGCGCCGGCCAGCCATTCGCGGGCGCGGGCGCCGTTTTCCAGGGTTTCGGCGGTGGTGAAGGACTTGGAGACCAGCACGACCAGGGTTTCGCGCGGGTCCAGCCCCGCCAGCCCGCCCTCGATGGCATGGCCGTCGATGTTGGCGACGAAGCGCACATCGCGCCACGTGCCGGCGTAGCCAAAGGCCGTCACCGCCAGGCGCACACCCCAGTCGGATCCCCCGATGCCGATGTGCACGACGTGGCGCCAGCGCCGCCCGGCGTCCGCGCGCCGCACCCAGGCGTCCATGCGTTCGCGTTCGGCCTGCACTTCGGGCGTGGACTCCGGTGCGCGCAACAGCGTGTGCCAGGCTGCACGATCCTCGGTGAGGTTGACGACCTCGCCCGCCAGCAGGCGCGCACGCTGCGCCTCGAAGTCCCGTGCCCTCAGCAAGGCCTCGCCCGCCGCCATGAGCTCGGGTGAATGGCGCTGGCCGCTGGAATCCAGCGCCAGGCCGGGCGCCTCGATCAGGTCCAGCGCATCAGGACGCGGCGCGCAGGTCTGCGCCGTCAGCGCAAAGCGCTTCCATTCCGGAAGCTCAGTGAGGAGAGCGGGCGTGTCGGTGTGCTTGAGACGATCGGACATGGCGACGGGATCTGGATCGACGGGGTCGCCGGTCATTATGTCATGCTCAAACGCCAGACGGCCCCCGAAGGGGCCGCCGGTGTTCTACAACATCTCAAAGATCAGCAGCGCTCGAAAATCCCCGCCGCGCCCATGCCCGTGCCCACGCACATGGTCACCATGCCGTACTGCAGATTGCGGCGGCGCAGGGCGTGGATGGTAGTGGCGGCGCGGATCGCGCCGGTGGCGCCCAGGGGGTGGCCCAGGGCGATGGCGCCGCCCATGGGGTTGACCACGTCCTCGTTCAGGCCCAGGTCGCGGATGACGGCCAGGGACTGGGCGGCGAAGGCTTCGTTCAGTTCGATCCAGCCCAGTTGGTCCTGCGTCAGGCCGGCCTTCTTCAGGGCGAGCGGGATGGCTTCCTTGGGACCGATGCCCATGATGTCGGGCGGCACGCCGCGCACGGCGAAGGACACGAAGCGCGCCAGCGGCGTCAGATTGTGTGCTTTCAGGGCGCGCTCGGACACAACCAGCAGCGCGCCGGCGCCGTCGGAGGTCTGCGAGCTGTTGCCGGCGGTGACGCTGCCCTTGGCGGCGAACACGGGACGCAGGCGGGCCAGGGCTTCCAGGCTGGTGTCGGCGCGCGGGCCTTCGTCCAGGCTGACGGTGTGGCGGGTCTCGCGGACTTCGCCGGTCTTCAGGTCGGGGACGCGGCGCACGATCTCCACCGGCAGCATTTCATCGCTGAATTCGCCGGACTGCTGCGCGGCCAGGGCGCGCTGGTGCGAGCGCAGCGCGAAAGCGTCCTGGTCCTCGCGGGAAATGCTCCAGCGCTGGGCGACCTGCTCGGCGGTGGAACCCATGCCGTAGGCGATGCCGATGTTCTCGTCCTTCAGGTAGACGTCCGGGCTGAAGGAGGTGTTGATCCCCATGGTGGGCACCAGGCTCATGGATTCGGTGCCGCAGGCCAGCATCACGTCGGCCTCGCCCACGCGGATGCGGTCGGCCGCCATGGCGATGGCGGTCAGGCCGGACGCGCAGAAGCGGTTGACGGTGACGCCGCCGACGGATTGCGGCAGGCCGGCCAGCAGCGCGCCGACGCGCGCGACGTTCAGGCCCTGCGGGCCTTCGGGGATGGCGCAGCCGACGATGGCGTCCTCGATCGCGGCGGGGTCCAGACCGGGCGCCTGGGCCAGCACGCCCTGGATGGCCTTGGCCAGCAGTTCGTCGGGACGGGTATGGGAATACATGCCGCGCGGGGCTTTGCCGATGGGCGTGCGCGTCGCAGCGACGATATAGGCTTGTTGAAGGGCAGTCATTGAAAGTCTCCTTGTTCGGGGTTCCGGGCCGGCCGGCGGCCCGGGCTTCGTCTGCGACGCGTCAGTTCCGCACGGGCTTGCCGGTTTGCAGCAGGCCGGCAATGCGCTCTTGTGTCTTGGGGTTGGCGAGCAGGCCCAGGAAGGCCTTGCGCTCCAGCTGCAGCATCCAGGCCTCGTCAACCAGGCTGCCCGGATCGACGTCGCCGCCGCAGATGGCCGTGGCGACCTGTTCGGCGATGTGGAAGTCGTAGTCCGAGATGAAGCCGCCCACGCGCATGTTCACCAATTGCGCTTTCAGCGTGGCGATGGCGTCGCGGCCGGCCACGGGGAAGCGCGCCGCCAGCGGCGCGCGGTAGCCCTGTTCAGCCAGGTTGGCGGCTTCACGCACGGCCACGTACAGCAGTTCGTAGCGGTTCATGACGATGGGGTCGGAATCGCGCAGGAAGCCGATCTGGCGGGCTTCCAGGGCGGACTTGGACACACGCGCGGTGGCGACGGCCAGGACGAAATCCTTGACGTAGGCCAGCAGCGGGGCGTCCGGCGCGGACTGGGCCTGGATCTCGGCGGCGCGGCGGGCGCTGAAGGTGATGCCGCCGGCGCCCGGCACCAGGCCGATGCCGACTTCCACCAGACCGATGTAGCTTTCCAGGTGGGCGACGCGGCGGGCGCAATGCACGGACAGCTCGCAGCCGCCGCCCAGCGCCAGGCCGGCCACGGCCGCGACCACGGGCACCTGGGCGTAGCGCAGGCGCATGACCATGTCCTGCATTTCCTTCTGGATCGGCTCGACGGCCTTGATGCCGCCGGACATGAAGGCGGGCAGCATGGCTTTCAGGTCGGCGCCGGCGGAGAACGGATCGTCCAGTTGGGCGACGACCAGGGCCTTGTAGCCCTGCTCGGCCAGATCCACGGCGTGGATCACGCCGCGCACCACGTCCGGGCTGAGGGTGTGCATCTTGGTCTTGAACGACACCAGCAGCACGTCCTGGGGATGCGGCGCGGGCAGCGTCCAGCACAGCACGGCGTCGTCCTCATGCACCACGTTGGGCGTCAGGGCCGGGCCTTCGCCGACCAGGCGCGGGGCGCCGATCTGGCGCTGGTAGACCGGCAGCGCGCTGCGCGGCACGTAGGCGTTCGTCGCCGGGCTGTAGGAGCCTGCCGGCGTGTGCACGGCCTGCGTGTCCCAGACGGGACCGCCGGTGACCCAGGCGGGCAGCGGCGCGTCCGACAGGGTCTTGCCGGCGGCGATGTCTTCGTTGATCCATTCGGCGATCCGGCGCCAGCCGGCGGCCTGCCAGATCTCGAAGGGGCCGAAGCTGTGGCCGAAGCCCCACTTCATGGCCTGATCCAGTTCACGCGCGCTGTCGGCGATGTCGCCCAGGTGCACGGCGCTGTAATGGAAGGTGTCGCGCAGCACGGCCCAGACGAATTGCGCCTGGGGATGCGTGGAATCATGCAGCGCCTGCAGGCGCTTGGCGGGATCGCGTTCCTTCAGGATGTCCTTGACCTCGTCGTCGGCCTTCTCGCCGGAGGGGACGTAGGCGCCGGCCTGAGGGTCCAGGCGCAGGATGGCCTTGCCTTCCTTCTTGAAGAAACCGGCCTTGGCCTTCTGGCCCAGGGCGCCCTTTTCGATCAGGGCGGCCAGCACGGGCGGCACGCTGAAATGCGCGCGGAAGGGATCGTCGGGCAACTGGTTCTTCATCGTGTCGATGACGTGCGCCAGCGTGTCCAGGCCGACCACGTCGGCGGTGCGGTAGGTGCCGGACTTGGCGCGGCCCAGGCGGGTGCCGGTCAGGTCGTCCACCAGTTCATAGGGCAGGCCGAAGGCCTGGGTGTGATGGAAGACCGACAGGATGCCGAACACGCCGATGCGGTTGCCGATGAAGTTCGGCGTGTCCTTGGCGCGCACGACGCCCTTGCCCAGCTGCGACACCAGGAAGGTTTCCAGATGGTCCAGCAGCGCCGGCTCGGTGGCGGCGGTGGGGATCAGTTCGACCAGCGGCATGTAGCGCGGCGGGTTGAAGAAGTGCACGCCGCAGAAGCGGTGGCGCAGGGTCTCGGGCAGCGCCTCGGACAGGGACGTAATGGACAGGCCCGAGGTGTTGCTGGCGACGATGGCGTGCGGGTTCAGGGCCGGCGCCAGCTTGTGATACAGGTCGCGCTTCCAGTCCAGGCGCTCGGCGATGGCTTCGATGACGACGTCGCAATCGGCCAGCAGCGCCAGGTCTTCGTCGTAGTTGGCCGGCGTGATCAGGTCGGCCAGGGCATTGACGCCCAGGGGCGCGGGGTTGAGCTTCTTCAGTTGCGCGATGGCGCGCTGGACGATGCCGTCCTTGCCGCCCTGGCCGTCGTCCTTGGCCAGATCGAACAGCACGACCGGCACGCCGGCGTTGACGCAGTGGGCGGCGATCTGCGCGCCCATGACCCCGGCGCCGCACACCGCCACACGGCGGATGAACAGGGGGGCGGACTGGCTGGTTTGCATGATATTGTGTCCTCGCTGGTTTTAATGGGTTGGCCAAGGGTTTGGAGGCGGCTGAACGGGTTCCCGGCGGCTGCAGGCTTCGGGGGCGCGTCCAGGGTCTTCCCAGGCCGATTTTTTGATTGTCGCTGATTTACGATGAAAATTCAAACAATCGTTTGAATTTGAAGATCCTGCCGTAGGAATCCCTCCAGGTATTCCTATGGATGTTCCTGCAGATGCCTCTGTCGCTGCTCCAGTATTTCCCACATCATGGCCCGATTGCCCCGTCTCTATGCCCCGCGCGTCCCCCAACTGGTCCAGGCACGCTTCGCGCGCCCTCTGGCGCCGGCCGACGCCCCTGCCCCGGCAGCAGCCCTGGACCGGATCGGCGGCTGGCTGGCCGAGGAAACCGGACGCGCGGCGGCCACGCCGAATGCAGGCAATGCAGGATCGGCCGCAATCGCCGGCACCGTGGCCTTGCACGCCTGGGTCGTCCTGCCGGACCGGATCACGCTGCTGGCCACGCCGGGCGATGAAACCGCGCTGTCGCGCCTGATGCAGGCGCTGGGGCGGCGCATGGGTTCAGGCCTGGTACGCGCCCGCGTGTACGCAGGCCGCTACCGCAACGCCCTGCTGGAACCGGGACGCTGGGTGCTGCCGGCCATGATCTGGCTGGAATCCCTGCCCGTCTCGACCGGCCAGGTCGGCGCGGCGACGCAGTGGCCCTGGTCATCGGCGGCGGAGCATGCGGGGTTGAGCAGCGGGGGCGCCCGCCCGATCCTGACGGATCACCCCGACTACTGGCGCGAAGGCGATACCCCCTTCGCCCGCCAGGCGGCCTGGCGCAATCGCCTGGCCGCCGGTCCGGGTGAATCACAAAGCCTGCCGATCGAGGCGGCATTGTCGGGACAATGGGCGCTGGGGGAAAAGATCTTCCTGACCCACCTGGGACGCCTGGCGTCCCGGCGGGTCAGCCCGGCGCCGCGGGGAAGGCCGAGAAAGGAGAGTTAGGGCAGCTCAACGTGGCAAGGCCAGATGCACCTTGATCGCATCTTCAAGTGCCAGCATGTCCGCTTTGCTCAAGCTGCCGACTTGATCCTTGAGCCGTGATTTGTCTGCCGCCATGATCTGGTCCACCATGGCCTTACTGGCCTGCCCATTGACCGTCACCAAGGCTTCACCTGGATACTGGCGCGCCACCTGGCTGGTCAACGGCACGACGACGACTCGTGTCAAATGCCGGTTAGCCGCATTATTGCTGACGATCACGGCAGGCCGAGTCTTGCGCACCTCGCTGCCCACTGCGGGATCGAACTCAACCCACCAGGCCTCACCGCGCCGCATGGGTGTCCTTCTTGATCATCGGCGAAGGAGAGGGGTCGTCCGCCAGATCGCCTGCCAGGCCGTTGCACCATGCTTGAGCCTCATGTTCGCGTGCTTCGTCCGCTGCCATGGCCTGATAACCACGGTCCAGAGAATCGCCCAGGACATGCGGCCTGAGCAGGTCTTCGATAAATTGACTCATATGGCGCCTCCCCACTGTCCGGTACAGGCCTTCGTAGACTTCTTCGTCCAACGTGATGGTCATTCTCTTATGCACGACGCACCTCAAATACGTTATGCGCATAACGTATCATAGGTCGCATGATCGAGTCCACGAAATAGCCTTTAAAAGTGCACTATACGGCCCCATCACACGCCATTCATTGCCAGATAGGCGCTTTTGACCCATCAAGACCGTAGTTCTGCTGCTGAATATGGCGCTCTCCCCATAGCAAAAATCCCATGCGCTCGAAAAAGAGGGCATGGGACGGATTTGTCGCAGCAGAAGGTGGGTCAGAACGAGCTGGTCACTTCCATGAAGAAGGTGCGGCCGGGCTGGTTGTAGGTGTAGGCGCCGGCGCCGTAGATGTAGTTGGCGTTGTCCATGTTGACGCCGATCGCATTGCCCCGGCGGAAGATACGCTTATCGAACAGATTGTCCACGCCCGCCGTCACACGGAAGTGCTTGTTGACCTTGTACTGCGTGCTCAGGCCGAAGACCGCGTAGGGCGGGATCTTGTCGGTGGCGCTGCCCGTCAGCGGCTGGCCGTAGTAGTCGTACTTCGGACCTTCCTGCTCGCCGTAGACGGTGGCCTTGGCGCGCAGCGACCAGGCCGGCGTCACGGACCAGTCCAGGGTGCTGTTGACCGTGTATTCGGGAATGGTGGACAGGTGCTCGCCCGTGTCCTTGTTCTTCGACTCGATCATGTAGGTGAAGTTGGTGGACCACAGCCAGTCCTGGGCGAAGGGCCAGGTCAGGTTGCCCTCGATCCCTTGCACGACGGCGCGGGGGATGTTTTCCCATTGGAAGACATTCTGCTTGAACTTGGTGCTGCCGACGAAGGAATCGATGGGGGTGCGTCCCGCCTCGATCTTGTCGCGATAGTCATTGTGGAAATAGGTCAGGCTGGCGCCCAGGCCGTCCGGGCTGCGGAATTCGATCCCCAATTCCTTGTTGATGCTGGTTTCCGCCTTCAGGTCCGAATTCCCCAGCAGGAAGCAGCCCTCCGTGCCGCCCGGCGGATTGCCCCAGCAGCCGTTGCCCGCGCTATACAGCAGATAGCCGGCATTGCTCTGATACAGATTGGGCGCCTTGTAGGCCCGCGCGATGCCGGCCTTGACCGTCCATTGCTCGTTGACCATATAGGACAGGTTCAGCGACGGGCTCCAGTTATTGCCCTGAAGGCTATGGTGATCAAAGCGCAGGCCCGGCGTCACGGTCCAATGATCGCCGATGTACAGATTGTCCTCGGCGAACACGGAATAGATATTGGCATGCGCCTTGGGGTTGTAGGCGAACGGCACCTTGGGCATCTTGGCGCTCGGGATATTGCGCGAGGCCAGATCGGAAGAATAATCCTCCAGATCCTGGCGCACCCATTCCAGGCCGAACGTCCCCATCTGGTCGATGCCGCCCCAGTCCAGGCGCCGGCTCAACTCGGTATGGGCCGTCAGCGTGCGCAGATTGATGTCCCCGTAGCCGCCATCCTTGACCGCCGCATTGGTCGGGTCGTTGAACGCGCCCTCAGTCCCTCCGGCCAGGCCTTCCAACAAGCGCGTGTTGCGCGTCTGCTCGTATTGCAGGTAACTGAGGGTATGGGTGTCGGCATTCCAGTCGCCATTGTGCGTGATGGAATAGGCCTGTCGATAGACGCGGTTGGTTTCTCCGCCCAGTTCACGCTTGACCATCGGATTGGTGTTCGTGTTCTGCGTGTCGCCGACGTAGATGTTGCCCTGGCGCCCGTAGCTGGCCTCGAAATCGAACTGATGCCCAGCGGTCGGCTTCCAGCTCAACACGCCATTCATGTCCCGGTTTTTGAAACCTTCACGGCCGGCCGGGAACGTGCCCTTGTTGCCGCCGCCGCGCAACGACGCATGATCCTGATTGATGTCATACGCATCCCCCTGGAAATTCGCCGCGCTGCCGTTCAGGCGGAAACCCAGGGTATCGGAGATCGGGCCGGCCAGGCTGAAGGTCGTGCGGCTGGTCGAGCCTTCGTCGCCGTGCTCGGGCAGATTGCCATAGACGGTCACGGAGCCGGTCAGCGTGTCCGCGACCGGCTTGGTGATGATGTTCACCACGCCGCCGGCCGCGCCGTTGCCGTAGCGCGCGGCGGCGGGGCCGCGCAGGACTTCGATGCGCTCGATCTGTTCGGGCGGCACCCAGTTGGTGTCGCCGCGCGTGTCGCGTTCGCCGCGCCAGCCGAAGCGCACCGATCCACGCGAAGACACGGGCTTGCCGTCGATCAGGATCAGGGTGTTTTCCGGACCCATGCCGCGGATGTCGATCTGGCGGTTGTTGCCGCGCTGGCCGCTGGAGGAATTGCCGGTCAGGTTCACGCCCGGCATGGTGCGGATGATCTCCGACACATCGGTGGCGGGCGGCGATTTCTGGATGTCCTCGGCCGTGATGGTGGACGCGCCCGGAGTCTGTTTCAGTTCCTGTTCGGCTTTGACGACGACCCGGTCGAGCTGGGCGACACCATCAGATGATTGCGCACCCGCCGGGGCGGTGGCCAGGCCCAAGGCAATGAGCAGGCCGAGCGGCGGCAGGGCGCAGCCCTGGAGCTTGGAGACGGACATGGGGGATTCCTTCGATTGCTGCGAGGTTTAAAAATAAGTCAATAATATAAACGATAATCATTCCTGTTTACAATTTCAGCATTTCCTCACTTTGATCCTCCGCAAACACCGGCCGCCCTACCCGCCCGACAGCGCCGCCACCGGATCGAGCCGGGCCGCCGCACGCGCCGGCATCAGGCCGGAAGCCAGGCCCGTGGCGACGGCGCAGCCGAAAGCGCCCAGGATGGCGGTCAGCGAAAACACCAGTTCGGCGCCCGCCGCCAGCAGCGCCGTCCCGATGCCAAGCCCCAGCGCCACGCCGGCGGCGCCGCCGCACACGGACACCAGGGCGGCCTCGGTCAGGAACTGGCGGCGGATATCGCGCTGGCGCGCGCCGACCGCCATGCGGATGCCGATCTCCCGCGTGCGTTCGCGCACCGTCATCAGCATGACGTTCATGACGCCGATCCCGCCGACCAGCAGGGACACGGCGGCGATCAGGCCCAGCATCAAGGTCATGGCGTTGCGCGATTCGGCGGCGGCCTGCAGCTTGGCCGCCGCATTGCCGATGCTGAAACTCTCGCGGCCGTGGCGCGCGCGCAGCAGGTCCCGCATGGCCGCCTCGGCCGCGACGGCGTCCTGCGGCGAACGCGCCTCGATGACGGCGTATTCGGGTTCGCCGATGGCGGTGAAGACGCGCGCGCGGCCCGTGTCGAACGGAATGAAGGCCTGATCGTCGTAATTTTCCGAGCCCGATTCGGCGCCCTTGGCGCTCATGACGCCGATCACCTCGAACGGCGTGGCGTCGACCAGCACGAGCTGGCCGATGGGATCGGCCACGTCGGGCAGCAGCCGCTGCCGCAGTCGGCTGCCCAGGACCACGACCGGTGCCAGTTCGCGGTTTTCGGCGGCGATGTGGAATCGCCCCAGGGCGACGGGCCAGCGGTGGATGGCCGGCAGATCGGCCGTGCTGGCGACGACGTAGGAAGGCCGCGAATACGCGCCGTGGCGCAGCATGACCGGATTGCCGATCACCGGCATGACGTGCGCGATTTCGGGCAGCTCGGCGACCGCCGCGAGATCGTCCAGGGTGACGACGCCGGCCACGCCGCCCTCGGGCGCGACGCCGCCGCTGACGTACAGGATGGCGGCGCCCAGGGCGCCCATCTGGCGCACGACCTGCTCTTTGGCGCCGCGGCCGATGGCCAGCATGACGATGACCGAGGCGACGCCGGCCACGATGCCCAGCAGGGTCAGGGCGGTGCGCACGCGATTGAGCGCCATGGCCCGCCAGGCGGCGCGCCAGGACTCGGCCAGGGCGGAAGCAGCGGGCGCGTGGTCCGCGCCGCTGCGGCCGCTCCGGCGACGGCCGCCCTGCCCGGCCGCGCGGCCATCGCGGGCCGGCGCCCCTGGCGCGCCCGCGCCGCCTTCAGGCTCCGGCGCGTCGGACGGCGCATCGCCTCCCTCACCAGGCCGGTCACCGACCACGCGCCCGTCGCGGATCTCGATGACGCGCCGGGCGCGGGCGGCCACCTGCGGATCGTGCGTGATGAGGATGATCGTATGGCCCTGGGCGGACAGTTCATCGAACAAGGCCATGACCTCGGCGCCGCTCTGCGTATCCAGGGCGCCCGTCGGTTCGTCGGCCAGGATGACGCGGCCGCCGTTGGCCAGGGCGCGCGCGATCGACACGCGCTGCTGCTGGCCGCCGGATAGCTGGGCCGGACGGTGCGCCAGCCGCCCGCCCATGCCCAGGCGCTCCAGCAGCGCGGCGGCCCGCCGCTCGCGGGCCTCGCGGTCTTCTCCCGCGTAAAGCGCCGGCAGCGCGGCGTTTTCCAGCGCGCTGTCGGTCGGGATCAGGTGGTAGCCCTGGAACACGAAGCCGAAAGCCTCCCGGCGCAGCCGCGCCCGCTCGTCGGCCGGCAGGGCCGCGACGTCGCGGCCCTCGAAATGATAGGCGCCGCTGTCGGGCCGATCCAGACAGCCCAGGATGTGCATCAGCGTGGATTTCCCGGAGCCGGACGCGCCGACGATGGCGACGTATTCGCCTTCGCGGATGGACAGTGATACATCGCTCAGCGCCCGGGCGGCCGGCGCGCCGCCGGCGCCGCCGTAGGACCGGCCGACGCCCTCGAGTCGGATCAGGGCGCTCACAGCACGAAGCGGGGCATGCCGCCGTCCGGCGCGCGATCGCCCAGGATCAGGAGTTCGCCCTCGGACAGGCCCTCCAGCACCTCGGCCGCGCGGCGGTCGCGCGCGCCGATCCGGATGATCCGCTGGACCGCGCGGCCCTTTTCCAGGACCCGGACCCGGTAGGTCCGGACGGCGTCGGCGTCCCGGTCCAGACCGGCGCCCGCCCCGTCCCCCGCCGGGCGCAGCGCCGCCAGGGGCGCCAGCACGGCGTCTTCGACCTGGCGCGTGACGAAGGCCACCTGCGCGCTCATCCGGGGCAGCAGGGCGCGGTCCGGATTGGGCACGTCGAACAGCACGGTGTAGAACACGGCCTTGGCGCCGACGGCGGGCTGCGGCGCGGCGCCGCCCGCGGCGTCGGCCGGCTCGGGCTGCGGCATGGGCAGCACCTGCCGGACCGTGCCGCGCCACTGCCGGCCGTCCTGGGCCAGGGTCGTGAAGACGGCCTCCATGCCTACGCGCAGGCGCGGGATGTCGGCCTCAGACACCTGCGTCCACACGGTCATGGCCGACAGGTCCGCGATGCGCAGCAGGTTGGGCGTCTGGTAGGTCGCGTTCAGGGTCTGGCCGGGCCGCGCCTCCAGCGACACGATGGTGCCGGCGATCGGCGCGTAGATCCGGCTGTAGCCCAGCCGCGCCTCGTCGCCCTTCAGCGAAGCCCGGGTGCGGCGGATGTCGGCCTCGATGCGCCGCACGACCGCCTCGGCGGCCAGCAGGCCGGCCCGCGCGGCATCGGCCTGCTGGGCGGGCGTGGCGCCGGCTTGCAACAGGCGCTGGTGGCGACCAGAGTCCGCCCGCGCCAGCGTCGCGGCGGCGCGGGCCTCGTCCCACTGGGCGCGCAGGGCATCCAGCGAGGCGCGGCCCGCGTCCACGGTCGCCTGCTGCACGGACGCGTCGATCTCCACCAGCAGATCGCCGGGGCTGACCGTGTCGCCCGGCTGGACGTGGATCTTCTGGATCTGCCCGGACACCTGCGCGCCCACGTCCACGTAGTGCCGGGGCCGCAGGGTGCCCAGCGCATGGACGGTGGCGCGCACCTGGCCGCGCTCGACCCGCGCCACCTCGTACGCGGACGGCGCCGGACGCCCGGCCCAGACCGCCGTGGCGGCCGCCGCCAGGGCCAGCAGGATCCAGCCGGCGCGCACGCGCCAGCGGCGGGCGCCGCCGGAAGCCGCCGAACCGCGCATCATCCGCGCAGGTCGATGCGCACGACGCTTTCCAGGCCGTCGGCCCGATAGGCGGGATGCTTGTCGTCGTGCGGTCCCTTGATCGTGGCGTACAGGACCTGGCCGTCGGCCGACAGGGCCAGGCTGTTCGGGTGCGCCGGCAGGTCGTGGCGGACCTTCACGGCATAGGTCGTGCCGTCGATCACCGTGATCGCGCCCGTGCCCAGGGGGTGGGCGCGCGAGGCGCCCCGGTTGCTCAGGTAGATCTCGTCGCGGACCGGGTTGTAGAGGACGTCCAGGGCGCTTTCACCCACGGGGGTAGTCGCCAGGACACGGCCGGTCGCGGTGTCGAAAACGACCAGGCGGCCGCTGTTGGCGTCGGCGGCGAACAGGCGCGCGCCCTGATCGTCCAATGCGACATTCACCAGAAAAGGCTCGGCGCCGTCCACGGCATCGCGGCGCAGGATCTTGCCGCTGTCCGGGTCGATGACGGTCACGCCGTAGTCGCCGCCCTGGCCGACGTACAGGCGGTTCGAGGCCGCGTCATAGGCCGCGCCGGCGGGCCATTTGCGCAGGCCGGACAAGGTGTGCAGGATGACGCCGCGCTTCAGGTCCACGATCCAGACTTTGCCCGCCGTGTCGGGATTGGTGACGAACATGCGGCCGCCCGCCTCGTCCAGCACGATCTGGCGGACGTGTTCGACGCCGCCCTTGGCTTTGGCCTGCCCGAGCCGGTAGTTCGCGGCCTTGCCGGCCTTCAGGTCGATGGCCTGCACGATGCCGTTCAGGGTGTTGCCGGCGTACAGCGTGTCCGTGCGCGCATCATAGGCCAGGCCGTAGGGCTTGCGGTCGGTCTGGATGACGGCCTTGGTGGCCAGGGTGTCCGGGTCCAGCCGGTAGATCGCGCCGCCCTCGTCGGCCTTGAAGCTCTGGCCCGAGGACGCCACGAACACGTCGCCGTCGGCCACCACCAGTTCATAAAGCCCTGGGGCGAGATCGCGGCGCAGGACCGCCTGCCGCGCCGGGGCCTGGGCTTGCGCGTCCGGGCCGGCCTTGCTGGGCTGTCCATCCGGTGCGGCGCATGCGGCCAGCGCGGCGCACAGAACGAGCAGGCCCAGGCGGACCGGCGCGCGGCCGGCCGACGGAAGAGAGGAGAATCGAGTCTGCATGAGGTGAATTCCTTTCAGAGGGAAGTGAGCGGTCCGGGACCTTAGAAGCGCATGTCCAGGCCAAGCCGGAACGAGCGCGGCGCGCCGTAGTAGGTCGAGCCCGAATCGGGGTGGTAATCCGTGTCGAACACGTTGTAGACGTTCAGGCGGGCCGAGACATTGCGGCCGATCTGGTAGCGCGCCATCAGGTCCACCACGGCGTAGGCGTCCTGCTCGATGATGCGGTCCTGTTTCTGGGGATCCTTGAGCTTGGTGTACGCACGGCTCTGCCAGCGCACGCCGCCGCCCACCGTCAGGCCATGGCCGATGCCGGGCCAGCGGTAGCTGGTGAACAGCTTGACGGTGTTCTGCGGCACATAGGTATTCAAGGTGACGTGATCGCGGTCCTGCGCCAGGGATCGGGTGAAACTGGCGGACACTTGCCAGTTCGGCAGCACTTCACCGGACGCTTCCAGGTCGATGCCCCGGGTCGTGGTGCCGGAGACGGACTCATAGGCCTGGCTGCCGTCCGGCGCTTTGACATCGGGGATCGCAACGGCGAAGTTGTCCTGCTGCACGCGGAACAGGGCCGCCGACACGTTCAGCCCGCCGTCCAGCAGCTCACCCTTGGCGCCGACCTCGTAGCTGCGGCCCAGCAGGGGATCCAGGTAATTGCCGCTGGCATCCTGGTTGTTCTGCGGCTTGAAGATGTCCGTATAGCTGGCGTAGACGGACCATTCGTCGCTCAGGTCATAGACGATGCCGGCGTAAGGGGTGAGCTTGTCGGACTCGTGGCGATCCACATGGTCTTCCTTGCCGTTGTAGTAGTGCGTGTCCTTGATGTTTTCCCAACTGGTGACGCGCCCGCCGATGATCAGCGACAGGCGGTCGGTGGGCTTGAAGCGCGCCGTGGCATAGGCACTGGTCAGGTTCTCGCGGTTGACGGTGTCGCCGGTGGCTGGATTGTCGGGCGCGCCCGGCGTCCGGCCATTCCAGGTGTGGATATTGTCGATGTCCGCCGACCAGCCCGGGAGGGTCCTGAACCAGAGACCGTAAGGCGAGGTCTCATCGCGGGTGCGGGACACCGTGGCGCCGACCACCAGCTCATGCTCCCGCCCCAGCAGGGCGAAGGGGCCCGTGGCATACACGTCCAGGGAGTTCTGCACCGGCTTGCCCGCCCAGCGCCCCGCCCACAGATTCACACCCGCGCCGGTGGCACGATCAGGATTCCCGCCGCCCGCGTAACCCAGCACTTCGTCGTAGCGATAGACGCTGTGCTCCAACGTGCCCTTGATCTTCCAGTCGTTATCGAAACGGTGCTCCAGCGAGGCAAACCAAGTCTGGTTGTGGCGCCGCGAATAGGCCCAGTCAGCGGCGGAAGACTTGGACCGGGCCCAGTCCGTGCGCCCGCCGTCCGCATAGAACATCGGCAGGCCGCTGCGCGAATGGCCGGTGGCGTCCTGGTTCTGGAACAGAAACCCCAGGGTGGCCAGGGTGTCCGGCCCCAGGTCGGCCTCGACGATGCCGTACAGAGTCTTGCTGCGCTCCTGCAGGCGCTCCAGATACGAACCGTTCTTCTGCCAGGCCGCGACCAGGCGGCCGCGCACGGTCCCCGCTTCGTTCAAGGGCGAGGACAGGTCCGCCTCGGTCCGATACAGGTCCCAGGATCCGGTCTCGACGCTGGCGCGCGCCTGGAATTCTCGCGTCGGGCGCTTGCGGATCAGGTTGATCGTCGCACCGGGCGCGCCCACGCCGCTCATCAGGCCGTTGGCGCCCCGGATCACCTCGACCCGGTCGTAGGGCGCCATGTCGGCGGTCTGGAAGATGCTTTTGTAGCCGCTGTAGACCTGATTGACCCCGTCGACCTGGTAGTTCTCTACCTGGAAGCCGCGCGCGTAGATCGGGCTGGTGTCCGAGCCCCGGTTGCCCGCGATATTCATCACCAGGCCCGGCGTGTTGTCCACCACATCGGCCAATTGCGTCAAACCCTGATCGTCCATGCGCTGGCGCGTGATGACGCTGACGGATTGCGGGGTCTCGCGCACCGACAGGTTCAGGCGCGTCGAGGTGTTGCTGGCCTGCGCGGCGTAGGATCCGGTGCCTTCCGTGGTCGGATCCAGCGCGGCGCCGCGCACGACGACCGGCTGCAGCATCCGCGCGTCGCCGCCCGCATCCTCGCCCCGGCGCACGATCGTGTAGCGGTTCGGTGCGGTCATCCGGGCTTCCAGCCCGGAGCCCTCCAGCAGCCGGTCCAGGGCCTGCGGCGCGGAATAGCTCCCCCGCAGGGCCGGCGCCCGGCGTCCTTCGGCCAGCGCGGTCGGGAAGATCACCTGCAGCCCGGTGCGCGCAGCCAGCGTATTGAGGGCCTGGTCCAGCGGCTGGGCGGGCAGATCCAGCGCGATCACGGCTGTCTGGGCCCGGACAGCCGCCTGGCCGCAGGCCAGGCCGCCCGCCGCCAAGGCCACAGACAACGCCACCGCCGCACCGCGCCGGGATCTCCTGGAATTCACCATCGTCTTCACCTCCCTGTGTCAATAATGAGATTGAGAATTGATCAAATCAGAGGTGATGACGATCCAGCGCAGTCCGATATGGACATCGAGTTACATATTTTTACGATCTAGCGGAATGAAACCAGAACGACGCCATCCGGACGGCGTTCGATCCGCAAGGGCAGGATGACGGGCAGGCTGTCGATGAGCGACTCGATGTCCCGGATGCGGTATTCGCCCGACAGACGCGGTTCGGGTCCGGCGACTGGCCGGCCCGCCCAGCGGACGGGGGCGGTGCGGTAATGGCTCAGTTGCGCCAGCACTCCGGACAAAGGAGCGCCGTCGAACCGCAGCCGGCCTTCGCGCCAGGCAGTCTCACGCTCCAGCCCGGCGACACTGGCGGGCAACGGACGCAGCGTTTCGAGATCCAGCGCCTGCCCGGCGCCCAGTTCCGCCTGGCCCGCCGGATTCGAGACCTGCACCCGCCCCTCCAGCACGGCCACCTGCGCGCCGCCGTCCCCGCGCCGCACGCGAAAGACCGTGCCGATGTCGCGGATGACCGTGTCGCCTACGCGCACGTTCAGCGGCCGCCAGTCCGCAGCCACGTTCAGCACGACCTGGCCGGCGTTCAGGCGCAGGTCGCGGGACCGCAGCCGCATCTGCATCGTCAGGGACGAACGGCTGTCGAGTGCGACCACTGTGCCGTCGCGCGCCGTCCAGGCGCGGGGCGCCCCCGCCGCCACGACCACAGTGCGCTCCCGCAGCACCGGATTCCAGGCCCACAAGCCCGCGCACAGCGCCACGCAGACTGCCGCGACACCCTGATACCGCCGCAGCCGCCGCTGGACCGACTGCGCCTTGGCCTCGCGCAGGACTTCCTCGCGCGAGGGCAGCCGGGCCCGCAGCGCGTCCTCGAACGGCATGAAAGGATCGGCGGACGCGGTATCCGCCCGGGGCGCGCGTTCGGCGGGCCGGAAATCCCGCGGGTCACGCATCAGGGCGCCCACCGCTCGCGGATGCGCCGCAGCGCCATCGCGTAATGCTTGGCGACGGCGTTGAGGGACAGCCCCAATTCGCCGGCGATCGCCCCCTGCGGCATGTCGTACAGGCGGTGCAGGATGAAGATCTGGCGCGCCCGATCGGGCAGGGCGAGGATCACGGCAGCCAGCGCCTCCGTGGCCTGCATCCCGCGCAAGCGGGTGGCGGCGTCCTCATGGACGGCCTCGATCATGCGGCCCGCCAGCGCCTCGGCCAGACGGGCGCGCACGGCATCTCCCCGACGCCTGTCGATCGCGCGGTTGCGCAGCACGCGGCGCAGGAAAGCCAGCGGCTCGCGCACGCCGGCGGGCTCGGGCCGGCCCAGCAGGTCGGCGCAGACCTCGTGCACCACATCGCGCGCAAACTCGGGGTCGCCAAAACGGCGGCCGACATATCCGACCAGATCGTCGTAGTGATAGGTCAGGCTGGCAACCAGGCCGCCCGTCCTCGGCTCGATGGGTTCCATGAGGCGCCGGCTCCCCGGACGGCCGGCGATGATACGCCGCACATCAGAGAATGCAAATGAGAATTAATATTAATCATTGAATATAGCATCAGACGGCGCCAGCCTGGGCGATCGCATCAAACAATGTCAACAACCACCCTGCAGTTACAAAAAAATGGTCAAATCGTCTGACGATTTCATTCATCGAGACTTCAAGGAGATTGCCATGGGACTGTTCAACACCATTCTCGAAAAACTGGGTTTCGGCGGCGCAAAGGCCGCTCCGGCGCCTGAAGCGGCCGCTGCGGCCGCCCCCGCCGGCGCGCCGGCCGGCCAGGCGATTTCCGTCGTGGACGTGGTCGGCCAACTGGAACAGAAGGCCGCCGCCAATGCCCAGAAACTGAACTGGAAGACCTCCATCGTCGACCTGATGAAGCTGCTGGACATGGACAGCAGCCTGGGCGCGCGCAAGGAACTGGCCACCGAACTGGGCTGCCCGGCCGACAAGATGGGCGACTCGGCGCAGATGAACATGTGGCTGCACAAGGCCGTGCTGGCCCGCCTGGCGGAGAACGGCGGCAACGTGCCGGCCGACCTGCTGGACTGAGCCCATCATGCAGATCACGGACATCCTCGCCCAGGCGGGCGGCCTGGAATCCATCGCCCGCCAGTTGGGCATCACCGAAACTCAGGCGGCCAGCGGCGCCCAGGCGCTGCTGCCGGCCGTGATGGGCGGTTTCCAGAAACAGGCGCAGGGCGCGAACGGCCTCGACGGCATGCTGGCCCAACTGGGCGGCCTGGGCCTGACGGGCAGCGCCGATGCGGCCCAGGGCAACGATGTGCTGGGGCAGATCTTCGGCTCGAAGGACGTCAGCCGCACCGTGGCTCAGCACGCGTCTTCGAGCAGCGGACTGGACCCCGCCCTGCTGAAGCAGATGCTGCCCCTGCTGGCCACGCTGGTGGCAAGCTTCATGTCCCGCCAGGGCGGCGGCAGCGCTGCCTCAGCCCCGTCCTCGCCGATGGGCGGTTTGCTGGGCGGCCTGTTGGGCGGGCTCGGCGGCCAGGGCCAGGGCAGTCAGCAGCCCTCGGGCGGCCTGCTCGGCGGCCTGACCAGCCTGCTCGATGCCAACGGCGACGGCAATGTGCTGGACGACATCCTGCGCATGGCGGGCAAGGCGGGGCAGCGCTAAGCGCCTGCCAGCAACCAGCGCCAGCCCGGCATCAAGGCATCCAGCGGCGCAGTACGGTGGGTGCGGCCGGGCAGCACGACGCTCTCCAGGCGCAGGCCCGGACATGCTGCCAGCACGCCGGCCAGTTCCCGCATCCCGTCCACCATGGCGCGCGCCTGGCGCATGCCCAGGCGGCGGGCGCGTTCGTCATCGGTCAGCCCGGCGCCGCGTTCTTCCGGCGCCAGGCCCTGTTCGTATTCCCCCACGCTCAGGCGCATGCCCAGGGCCGGCAGGCCCCGGGCGCACAGCCACGCGCGGCGACGGCGCAGCAGGCGGGCGGCGTAGCGATCGCCCCACCAGACCGAAGGGCTGGACAGGACGTAACCCTCGAAGGCGCGCGGACGATGGGTCAAGACGTACAGGGCGAACAGCGCACCCAGGGAATGGCCGCACAGGACCTGGCGGCGCGGGTCCAGGCGCCAGTCGCCGGCGACCCGTGCGCGCACGCGATCCAGGATGCGCAGCCAGCGGGCGGCGCCCGATCGCAGGCCGGGCGCCGCATCATCGGTCCCGTTCGCCACGCGCCCGCTTGCCCCCCATGCCGCCGGCACATAGTCCCAGCGGCGATCCTCGGGCACGGCCGGTCCCAGGCCCACCAGCAGGCCGGGCAGGCCCAGGGGATCGGCGCACATAGCCTCGAACTGCTTGAGATCCAGCACGTAGGCCACGGGCCAGCCGTCCGCCGGCATCAGGCCGGGGGGCACGGCGACGCGCACGGCACAGGCGCGGCCATCTTTCTGAGGCAGGTCAAAGGCAAGCGAAGTCATGTTCCACTATACTGATGCAATCGCAAACGGTTCTCATTCTAACCCTGCTTCCCCGATCCGCCCGACCGGATTTTCCGCCCGCCACTCAAATTCCATGGATGCCTCACTGACACCCACCACCCCGGTTCTGCTGGACTATCGGCGCATGCTGCGCCGCCGCTGGCTGCTGGTCGCACTGCTGTCGGTCATCATCCTGGCTTCGATCCTGGCGGATTTCATGCTCGGACCGTCGGGCCTGGGCTGGGCGGACCTGAGCCACGCGCTGTTCCATCCTGATCAGGCCGACCCGACCACCCGCGTCATCGTCTGGGACATCCGCCTGCCCTACGCTTTGATGGCGGTGGCGGTGGGCCTGGCTCTGGGCCTGGCGGGCGGCGAAATGCAGACCATCCTGAACAATCCGCTGGCCAGCCCCTTCACGCTGGGGCTTTCCTCGGCGGCGGCCTTCGGGGCGTCGCTGGCGATCGTGCTGGGCCTGTCGCTGCCGGGCGTGCCGCAATCCTGGACCATCGCCGCCAACGCTTTCGTCTTTGCGCTGGTGTCGGCGCTGTTGCTGGACGCGGTGGCGCGCTGGGGCTCGATGAGCACGTCCGGACTGGTGCTGTTCGGCATTGCGCTGGTGTTCTCCTTCAACGCGGCGGTGTCGCTGGTGCAGTTCGTCGCCAGCGCCGAAGCCCTGCAAGGCCTGGTGTTCTGGACCATGGGCAGCCTGGCGCGCTCGTCCTGGCCGAAAGTCGGCATCCTGCTGCTGGTCTTTGCCCTGCTGCTGCCGCTGTCGCTGCGCGACACCTGGAAGCTGACCGCGCTGCGCCTGGGCGAGGACCGCGCCGCCAGCTTCGGCATCGACGTGCCGCGCCTGCGGCTGACGGCGCTGGTGCGCATCAGCGTGCTGGCCGCGCTGGCCGTGTCCTTTGTCGGCACCATCGGCTTCATCGGGCTGATCGCGCCGCACATCGCGCGCCGCCTGTTCGGCGAGGATCACCGGTTCTACCTGCCGGGCAGCGCACTGGTGGGCGGGACGATTCTGTCGCTGGCCTCGATCGCGTCCAAGAACATCGTGCCCGGCATCATCGTGCCGGTGGGTATCGTCACCTCGCTGGTCGGGGTGCCGTTCTTCCTCGCGGTCGTGCTGCGCCGCCAAATGAAATAACCATGCTGCAGATCCAGGACCTGTCGGTCGCCTACGGCCGCCGCCCCATCATCCACGACCTGTCCGCCGGGCCGCTGCTGCCCGGCCGGGTGGTATCCCTGCTGGGCCCCAACGGCAGCGGCAAGTCGACGCTGTTGAAAGCCCTGGCCGGTCTGCTGAAAGTCACGCACGGCCAGGTGGTGCTGGACGACCAGGACCTGACGAAGCTGTCCTTCGAGCGCCGCGCCCAGCGCGTGGTCTACCTGCCGCAGTCCCTGCCGGCGGCCGTGCACCTGCGGGTCTTCGAGTCCGTCATGGTGGCTGCACGCGCCTCGGACCTGGATCCGCACGCCCAGGCCGTGAGTCCGCAGCGCATTCTGGACGTGCTCGGGCGCCTGGGCATCGAACATCTGGCCATGCACTACCTGGACCAGTTGTCCGGAGGCCAGAAACAACTGGTGGGCCTGGCCCAGGCGCTGATCCGCACGCCGCGCCTGCTGCTGCTGGACGAACCCCTGTCCGCCCTGGACCTGAACTACCAATGCCACGTGATGGACCTGCTGGCCCAGGAAACCCGTGAGCACGGCCTGACCACGCTGATCGTGCTGCACGACCTGAACATCGCCCTGCAGCGCAGCGACGAAGCCCTGTTGATCCGCGCCGGCGAGCTGGTCGGCCACGGCCGTCCGGATCACGTCATCACCGCCGCATCCCTGGCCGACGTCTACCAGGTCAACGCCCGGGTCGAGACCTGCTCGCGCGGGCTGTCCCATGTGCTGATCGACGGGCTCTGCGCCCCGGCATCCTGAGTCCGAGATGAAAACCCTGTCCTCCTTCCTGAATTGCCTGAACGTCCTGGCTTTCCTGCGCGCCCTGCCGCTGGCCCTGGCCTGCCTGGCCGGCGCGGCGACGGCCGCCCCCATCCAGGTCACCGACGTCCTGGGCCGCCAGGTGACGCTGCCCGCGCCCGCGCACCGCGTCGTGCTGGCGCAGGCCCGGCATTTCCAGGTGCTGTCCCTGCTGGCGCCGGACCCGGCCGCCTTGCTGGCAGGCTGGTCGGACGAACTGCGCACCTCGTTCGCGCCGGACTACCAGGCTGCCCTGAAGCGCTTTCCCTCTCTGGCGCAGGTCCCGGTCGTGGGGCGCCACACACCGGATTCGTTCTCGGTGGAAAGCACGCTGGCCCTGCGTCCCGACCTGGTGGTCATGACCGCCACCTTCGCCGGCCTCGCACCGGGTCAGGCCGCCAGCGAATCACCGTTGATCGGCAGTCTGGAAGCCGCCGGAGTGCCGGTGATCGTGATCGACTTCTTCATCCAGCCGATGGAAAACACCGTGCCCAGCCTGCGCGCCCTGGGACAGGCCATCGGCCAGCCGGAGCGGACCGAGGCGTTCATCGCCTTCTATCAAAAGCACATGCACGCCGTCGCCGAGCGGCTGGCGGACCTGCCCGCGGATCAACGCCCGCCGGTCTTCGTCCACGCGCACGCGGGCGCCCTGGATTGCTGCAGCTCGCCGGGCACGGGCACCTTCAACGACATGATCACCTACGCGGGCGGCCGCAACATCGGCGCCGACGTGCTGAAAAGCGCCACGGGCAAGCTGAATTTCGAATACATCAACGCGCGCGCGCCCCAGGTCTACGTCGCCACCGGCACCGGCTCGCAGTCGGGCAAGGGCCTGGCGATCGGCGCCGGAGTGGACGAGGCCGATGCCCGCGCCAGCCTGGCGCGCCTGATCGAATCCAACCGCCTGGGCGCGCTGCCCGCCGTGCGCTCGGGCAACAGCCACGGCATCTGGCACGCCTTCAACGATTCGCCGCTGCATGTGGTGTTCATCGAAGCCCTGGCCCACTGGACCCATCCGGACCGCTTCGCCGACGTGGACCCGGCCGCGACGCTGCGCGAGATCAACGAACGGTTCCTGGCGGTCCCGCTGGAAGGCACCTATCTGGTCGATCTGCGCGCCCCCTCGGCTGAAACCGGAACCGCCCCCGGAGCGGCGCCACGGACGCCCGACCCGCAATCATGAGTCTGCGGGAAGCCGTGCTGGCGAGCGGTACGCCCGATGCGCGCCGCCTGCGCCTGCACATCCCGGCCGGAACACCGCCCCGGGACGGCTGGCCGCTGCTGGTCTTGCTGGACGGGGACTGGGTCTGGCCCCTGGACCCGCCGCCCGAGGGCGCGGCAGCCTGCGCGGTGCTGATCCCAAGCCACGGCGGCCTGCACGGTCCGGTCCTGCCCCGCTGGAGCCGGCCAGGCGCATCAGCCGCATCCCGGGCTTTACCCCAGGCGCAGGCCCTGGCGCAACGCGCGCTGGACTTCACGCCCCCGGCACCCGACGGCGGCCGCTGGCCCGACCCGCGCCGGCCCGAATGGCAGTGCGGCGGCGCGGATGCATTCCTGGATACGCTGCTCGGTCCCATGCTGGCCTGGGCGGCGACTCAGGCGCCTCTGGACCCGGCCCGCCTGAGCTTGTACGGCCATTCCTACGGCGGCTTATGCGCGCTCTACGCACTGGTCCGCCACCCCGGGCGTTTCGCCCGCCTCTTTTGCGCCAGCCCCTCGCTCTGGTGGCACGAGGGCAGGATCGAAGCCCTGCTCGATGAGCTCCCGCGCGCACGACCAACCGGCCCGATCCGCCTGACGCTCATGGCCGGCACGGACGAACGCTGGCATCCCCTGCCGCCCGACCCCACGCGCCCGCGCCGCCCGGCCGACGGCGTCCCAACCCTGCCCCGGCTGGAAGCCCTGCGCGAACGCCTGGCGGACATCCCCTGGCTGGACTGCATCCTGGAACCCCTGGACGGCGCGGGACACGGCGATGCGCTGCAGGCCAGCGCACAGCGGGCGCTGACGCTCGCGGCGACATGACGGCGCGCAATGCCGCGGCGGGCGGCGCGCCCTGGACGCAGAGCGGCCCTGCGCCCGCCACGGACAGCGACGCCCCGTACCAGTTGACCCTGTCCCAAGGGCTGCCGGACGAAGCCGGGGCCATACGCCTGCGCCAGGACCTGCCCGAGGCCGAATGGCACTGGATCACCCGCTTGCGGCGTCCCGAAGACCGCCTGCGCAGTCTGACCGGACGCGCCCTGGCCCGCCGCCTGCTGGGTCTGCGCCTGGGTCTGGCGCCCGGGGCGGTCCCCCTGACCACGGGGCCGCACGGCAAGCCGATGCTCGCCGGACCCGACCCCGCCTGGCATTTCAACATCGCGCACAGCGGCGACCTGATCCTGGTCGGCATCGGACCGCAGCCTCTGGGCGTGGACGTGGAGCACTGCCCGGACCGCGTGAGCGCGGACCTGTGGCGGATGGTCACCGGCACATCCGATGCCACGCCCGATCCCCGCGTTTTCTGCGCGCATTGGGTCCGCCGCGAGGCGGTCCTCAAGACCTGCGGCCTGGGACTGACCGTCGAACCCGGCGCGCTGCGGCTCGCAACCCCCGACGCGACAGGCTGGGCACAGGCCTTGGGACACCCTGCGGTCGAGGGGCTGTGGGTGCAGCGCCTGCGGACCGCACCTGGCCATTGCGCCGCCCTGTGCCTGTCGGGCCTGCCGCCTCACAACGCCCGGACGCTGAAGACGCTGGCGCTGGCCGACTGGATCGAGGCACAGGGCTGACCATCGAGGCCGTCGACCGGACCTGACACATGCGCCCGGTCCGGCCCCGCATCTGAGGGCAGACCGCAGGCGCGGGTTGGTTCCCGCATGCTCATATACTATAATCATTCTCATTATCATGCGCAGAATCTCAACGTCTGAATCATGACGACGGCCCCTCCTACCCTCGCTCCCGCCGGCGGCGCATCCGCCGAGCCGCCCCATCCCATCCAGATCTGGCCTGACGACTTCGCCGCCCGCTACCGGGCAGCCGGCCACTGGCGCAACGAAACCTTCGGCGCCTGGCTGCGCGAACGCGCCACCGCCCACCCGGACCGCCCGGCCGTGATCGGCGGCGACCAGCGCTGGACCTACGCCGAACTGGACCGTCGCGCCGGCGCCCTGGCGGCCGGCTTCCTGGATGCCGGACTGCAGCCAGGCGACCGCGTGCTGGTGCACCTGCCCAATGTCCCCGACTTCATCGCCGTCGTCATGGGGCTGTTTCGCGCCGGCCTGATCCCGGTCTACGCCCTGCCCGCGCACCGCATCACGGAAATCGAGCACTTCGCCCAGGGATCGGGCGCGCGCGCCTACGTGGCCGCCGCCGCGCACGCCGGCTTCGACTACACGGCGCTGGCCCGCGAGCTGCAGGCCCGCCAAGCGCGCGTCGAACACGTCTGGATCGCCGGGCCCACGGCGAGCACGCCCGGCGCCACAACGGCCGCCGAGCCGGCCGCCGATCCTTTTCCACGTCTGAGCGCGCTCTACGCCGCGGACGGCTCCGCCGTCCCGGCCAGCGCCTCGCAAGGTTCGGACGTGGCCTTTCTGCAGATCTCCGGCGGCAGCACGGGGCTGTCGAAGCTGATCCCGCGCACGCACGACGACTACATCTACACCCTGCGCGAATCGGCTCGCATCTGCGGGCTGGACGCGGACACCGTGTTCCTCGGCGCGCTGCCGATCGCGCACAATTTCCCCATGAGCTCGCCCGGCTTCCTGGGCACGCTGTACGCGGGCGGCCGCGTGGTGCTGAGCCCCTCGCCCGACCCGGAATCGTGCTTTGCCCTGGTCGAGCGCGAACGCGTCACGGTCACCAGCCTGGTGCCGCCGCTGCTGCTGCAATGGCTGGACCGCGCCCCCGCCTCGGGGCGCGACCTGGGCAGCCTGCGCGCCATCCAGGTGGGCGGCGCCAAGCTGTCGGCCGAGATCGCCCGCCGGGTGCGCCCGACGCTGGGCGCCACGCTGCAGCAGGTCTTCGGCATGGCCGAAGGGCTGGTGAACTACACCCGCCTGGACGACCCGGACGAGTTGATCATCCACACCCAGGGCCGCCCTATCAGCCCGGACGACGAAATCCTGATCCTGGACGACGAGGGCCGGCCGGTCGAACCGGGCCAGACGGGCCACCTGCTGACACGCGGCCCCTACACGATCCGCGCCTATCACGACAATCCATCGGCCAATGCGCGCGCCTTCACCGAGGACGGCTACTACCGCACCGGCGACGTGGTGCGCATGACGCCCGAAGGCTATCTGGAAGTCCAGGGCCGCGCGGGCGACCACATCAACCGCGCCGGCGAAAAGATCTCCGCCGAGGAAATCGAGGACCATCTGCTGTCGCACCCGCAGGTCTTCGACGCCGCCGTGGTGTCGGTGCCGGACGAATACCTGGGCGAGCGCAGTTGCGCCTTCATCATCCCCAAGGGCGACCGCCCCCGTCCGGCGGACCTGAAGCGCTGGATCCGCGCGCGCGGCATCGCCGACTTCAAGGTCCCCGACCAGATCGTGTTCGTGGACGCCTTCGCGTCCACCGCCGCGATGAAGATCAGCCGCAAGGCCCTGCGCGCCCAGTTGCGCGCCCAACTGCTGGAGCAGGAACGCGCCGCGGCGCAGTGAACCGGCTCTCTTTCACCGAACCGAAACACCGATATGAGCACCCTCAGCCTCGAATCCATGCGCGCCGACATCGCGCGCATGCTGCATGAATCGCCCGAAGACATCCTGGACGACGACAACCTGATGGACCTGGGCCTGGATTCCATGCGCCTGATGAAGCTCGCGGCGCAGTGGCGCGAAGCCGGCGCGCAGATGGAGTTCGCCGATCTGGCCGCCGATGCCACCCTGGCGCACTGGTGGGCGATCGTAGCGCGCGGCCAGGCGCACGGCGCATGAGCGGCACCGCCGCCCCCACACGCGACGCCACAGTGCAGGCAATGCCGGACGCCACGCCGACCACCACGGACGCACCGTGCGCCGATCCAGGCTGGTCGCCGCTGACCGAAGCCCAGGAGGGCCTGTGGTACGCCCAGCGCCTGGACCCGGCCAATCCTATCTTCAACCCGGCGCATTGCACGACCCTGCGCGGCGCGCTGGACGTGGCGCGCTTCGAGCAGGCCGTGAACCAGGCGCTGGCCGAGGCCGAATCCCTGGCCCTGCGCTTCGAGGACCGCCCCGACGGTCCCGTACAACGCATCACCCCCACGCGCGCGCCGCGCCTGGAGATCCGCGACCTGCGCCATCTGCCGGAAACGCAGGCGCACGCACACGCAAACGACTGGATCCGGGAAGACCTGCAGCGCCCCGTGGATCCCGTGCATGACGCGCTGTCGCGCCAGATCCTGTTCCAGTGCGGCCCGGCCCTGACGCTGTGGTACCAGCGTGTGCACCATCTGGCCGCCGACGGCTACGGCATGGCCTTGATCGAAGGCCGCGCCATCCGCCTGTACCGGGCGCTGGGCGAAAACGCCGCCGACCGGGAACCGCCGCTGGCGCCGCTGACACCGGTCTGGGACGAGGACCGCGCCTGGCGCGCCGATCCGAAGCGGGAACAGGCCCGCGCATTCTGGCGGACACAATGCGCGGACCACGTGCCCGCCGCCAGCCTGGCCGCCGGATCCGCCCTGAGCGCCCACCACTGCCTGCGCCTGGAGCTCGACGCGCCCCCCATGCTGGTCGAGGCGCTGCAGGCCCTTGAAGCCGCCACCGAGGTCAGTTGGCCCGACATCCTCACCGCCCTGGGGGCCGCCTATGTGGCCCGCCACCTGGGGCCGTCCGCCTGCGTGACGGGCGTGCCCGCCATGGGCCGCCTGGGCAGCAAAAGCGCCCGGGCGGTATCGACCGTGATGAACGTGCTGCCCTGGGCCTGGACCCCGGACGAGGACGCCCCGCTGGCCGACACCCTGCGAGACGCCGCCCGCGCGCTGCGCGGCCTGCGGCGCCACCACCGCTACCGCGCCGAGCACTTGCGCCGCGACCTGGCGCTGCCGGGCGGCCTGCCGCGCCTGCACGGCCCGATCCTGAACGTCCTGCCCTTCGACGCGCCCTACGCGGCCGCCGGCCTGGACGCCACTCAGGCCGTGCTGTGCACCGGTCCGGTCGAGGACCTGACGATCAGTTTCCGTGCCGCGCCCGACGGCGGCGGCCTGCGCATCGAACTGGAAGCCAACCCTGCCCTGTATGCCCCGGCTCCGGTCCAGGCCCACCTGCAGCGCCTGACGGCCTTCCTGGCTGCGGCACTGTCCGCCCCCCGACTGGCGGACGTCCCCACATTGACGGCGGACGAGCACGCACGCTGGGTGCTGGCGCCCAACCGCACCGCACATCCCGTGCCCGACGGCACGCTCTGGTCGCGCATCCGCGACCGCCTGCGCGCCGAGCCGGGCCGCGTCGGCCTGGAAGACGAAACAGGCGCCTGGACTTACGCCGAGATCGACGCCTGGACGGCGCGCGCAGCCAGTCGCCTGTGCGCCCTGGGCGCCGCCCCCGGCGTCCTGGCGGCCGTGGCCCTGCCGCGTTCGGCGCGGCGCGTGCTGTGCCTGCTGGCGATCCTGCGCAGCGGCGCGGCCTACCTGCCCCTGGACCCGCGCCAGCCGGCCGCGCGCCTGCGCGGCATCCTGACTGACGCGCACGCCCGCATCCTGATCGGCCCCGCCGAACTCTGCGACGGCCTGGACACCCGGCCGCTGGCGGCGGAAACGCTGGGGGAGGGGGCCCCTCCTGACGCCCCCGAATCGCCGCCCGCCGGCCCCGAGGACCCGGCCTATGTGATCTACACCTCCGGCTCGACCGGCGCCCCCAAGGGCGTGATCGTGCCCCATGCAGCCATCGTCAACCGGCTGGAATGGATGCGCGCGCACTACGCCATCGGTCCGGAGGATCGCATCCTGCAAAAGACCCCGGCGACCTTCGACGTGTCCGTCTGGGAACTGTTTCTGCCCTTCCTGAGCGGCGCCCGCCTGGTGGTCGCCCCGCCCGACGCGCACCGCGACCCGGCCTGGCTGTGCCGCCTGATGCGCGCGCACCGCATCACCGTGCTGCACTTCGTACCGTCCATGCTGGCCGCCGTGCTGGACGAGCCCGCCGCGCGCGGCCTGGAGGCCCGGCTGGTGTTCTGCAGCGGCGAGGCGCTGCCCGCCGCCCTGCGCGACCGCTTCCACCGCACGATCCGGTCGGAACTGCACAATCTGTACGGCCCGACCGAGGCCGCCGTGGACGTGTCGTACTGGCCGGCCGACGCGGACGACGACAGCCGGCCGGTGCCCATCGGCCTGCCGGTCTGGAACACCCGGCTGCACGTGCTGGACGGGCGTCTGCGGCCCGTGCCGCCCGGCACGCCCGGCCAGCTCTACCTGGGCGGCCGCCAACTGGCGACCGGCTACCTGGGCCGCCCCGACCTGACGGCCGAACGCTTCATCGCAGCCCCGCCCGGCCTGCCGGACGAGCGCCTGTACGCCACCGGCGACCTGGCCACGCTGCGCGAAGACTGCGCCGTGGTCTATCTGGGCCGCCTGGACCACCAGGTCAAACTGCGCGGCCAGCGCATCGAACTGGGCGAAATCGAGGCCGTGCTGGCCGCCCATCCGAACGTCGCCCAGGCCGCCGTGCTGGCCCGCGAAGACCAGCCCGGCCGGACACTGCTGGCGGCCTACGTGGTCACCGAGTCCGGCCGCGCCTTTGACCGCGATGCGCTGGCCGCCCACATGGCTGACCATCTGCCGGACTACATGATCCCGACCGCCTGGATCCCGCTGGCGACGCTGCCGGTCACGGCCAACGGCAAGCTCGACCGCAAGGCCTTGCCCGCCCCCGAACTGTCCGCACAGACCGCATCCCGCCCGCCGCACACCGGCCTGGAGCACCGCGTGGCCGAGGCCTTCCGCACCGTGCTGGGGCTGCCGGACCTGCCGGGCGCGGACGACGATTTCTTCGCCCTGGGCGGACATTCGCTGCTGGCGGCGCGCCTGGCCCTGGCGCTGCGCGACGGCCACGATCTGTCGCTGGGCACGATCTTCCAGTACCCCACGGTGGCGCGCCTGGCGGCCCATCTGGAGGACGCGGACGGGCGCACGGCCGGGGCCTCGCAGGCCGGCTTCGGCCCCGTCGTGACCCTGCGCGAGTCTACCGATCGGCCGGCGCTGTTCTGCATCCACCCGGCCGGCGGCCTGTCCTGGTGCTACGGCACCCTGGCCCGCGCCCTGCCCACGCCACGCACGGTTCACGGCCTGCAGGCCTCTGCGCTGGCCCTGGACGGCCGGCCGCCCGCCGACAGCCTGGACGCGCTGGCGCAGGCCTACACCGACCAGGTGCTGTCGCTGCAGGCCGAAGGCCCCTATCACCTGGCCGGCTGGTCCGTAGGCGGCATTCTGGCCCAGGCCGTGGCCGCCGAATTGCAGGCGCGCGGCCGGGCCGTAGGCGTCGTCGCCCTGCTGGACGCCTATCCTTGCGAGGCCTGGCGGGACCGTCCCGAGCCCGCCCCCGAGGACCTGTACAAAGCGCTGCTGCACATCGCCGGCGCCGACCCGGACGCGCTGCCGCCGGAGCGCCTGAGCCGCAGCGGCGTCGTCGATTTTCTGCGCACCCAGGGCCACCCGCTGGGCGAACTGTCCGACGCGCGGCTGGACGCGGTCTTCGAGACCGTCGGCTGCACCAACCGGCTGGTGCGCGGTCACCGGCACACACGCTATGACGGCCCGGCGCTGCACTTCCAGGCCGCCCTGGACCACGCGGATTCGGGCCTGAGCCCCGAGATGTGGCAGCCGCACGTCGGCACGCTGACCCGCCACGCCGTGGACAGCACCCACGCCGGCCTGCCGGGCGCCGCCGCAACGGCCCGGATCGCCCCCATTCTGGACGCCTGCCTGCGCGCAGCCGACCCGACGACGCCGATCGCCGACGCCGCTGAACCGCATTGCCCCCCCATTCGATCGCACGAGGAACCCGCATGAACACTCACATGATTTCCCACCCGACGCTGCGGCGCGGCGCCCGTATCCTGCTGGCCGGCGCCGCCCTGGCCCTGGCCGCCGGCTGCGCGGCCACCGGTCCGTCCACGCCCTCTTCCGCCGCACCGGCCCCCACGGCGACCGCGCCGACCTGGTCCGTCTCGGCGCAGGCCGCCGACCTGCCTCCGGGCGTGTACCAAGGCGCCTACAGCGCGCGCACCCAGCGCCTGTACATGACTTCCGCCATCGGCCGTCCGCCGGTGAAGGAATCGCGCCTGCTCGCCCTCGACCCGGCCAGCCTGCGCGTCGTCGACTCCGCCGTCCCGGCTCCGCAGGCCGGCCGCACGGATGGCCAGGTGCAGGCTGTCTATGGCCTGACCGTGGATGACGACCGCAGCCAGATCTGGACCACGAACACCCGCAGCGGCTCGGTCGCCGTCTACCGGCAATCGGACCTGTCCCTGGTCAAGCAGTTCCCGGACGACGCCGCACCGCACGCGCGCGACGTGCTGGTCGACACCGCGCACCACCGCGCCTACGTCTCCTCGCCCGCCTCCAACGTCATCCACGTGTTCGACAGCGCCACGCTGCAACCGCTGCCCGGCATCACGCTGAGCGGCGCCGGCGAGGCGCCCAAGCCCATGAGCCTGGCGCTGGACGCCGGCCACCAGCGCCTGTACGCCGTCAGCCTGAACACCGCCGAGGTCTTCGCCATCGATACGGCCACGGGCCGCCAGGCCGCCCGCTACGCCGTGCCCGGCGCCCAGGGCGCCTCCGGCGTCGCCATCGACAGCCAGGCGCAGCGGATCTATGTGGCGTCCCAGAAATCCGGCGACCTGACGGTGCTGGACGCCCGTGACGGCCGGGTCCTGCAGCACCTGGCGACCGGAGCCGGCGCGCTGAACGTCGCCTTCGACCCGGTCCACCGCCTGGCCTACGTCGCCAATCGCGGCTCGGGCACCGTCACCGTCGTGGACGAACACGGCGTGATCCAGGCCCAGGTGGACACCGGCTCCGCCCCGAACCACGTCGCGCTGGATCCTCAAGGCCATGCCTGGGTGATGGTGAAAAAGAGCAAGGACGATCCGCGCGGCGACCGCCTGGTGCGCATCGAGGCCCGCCGCTGATCATGGACATGCTCGCCCGCACACCCTCGGACCCAGGCGCTGGAGCCCTGGCCGGCTTCCAGCCGGGCGACAGCCTGTTCACCGCCCAGGGCCGGGGATTCCATGGCCGGGGCTGCCTGCTGCAGGCCACGCCCCGCGAGGACGTGGGCGCCTGCGCCGCACGCCTGCTCACCCAGGCAGCCGAACAATGCGCAGCAGACGCGGCCGCACCGGACAAGGCCGGCCTGCCCGGTACGGATGGCGCACGCCCGCTGCTGCTGGGCCTGCTGCCCTACGATCCGGCCGGCCCGGCACCCGCCCTGCTGCGCGTGCCCCGAACACTGCGGCGCATTCACGCGCCGCACGACCTGCCGCCTGCGCACGGCATCGCCATCCTCCAGCGCCGGGAATATCCCGACCAGGCCGGATACGAAGGCAGCGTGCGTGCGGCGCTGGAACGGCTGGACCGGGACGACGGCCTGCGCAAGCTGGTGCTGTCCCGCACCCTGGAGCTGGAACTGGAACGCCCCCTGGACCTGCCCGAGGTCCTGGCGCGGCTCTGGCAGGCCAGTCCCCACGGCCACACCTACGCGCTGCCCGTATCCGAACACGGCCAGGACTATTTCCTGGGCGCCAGCCCGGAACTGCTGGTGCGCAGGGAGGGCCGCCGGGTGCGGGTGCACCCCCTGGCCGGCACGGCCGCGCGCCATCCCGACGCCGCCGAGGACGCCCGCATCGCCCAGGCATTGCTGGATTCACCCAAGGACCGGCTGGAACACGCCGTCGTGGTCGAAGCCATCGAGGCCGCGCTGCGGCCGCTGTGCCGCACGCTGAACATCCCCGCGCAGCCCGGCCTGACCTCGACCGCCCGACTTTGGCACCTGGGTACACTGATCGAAGGTGAGCTGGCCGATCCCGCCATCAGCGCCCTGGACCTGGCCATCGCCCTGCACCCCACCCCCGCCGTCTGCGGCCTGCCCACGGCGGACGCCCGGCACGCCATCTCGGCGCTCGAACCCTTCGAGCGCGGCTACTTCGCCGGCGCCGTGGGCTGGTGCGACGCCGCCGGAGACGGCGCCTGGGCGGTCGCCATCCGCTGCGCCCAGATCCACGGCCGCAGGCTGACCCTGTCGGCCGGCGCAGGTATCGTCCCCGGCTCGGTCCCCGCACTCGAATACCAGGAAACCGGCAACAAGCTGCGCACGGTCCTGGACGCGTTGGGGATCCGTTGAACAGGCCATTCTGGAGTTTCGTTTCATGAGCATCCCCTCCCTATCGCCCTACGCCATGCCCCGCGAACGCGTGCGCAACCGCGTGAACTGGCGCCCCGAGACACACCGCGCCGCCCTGCTGATCCACGACATGCAGGACTATTTCCTGGGCAAGTACGACGTGACGCAGGCGCCGATCCCCGACCTGATCGCCGCCATCGCCCGTCTGCGCGACCGCTGCCGCGACCTGGACATCCCCGTGTACTACACCGCCCAGCCGCCCGTACAGCCCGACACCGACCGGGCGCTGCTGAACGACTTCTGGGGGCCCGGCCTGACCGCGCCGGAACACCAGGACGGCGCACGCATCGTCACCGCCCTGTCGCCACGCCCCGAAGACACCGTGCTGACCAAATGGCGCTACAGCGCCTTCCAGCGATCCGACCTGCGCGAACGACTGCGCGCGCAAGGCCGCGACCAGTTGATCATCACCGGCGTCTACGCCCACATCGGCTGCCTGGCCACCGCACTGGAAGCCTTCATGCAGGACGTCCAGCCCTTCCTGGCCCTCGACGCCTGCGCCGACTTCAGCCCGGAAGATCACCAGATGGCCGTCACCCACGTCGCCCGCCGCTGCGGCGTCAGCCTGACCGCCGACGAAATCCTCGACGCCCTGGCCACCGGCGCCACGCGCCCGCGCACCCCGGAGATTGCCGCATGAACGCCCTGCCCGACATCGGACCCGACAGCCCGGCTGCACGCCACCCGGACGACTTCCGCGACCGCCACATCCTCGTCACCGGCGCCGCCAGCGGCATCGGCGCTGCCGTCGCCCGCCAACTGCTCGCCCGAGGCGCCCGCGTCTCCGCCGTCGACCTCGACGAAACCGGCCTGCAACGCCTGCACGCGCTCGCGGCGGACGCCCCGCAAGGCGGCGCCGACCTGTCCGACCGCCTGTGGATCGCCCCCCTGGACGTACGCGACGCCGCCCAGGTCGAAGCCACCATCGCCCAGGCCGAAGCCGCGCTCGGACCGCTCCACGGCCTGGCCAGCGTCGCCGGCGTCCTGGAAATGGGCGACGTCGCCGACCTGAGCGACGCCCAATGGGCGCACTGCTTCGACGTCAACGTCACCGGCGTCTTCCACCTCTGCCGCGCCGTCGCCCGCCGCCTGCGCGAACGCCGCACCGGCGCCATCGTCACCGTCAGCTCCAACGCCGCCACCACCCCGCGCGCCGGCATGGCCGCCTACGCCGCCTCCAAAGCGGCCGCCACTCAGCTCACCCGCTGCCTGGGCCTCGAACTGGCCCTCCACGGCATCCGCGTCAACATCGTCTCCCCCGGTTCCACCGACACCGCCATGCAGCAAGCCATGTGGGCCCTGGGCAGCTCGCGCGAGGCCGTCATCGCCGGCGACCCCGCCCGCTGGCGCCTGGGCATCCCCCTGGCCAAGATCGCCACCCCCGACGAAATCGCCCAGGCCGTCCTGTTCCTGCTCTCCGACCAGGCCAGCCACATCACCCTGCACGACCTGCGCGTCGACGGCGGGGCGACGCTGGATCAGTAGGCCACGTAGCACGCAGATGCAAAAAGGGCCCCGCAAACGAAAACGGAGCCCTCTTTGCCAAGCCTGGGCAAGCCAACATCGCAAGCCGGGATAGGTGGGTCTGGCGGCGCCGGTGTTGCCGGGCGCCGGATGCTGACGAAGGGAGCCAGGAGGCCTTCGACGGGCGTGTCTGAGCCGCCGCAGGCAGCGAGTTCGCCCGTCGTTCTGGCGGACGAGGCAGATCCGGGAAGTCCGACCGAAGGGAGGACCGCTCGGCCCTCCGGCAGAGGCAGACCCGCCTGTCCCGGCGCCCCAAAGTAACGCCCTCCGGCAGAGACGGACCGCCTCGCTGCGGCGGGTTTAAAACGGAATCAACGCGGCAGAACCGAAGCCCCCATCAAATACTCATCCACCGACCGCGCACACTGACGCCCCTCGCGGATCGCCCACACCACCAGCGACTGCCCGCGCCGCATATCCCCGGCCGCAAACACCTTCGCCCGGGAACTGCAGTAATCGTCCGTGTTCGCCCGCGCATTCCCGCGCCCGTCCGCCTCCACCCCGAACGCCTCCAGCACCGAGCGCACCGGCGACACAAACCCCATCGCCAGCAGCACCAGATCCGCCTGCACCTCGAATTGCGAATCCTTCACCTCGCGCATCTTCATCTGGCCCGTCGCCTTGTCCTTCAGCCATTCCAGGCGCGTCGCCACCAGCTTTTCCACCTTGCCGCCCTTGCCCTCGAACGCCTGCGTTCCCACCGCCCAATCGCGCTGGCAGCCTTCCTCGTGCGAAGACGACGTCCGCAGCCGGATCGGCCAATAAGGCCAGGTCTGCAGCTTGTCCTCCTCTTCCGGCGGACGGAACATCAGCTCGAACTGCGTCACCGACGCCGCCCCCTGGCGATTGCTCGTCCCCACACAGTCCGAACCCGTATCGCCGCCGCCGATCACCACCACGTGCTTGCCCTTCGCGCTGATCGGCTTGGCGATGCGGTCGCCATGATTGACCTTGTTCTGCTGGCGCAGAAAATCCATCGCGAAATGCACCCCGCGCAACTCGCGCCCCGGCACCGGCAGATCGCGCGGCTGCTCCGATCCGCCCGCCAGCACCACCGCGTCATGCTGCGTCAGCAGCTCGTCGGGCGTCACCACCGTCAAGCCGTCTTCCGCGTGCACCGCCTCGCCCACATAGGTCGAGGGAAAGAACTCCACCCCCTCGGCCTCCATCTGCGCCAGCCGCCGGTCGATGTGCAACTTCTCCAGCTTGAAATCCGGAATCCCGTAGCGCAGCAGCCCGCCGATGCGATTGCTCTTTTCATAGACCGACACACTGTGCCCGGCGCGCGCCAACTGCTGCGCGCAGGCCAGGCCGGCCGGCCCGGAACCGACCACCGCCACCCGCTTGCCCGTCTTGCGCGCAGGCGGCTGCGGCACCACCCAGCCTTCCTTCCAGCCACGCTCGATGATCGTGTGCTCGATCGACTTGATGCCCACTGCGTCGTCGTTCAGATTCAACGTGCAGGCCGCCTCGCAAGGCGCGGGACAGATGCGGCCGGTGAACTCCGGAAAATTGTTGGTCGACAGCAGCACGTCCAGCGCATGCTTCCAGTCCTGACGGTAGACCAGGTCATTCCAGTCCGGAATGATGTTGTTGACCGGACAGCCGTGCGTGCAGAACGGCACCCCGCAGTCCATGCAGCGCGCGCCCTGGACGCGGGCCTGCTCATCAGTCAGCGGCGCGACGAACTCCTTCCAGTGGCGCAAGCGGGATTCCGGCGCCTCGTAGGCCGGCTTGACCCGCGCGAATTCCATGAAACCAGTGATTTTTCCCATGATGCATTCTTCCTTCAGGCGGCCTGAGCCTGGGTCTGGGCCGCCTGCCACAGTTCACCCAGCGCGCGGCGGTATTCGATCGGCGTGACCTTGACGAAGGCGCGGCGCGCCTGGTTCCAGTCGTCCAGGATTTCCCGGGCGCGGAAACTGCCGGTCAGGCGGAAATGGTTTTCCACCAGGCGGCGCACGATGGCCTCGTCCGTCTCGCGCGGGCCGTTGCGATCCAGGCCGTGCCAGAACTGCTCCTCGCCGGCCTGCCGCTGGGCGGCATCCGTCTCCATCGGGTCCAGACGCACCATGCCAGTGTTGCAGCGGCGCGCAAAAACCTGCTCCGGATCCCAGACGTAGGCGATGCCGCCGGACATGCCGGCCGCGAAATTGCGGCCCGTCTCGCCCAACACCACCACCGTCCCGCCGGTCATGTATTCGCAGCCATGATCGCCCGTGCCTTCCACCACCGTGGCAGCGCCCGAATTGCGCACCGCGAAGCGCTCGCCGGCCACGCCGTTGAAATACGCCTCGCCGCCGGTGGCGCCGTACAGCACCGTGTTGCCAGCAATGATGTGATCCGGGCCGAAACCGCGGAAATCGTTGGGTGAACGCAGGATCAGGCGGCCGCCCGACAGGCCCTTGCCGACGTAATCGTTGGCCTCGCCCACCAGGTCCAGGGTCACGCCATGGGCCAGAAAGGCGCCAAAGCTCTGCCCGGCCGCGCCGTTGCACTGGATGTGGATCGTATCGTCGGGCAGGCCTTCATGGCCGTACCGCGAGGCCACCGCCCCCGACAGCATGGCGCCGATGGTGCGGTTGCGGTTGCGCACCGGGGTGATGAAGGACACTTTCTCGCCACGCTCCAGCGCGGCCTTGCTGCGCTCGATCAACTGGTGGTCCAGCGCGTGCGACAGGCCGTGATCCTGGGCATCCGTGTGATGCACCGGATCCTCGGTGGCGATCTGGTGGAAGATGCGGCCGAAGTCCAATCCGCGCGCCTTCCAGTGATCGACGCCCTTGCGCATATCGAGCAGGTCGACGCGGCCGATCAGCTCGTCAAAAGTGCGGATGCCCAGTTGCGCCATGATCTCGCGCACTTCCTCGGCGACGAAGAAGAAATAATTGACGACGTATTCGGGCTTGCCGTTGAACTTCTTGCGCAGCACCGGATCCTGGGTCGCGACCCCCGTGGGGCAGGTGTTCAGGTGGCACTTGCGCATCATGATGCAGCCTTCGACGATCAGCGGCGCCGTGGCGAAACCGACCTCGTCGGCCCCCAGCATGGCGGCGATCGCCACGTCGCGGCCGGTCTTCATCTGGCCGTCGGCCTGCACGCGGATGCGGCTGCGCAAACGGTTCAACACCAGCGTCTGCTGCGTCTCGGCCAGGCCCAGTTCCCAGGGAATGCCGGCGTGCTTGATCGAGGACACGGGCGAGGCCCCCGTGCCGCCGTCGTGGCCGGCGATCACCACGTGGTCGGCCTTGGCCTTGGCCACGCCGGTCGCCACCGTGCCGACACCGACTTCCGCCACCAGCTTCACCGAGACCGAAGCCCGTTCGTTGACGTTCTTCAGGTCGTGGATCAGCTGTGCCAGATCCTCGATCGAATAGATGTCATGGTGCGGCGGGGGCGAGATCAAGCCGACGCCCGGCACCGAATAGCGCAATTGCGCGATGTAGTCCGTGACCTTGTGGCCCGGCAGTTGCCCGCCCTCGCCGGGCTTGGCGCCCTGGGCCATCTTGATCTGGATCTGATCGGCGCTGCACAGGTATTCGGCGGTGACGCCGAAGCGCCCCGAGGCCACCTGCTTGATGCGCGAACGCAGCGAATCCCCCGCGGCCAGCGGCACGTCGGCGGCGATGCGGTCCGACCCCAGCACCGAGGCCAGGCTGTCGCCCTTGCGCACCGTCGGCTTGCCCGCGCGCATCTCGGCGCGGTAGCGCAGCGCGTCCTCGCCGCCCTCGCCGGTGTTGGATTTGCCGCCGATGCGGTTCATGGCCACGGCCAGGGTCGCGTGCGCCTCGGTCGAGATCGAGCCCAGCGACATGGCGCCGGTGGCGAAGCGCTTGACGATTTCCTTGGCGGGTTCGACCTCCGACAGCGGAATGGCCCGGGCCGGATCGACGCGGAACTCGAACAGGCCGCGCAGCGTCATGTGGCGGCGCGACTGGTCGTTGATGAGCTGGGCGTATTCCTTGAAGGTTGAATAATTATTGGCGCGCGTGGCGTGCTGCAGCTTGGCGATCGAATCCGGCGTCCACAGATGCTGTTCGCCCCGGATGCGAAAGGCGTATTCGCCGCCCGCATCCAGCGCATTGGCCAGCACCGGATCGGTGCTGAAGGCCGCCTGATGGGTGCGCAGGGCTTCTTCGGCCACCTGGAAGATGTCGATGCCCTCGATGTTGCTGGGCGTGCCGGTGAAGTATTTCTTCACCAGGCTGCTGTGCAGGCCCACCGCCTCGAAGATCTGCGCGCCGGTGTAGGACATATAGGTCGAGATGCCCATCTTGGACATGACCTTCTTCAGCCCCTTGCCGATCGCCTTGATGTAGTTCTCGGTGGCGTGAGGGTCGGCCATCTGGGATAGCGTTTCCAATGCCAGCCAGGGGTGCACGGCCTCGGCGCCGTAGCCGCCCAGCAGCGCGAAATGGTGGGTTTCGCGCGCCGAGCCGGTCTCCACGATCAGGCCGGTGCGGGTGCGCAGGCCGGCGCGGATCAGGTGCTGGTGGATGGCCGACGTGGCCAGCAGCGCCGGGATGGCGACGTGCTCCGCGTCCACGCGGCGGTCGCTGATCAACAGGATGTTGTCGCCGCTGCGCACCGCGTCGGCCGCAGTGGCGCACAGCGAAGCCAGGCAGGCCTCGATGCCTTCGCGGCCCCAGGCCACCGGATAGACGATGTCCAGTTCACAGCAACGGAACTTGTCGCCCGTCTGGCGGCTGATGTGGCGCAACTGGGCCATGGCGGCGGCGTCCAGCACCGGCTGGTTGATCTCCAGGCGCAGCGGCGGGTTGACGTTGTTGATGTCCAGCAGATTGGGCTTGGGTCCGATGAAGGACACCAGCGACATGACCATCTGTTCGCGGATCGGGTCGATCGGCGGATTGGTCACCTGGGCGAACATCTGGCGAAAATAGTGGTAGAAGGGCTTGGACTGGTCCGACAGCACGGTCAGCGGCGCATCATTGCCCATGGAACCGATCGCTTCCTCGCCGTTCCTGGCCATCGGTTCCAGGATGAACTTGAAGTCCTCCTGGGTCCAGCCAAAGGCCTGCTGGCGATCCAGCAGGCTGGCGGACGGCTCGGGCAAATCATCGGCCTTCAGGGCGGGCAGGTCGTCCAGCTTCAGGCGCAGGCGCTCGATCCACTGCGGGTAGGGGTGCGCGTTGGCCAGTTGGGACTTGATCTCCTCGTCCTCGATGATGCGGCCCTGCTGCAGGTCGATCAGCAGCATGCGGCCGGGCTGCAAGCGCCATTTCTTGACGATGCGATGTTCCGGGATCGGCAGCGTGCCGGCCTCGGAGGCCAGGACCACCATATTGTCGTCGGTGATCAGGTAGCGCGCCGGGCGCAGGCCGTTGCGGTCCAGCGTGGCGCCGATCTGGCGGCCGTCGGTGAAGGCCACGGCGGAGGGGCCGTCCCAGGGCTCCATCAGGGCGGCATGGTATTCGTAGAACGCGCGCCGCGATTCGTCCATGTCGGCGTGCTGTTCCCAGGCTTCCGGGATCATGATCATCATGGCATGGGCCAGGGAATAGCCCGACATGACCAGCAGTTCCAGACAGTTGTCGAAGGTGGCGGTATCGGACTGGCCTTCGTAGACGATGGGGTAGAGCTTGGCCAGGTCCTCGCCCAGCACGGCGGAACTCATTGCGCCTTCGCGGGCGCGCAGCCAGTTGAAGTTGCCCTTGACGGTGTTGATCTCGCCATTGTGGGCGATCATGCGGTAGGGGTGCGCCAGCGGCCAGGCGGGGAAGGTGTTGGTGGAAAAACGCTGATGCACCAGGGCCAGGGCGGACACGGCGCGGGTGTCGGCCAGGTCGCGGTAGTACAGGCCGACCTGGCTGGCCAGCAGCAGGCCTTTGTAGACCACGGTGCGCACCGAGATCGAGGGCACGAAATATTCCTGGCCATGCGCAAGCTGCATGCGCTGGATGGCGTGGCTGGCGGTCTTGCGGATGACGTACAGTTTGCGTTCCAGGGCGTCGGGCACCATGATGTCGTGCCCGCGGCCGATGAAGAGCTGGCGGATGACGGGTTCACAGGCGCGCACGGCGGGCGACATCTGCATGTCGCAATCGACGGGGACGTCGCGCCACCCGAGGACCACCTGGCCTTCGTCGCGCACGGCGCGTTCCAGTTCGCGCTCACAGGCCAGGCGAGACGCGGTTTCCTTGGGCAGGAAGACCATGGCGACGCCATAGTCGTCGGGCTGCGGCAGGGTGACGCCCTGGGCGGCCATTTCTTCGCGATACAACTGATCGGGGATCTGGATGAGGATGCCCGCGCCGTCGCCCATGAGTTCGTCGGCGCCGACGGCGCCCCGGTGATCGAGGTTTTCCAGGATCTTCAGGGCCTGCTGGATGATGGCGTGGCTTTTGTGGCCTTTGATGTGGGCGACGAAGCCGACGCCGCAGGCGTCGTGTTCTTGTTCGGGACGGTATAGACCCTGGGCGGCCGGCAGGCCGGGGGGACAGGAGACGGGGTGGGTCATGGCGGAACTCGCAGGGCGGGATACGGATGCCGTTTTTTGCGGCAGAACAGGGAAATTACTGCCCTAAGTCTTTGGTGACAATAGGCCTTTTTATTGATGCGTCCCCATTTATTAATGACTCTATATCTATTGATTCAATATAGGGACATATCAAATAGACTGTAATACAAGGATTGTCCTAGACAGATAGCTTTCAGCTTATCGGGAAAACCCTGAATGAAGGGCTTGGGAATTTTTTGCGTGAGTGGTCTTGCGGGGCCGCCGGGACAGGCAGGCCTGTTTCTGCCGGGGGGCCGGGCGGTCCACCCGCCCCGGCTCACGTTTTGTAAACCCTGGCGGACTGGACAAGCCGGGTACAATCCTCATGAAAGACGGGCGTCCGCCCTTTTTCCTTATGACAGACACCTCCCCCGATCCCCTCGTAACTTTTGACGGCGTTTCGCTTGGCTATGGCGAATTCACCGTGCTGCGCGACGTTGACCTGCAGGTCATGCCCGGACAGGTCGTGGCCATGATGGGCGGGTCGGGTTCGGGCAAGACGACGCTGCTGCGGGCGGTGACCGGGCAGCTGCCGGCGCAGGCCGGGCGCATTTCGGTGTTTGGCCGCGACATGGCCAAGCTGCGGGGCGAGTCGCTGCGCGAGACCCGTCAGCGGATGGGCGTGCTGTTCCAGGGCGGGGCGCTGTTCACGGATCTGAATGTGTTCGAGAACGTGGCGTTCCCGCTGCGCGAGCACACGTGCATTTCCGAACACCAGATTCTGGAACGGGTGCTGGACAAGCTCCAGGCGGTGGGGCTGCGGCATGCGGCGCATCTGCGGATTTCGGAGATTTCCGGCGGGATGGCGCGGCGCGTGGCGCTGGCGCGGGCGATCGTGCTGGAACCGGAACTGATCCTGTATGACGAGCCCTTCGCCGGGCTGGATCCGATTTCCCTGGGCATCACGGCGCAATTGATCCGCACGCTGACGGACCAGTTGGGCTGCGCATCGATCCTGATCACGCACGACGTGGCCGAATCCTTCGCCATCGTGGACCAGGTCTACCTGATCGGCCAGGGCCGCCTGATGGCCCGGGGCACGCCGGAAGAACTGTCCGCCTCGCAAGACGAGTACCTGCAGCAGTTCCTGCAGGGCCGGCCCGACGGTCCGATCGGCTTTCACTATCCACAGACGCCGGCCTTCGAGCGCTGGCTGGCCGCCCGGAGGGCGTCATGATCGCGCGTAGCGCCAGGGGAGCCCTATGAACGCGCTCGCGCAACGCATTGCCGCGCTGGGGCACGGCTTTGTATCCATGATCGCCGGCCTGGGCGCCTTCGCCCGCCTGTTCGGGGCCATTCTGGCGCGCAGCAGTGTGCTGCTGCGCCGCCCGCGCCTGACGGCCCAGCAGGTTCATTTCATCGGCAATCATTCTCTGCTGATCATCGGGGTCTCGGGCCTGTTCGTGGGCTTTGTGCTGGGCCTGCAAGGCTATTACACGCTGAACCGCTACGGCTCGGAACAGGCGCTGGGCCTGCTGGTGGCGCTGTCCCTGACGCGCGAACTGGGGCCGGTGGTGACGGCGCTGCTGTTCGCCGGGCGGGCCGGTACGTCGCTGACGGCGGAGATCGGCCTGATGAAGGCCGGCGAGCAGATCTCGGCCATGGAGGTCATGGCCGTGGACCCGATCCGCCGCGTGCTGGCGCCGCGCTTCTGGGGCGGGGTGATCGCCATGCCGGTGCTGGCGGCGGTGTTTTCCATGGTCGGCATCCTGGGCGGCTGGTTCGTCGGCGTGGTGCTGATCGGCATCGACCCGGGCGCGTTCTGGTCGCAGATGCAAGGCGGGGTGGACGTGATCGACGACGTGCTCAACGGCGTGATCAAGAGCCTGGTCTTCGGCGTCGTCGTCACCCTGATCGCCCTTTATCAAGGCTGGACGGCGCGCGCCACGCCCGAAGGCGTCTCCCGCGCCACCACCCGCACCGTGGTCAGCGGCGCCCTGGCGGTGCTGGGGCTGGATTTCCTGCTGACGGCGCTGATGTTCGCCCACTAAGGGCCTGTTCGCCAACTGAAACCTGCGGAACGAATTCATGACACGCGAAAAAACCGATTTCTGGGTAGGCCTGTTCATCCTGCTGGGCCTGATCGCTCTGGTGTTTCTGGCGCTGCGCGCCGGCAACATGAGCTCCTTTTCCTTCGCACCCACCTACCGGGTGCACGCATATTTCGACAACGTCGGCGGGCTGAAGGTCCGCGCGCCGATCAAGAGCAGCGGCGTGGTGGTCGGGCGGGTATCCGCCATCGGCTTCGACAACCAGCGCTTCCAGGCCACGGTCACGATGGACCTGGAACAGCCCTACGTCTTCCCCAAGGATTCCTCGGCGTCGATCCTGACCTCGGGCCTGCTGGGCGAACAGTACATCGGCCTGACCCCGGGCGGGGATGACAAGAACCTGGCCGACGGCGGCGCGATCGAGTTCACGCAATCCGCCGTGGTGCTGGAGGACCTGATCAGCAAGTTCCTCTACAGCTCGGCCGAAAAGGAAGGCTCCTCAGGTCCGCAGGCAGGAGCCGCACAGGACGGCGCCGGACACGGCCCGGACGCCGGGAGTGGCGCCGCACCGGCAGGGGCCCGCTGAGCGCCCCACGCACATCGGCGATACTCTGACACGCCCTTTACAATATGCGACACCGTGACGTCCTCCCGACCGACGTCGCCCATGACACCGACCGCACGAGACACGACATGAATTCCACTGCCCCGACGCCAGCCACGCCGCGCTCCCGACGCCTCACGGCCCGCACCGGGCTGGCCTTGGCGACCGCCGCCCTGATGGCCGGCTGCGCCCAGGTGCCGCACCCCTCGCCCAACGACCCCTGGGAATCCTATAACCGGGGCATGTACAGCTTCAACGACGCAGTGGATCGCGCCGTGCTCAAGCCCATCGCCACGGGCTACGAGACCGTCACCCCGCATCCGGTGCGGACCTGTATCCACAACATCTTCAGCAACCTGGGCGATGTCTGGTCGGGCGTCAACAGCCTGCTGCAAGGGCGCGGCCGCGACTTTGTGGACACCTTCGGCCGGGTGCTGTTCAACAGCACGGCGGGCCTGGGCGGCTGCATCGACATCGCCTCGATGCACGGCGCACGCAAGATCCCCAACGACTTCGGCATGACGCTGGGCGTCTGGGGCTTCGGCCAGGGGCCGTACTTCGTCCTGCCCTTCATGGGTCCCAGCACGGTACGCGACGGGGTGGGCACGGTCGTCACGTTGACGGCGCCGGTCACGCCGACCGCCGCAGTCTTCGCCATCGACAATGTGCCGGTCCGCAACTCGCTGCTGGGCCTGTACATCGTGGACACGCGCGCCAATCTGCTGGAAGCCGACCGCCTGGTGGACCAGATCGCGCTCGACAAGTACAGCTTCATCCGCGACGCCTACCTGCAGCGCCGCAAGGCCATGCTGGACAGCCGCCAGCAGAGCGGCCGCGCCTCGACGGCGGACGACCTGGACCGCGCGACGGCGCCGGCCGATACGAACCTGCCGGTCTACGACGATCCGGACGAGGCCCCCGCGAACTGATGCAAACCCGCCCGGGGTCGCGTCCAGCCCGGGCACCGACCCACCTGCCCCGCCCGGGCGGGCGCCACACGGAGACGACCATGAATTTCCCTTCCTTTCTCCAGACCCTGCGCCGGGCGATCGGCCCCTGCCTGCTGGGCGCCGCCCTGGGCCTGTCCGCCGCATCCGCCGGCGCGGCCGAACGCACGGTTGATCCGAAAGCCGCGCCGAACGACTTCCTCGAAGCCGTGGCCGACAATATGCTGGATGCGGTCAAGGCCGATCCCCAGGCGCTGCAAGGCGATCCGGGCCATATCGCGGACCTGGTGCGCCGCTACGCCATCCCGTATGTGGACATGAACAAGACGACGCGCCTGGCGGCGGGGCGCTACTGGCGCCAGGCCTCGGCAGCCCAGCAGGATGCGCTGGTCCAGGCCTTCACGGGCACGCTGATCCGCACCTACAGCGGGGCGTTCACGCGCATCACGCAGGGCACGACGATCACGCTGCTGCCGTTCCGGGGCGATCCGAAGGCGGACGACGCGGTGGTGCGCACGACGATCTCGCAGCAGAACAGCCCGGCGATCGGGGTGGACTACCGCCTGGAACAGACGGACGCAGGCTGGAAGGTCTACGACCTGAACGTGGAAGGCATCTGGCTGATCCAGAACTACCGCAACCAGTTCGCCTCCGAAATCAATCGCAGCGGCATCGACGGGCTGATCTCGGCGCTGAACGCGAAGCAGTGATTTTGTTCTAGACACTGTTCTAGATACGTCTGCTGCTTGTGTTCTAAACACGTCCGCACGCGGGCATGAAGGGGCAGGGCCGCCCTCCGCAAGCCTCAAACCCGGCCACGGGAGTGGCGTGGGAGGTAGGGCAACCGCGTGAGGCGCCGGCGGCTTCCGAAGGGAGAGCGGGAAACAAGGCGGACACTGTCTGAGGCCGCAGGCCGAGTTTGTCCGCCGCCCGCTCGTACGAGGAAGGGCCGGGCAGTCCGACCGCAGGGAGGACCGCCGAACAGGGCGGCCCTGCCTCCCATGCCGCTTCCGGGGCCGCGCCAGCCCGACGACGTTTCACGCGGCTGCCCTACCCTTCACGCCCACACACGGACTGCATCTGCTGACCGCTTATAATGTCCGATGGCGCCCACTTCAGGGCGCATCGCCTGCCCATGCCTGCTCTCGATCTGCAACACGTTTCCAAAATCTACGCTCCGCACCAGCGATCCTGGCGCGACCGCCTGAGCGGCCGTCCCACATCCACGGGCTTCCAGGCCCTGCGCGACGTCAGCCTGACCGTCGAACACGGTGAATTCTTCGGTCTGCTGGGCCCCAACGGGGCGGGCAAGACCTCGCTGATTTCCATCCTGGCCGGACTGTCCCGCGCCACCCGGGGCAGCGCCCGCGTCTGCGACTACGACGTGGTCAACGACTTCCGCCGCGCCCGCCAGTCGCTGGGCGTCGTGCCCCAGGAAATCGTCTACGACCCCTTCTTCACCGTGCGTGAAACCCTGCGGCTGCAATCCGGGTATTTCGGCCTGCGGAACAACGACGACTGGATCGACGAGATCCTGGACAACCTGGGGCTGCTGGACAAGGCCGAAGCCAATATGCGCGAACTGTCGGGCGGCATGAAGCGCCGTGTGCTGGTGGCGCAGGCCCTGGTGCACCGCCCGCCCGTGATCATCCTGGACGAGCCTACCGCCGGGGTGGACGTGGATCTGCGCCGCACGCTGTGGGACTTCATCACGCGCCTGAACCAGGCCGGACACACCATCCTGCTGACCACCCACTACCTGGAAGAAGCCGAATCCCTCTGTGGGCGCGTGGCCATGCTGAAGGCCGGCCAGGTCGTGGCGCTGGACACCACCCAGGCGCTGATGGCGCGGGTCGGCGGCGCCGACCTGGAAGACGCCTTTGTGCGCATCATGCATGACGACGCCGTGCTGGAGGCCGAGCTATGATCCGCCCCGTCTCCCAGACCCGCCCCGAGATGGGCTCGGGCTTTCCGACCCTGCTGCACAAAGAATTGATGCGCTTCTGGAAGGTCGGCACGCAGACCATCGCCGCCCCGGTGGTGACGGCGCTGCTGTACCTGCTGATCTTCTCCCACGTGCTGGAAGACCGCGTGCAGGTCTACGATGCGGTCTCCTACACCGCCTTCCTGATCCCCGGGCTGATGATGATGAGCATGCTGCAAAACAGCTTTGCCAATCCGTCCTCGTCCCTGATCCAGAGCCGCATCACCGGCAACCTGATCTTCGTGCTGCTGCCGCCGTTCTCCCATCGCCAGATCTTCGCCGCCTACATCCTGGCGGCGGTCGTGCGCGGGCTGGCCGTGGGCGTCTGTGTCTGGCTGGTGGCGCTGTTCTTCGTGCGCCTGCCGGTCGCGGCCCCGCTGTGGCTGCTGGCCTTCGCGGTGCTGTCGTGCTGGATCCTGGGAGTGCTGGGCCTGATCGCCGGCCTGTGGTCGGAAAAATTCGACCAATTGGCCGCCTTCCAGAACTTCCTGATCATGCCGGCCACCTTCCTGTCGGGCGTGTTCTATTCGATCCACAGCCTGCCGCCCTTCTGGCAGGAAGTCTCGCGCTGGAACCCCGTGTTCTACATGATCGACGGCTTCCGCTACGGATTCTTCACGGCGTCCGACGTTTCCCCCTGGCGCGGCCTGGCCATCGTGCTGGCCGTCGCCGTGGCCCTGAGCCTGTTCGCCCTGCGCCTGCTGGCGCGCGGCTACAAACTACGGAGCTGAACCATGTCCCCCACCCCCGACCACGTCCGCCAATACATCGCCGACAACCTGCCCTGCGAACATCTGGAAGTCGTCGGCGACGGCGCTCACTTCGAGGCCCTGATCGTCAGCCCCCTCTTCGAGGGCAAGCGCACGCTGGCCCGCCACCAGGCGGTCTACCAGGCCCTGGGCGATCGCATGCGCGCGGAAATCCACGCGCTGTCGATGCGCACCCTGACGCCGTCCGAGTACGAAACCACCAAAACCAATGGATAAGCTGCTGATCCAGGGCGGCCGCCCGCTCCACGGCGAAGTCGCCATCTCGGGCGCCAAGAACGCCGCCCTGCCGATCCTCTGCGCCTCGCTGCTGACTGCCGACCCGCTGGAACTGGACAATGTCCCGGCCCTGCGCGACATCGGCACCACCCTGACCCTGCTGCAACGCATGGGCGTACGCGCGGAACGCGGCGGCGAGACCCGCGTCACGCTCCAGGCCGATCAGGTGTCCAGCCAGGAAGCCCCCTACGAGCTGGTCAAGACCATGCGGGCCTCCATCCTGGTGCTGGGACCGCTGGTGGCGCGCTTCGGCCGCGCCCGGGTCAGCCTGCCGGGCGGCTGCGCCATCGGCCAGCGGCCGGTAGACCAGCACATCAAGGGCCTGGCCGCCATGGGCGCGCGCATTCACATCGACCACGGCTTCGTCGTGGCCGAGGCCGAGCGCCTGCGCGGCGCCAACATCCTGACGGACATGGTCACCGTCACCGGCACGGAAAACCTGCTGATGGCCGCCGCCCTGGCCGAAGGCCGCACCGTGCTGGAAAACGCCGCCTGCGAACCGGAAGTCGTCGATCTGGCGAACGTCCTGATCGCCATGGGCGCGCACATCGAAGGCCACGGCACCGACCGCATCGTCATCGAGGGCGTGGAGCGCCTGCACGGCGCCAGCCACCGCATCGTGCCCGACCGCATCGAAGCCGGCACCTTCCTGTGCGCCGTGGCCGCCACGGGCGGCGACATCACGCTGCGCCATGCAGCCCCCGACACGCTGGGCGCGGTGCTGGACAAGCTGCGCGACGCCGGGCTGGAGATCACCACCGGGCCGGACTGGATCCGCGCCCGCATGAGCGGCCGGCCGCGCGCGACGGGCTTTCGCACCAGCGAATACCCGGGCTTTCCGACCGACATGCAGGCCCAGGTCATGGCCCTGAACACCCTGGCCGAAGGCACCGCCGTCATCACCGAAAACATCTTCGAAAACCGCTACATGCACGTGCAGGAACTGCACCGCATGGGCGCGGACATCGAGATCGACGGCCACACCGCCGTGGTCCAGGGCGTCGAGCAGTTGCTGGGGGCCACCGTCATGGCCACCGACCTGCGCGCCTCGGCCAGCCTGGTGATCGCCGGCCTGGCGGCCAGCGGCCAGACCACGGTGGAACGCATCTATCACCTGGACCGCGGCTATGAACGCATGGAGCGCAAGCTCCAGGCGCTGGGCGCGGACATCCAACGCATCCAATAAAGCGACATGGCTCAATCCCCCCTGACCCTGGCCCTGTCCAAAGGCCGCATCTTCGAAGAAACCCTACCGCTGCTGGCCGCCGCCGGCGTGGGCGTGCCGGAAAACCCGGAATCCTCACGCAAGCTGATCCTGCCCACGGACTCGGACGAACTGCGCATCATCATCGTGCGCGCGTCCGACGTGCCCACCTACGTCCAGTACGGCGCGGCCGACTTCGGCATCGCCGGCAAGGACGTGCTGTACGAGCACATGGCGCAGCACCCGGGCGGGCTGTACCAGCCCATCGACCTGAACATCGCCCGCTGCCGCCTGTGCGTGGCCGCCCCCGAAGGCTTCGACTACCAGGCCGCCGTGCGACAGGGATCGCGCCTGCGCATCGCCACCAAATACGTGCGCGCCGCGCGCGAGCACTTCGCCGCCAAGGGTGTGCACGTGGACATCATCAAGCTCTACGGCTCGATGGAACTCGCCCCGCTGGTGGGCCTGGCCGACGCCATCGTCGACCTGGTGTCCTCGGGCGGCACGCTGCGCGCCAACCGTCTGGTCGAGGTCGAGGAAATCCGCCAGATTTCCTCGCGCCTGATCGTCAACCAGGCCGCGCTCAAAATGAAGGGCGAACGCCTGCAGCCGTTCCTGGGCGCCTTCGCCCGTGCCGCCACGCAGTAAGACAAGTAAGATAGACCATTCACGTTCCGGTTCCCGTCATGTCCCTGATTCACCGCCTGGATGCCCGCGCCGCCGATTTCGATGCGGCCCTGACCCGATTGCTGGCCTATGACGCCTCGCAGGACGAGGCCATCGAGACCGCCGTGCGTGACATCCTGCACGACGTGCAGACGCGCGGCGATGCGGCGATCCTGGACTACACGGCGCGCTTCGACCATGTCCGGGCCGACCGTCTGGAGGCCCTGGAAATCCCCCGCGCCGACTGGCTGGCGGCCCTGGACGGCCTGCCCGCCGACCAGCGCGCCGCGCTGGAAGCCGCCGCCGACCGCGTGCGCCGCTACCACGAGCACCAGCGCGCCGAGACCTGGACCTACACCGAGCCCGATGGCACGGTGCTGGGCCAGCAGGTCACCCCGCTGGACCGCGTCGGCCTGTACGTGCCGGGCGGCAAGGCCGCCTACCCGTCCTCGGTGCTGATGAACGCCATCCCGGCCAAGGTCGCCGGTGTGCCCGAGCTGATCATGGTCACCCCCACGCCCGGCGGCACGCGCAACCCCATGGTGCTGGCCGCTGCCGCCCTGGGCGGCGTCGATCGCGTGTTCGCCATCGGCGGGGCCCAGGCCGTGGGCGGCCTGGCCTACGGCACCGAAACCCTGCCGGCGGTGGACAAGATCACCGGCCCGGGCAATGCCTATGTGGCCGCCGCCAAGCGCCGCGTCTTCGGCACGGTAGGCATCGACATGATCGCCGGGCCGTCCGAGATCCTGATCGTGGCCGACGGCAGCACGCCGGCCGACTGGCTGACCATCGACCTGTTCTCCCAGGCCGAACACGACGAGCTCGCCCAGGCCATCCTCCTGTGCCCGGACGGCGACTACCTGGACGCGGTCCAGGCCGCCATCGAACGCCTGCTGCCGGCCCAGCCGCGCGCCGACATCCTGCGCGTCAGCCTGGCCAACCGGGGCGCGCTGATCCGCACCGACAGCCTGGAACAGGCCTGCGACATCGTCAACCGCATCGCGCCGGAACACCTGGAACTCTCCACCCGCGATCCGCAGGCCCTGCTGCCCCTGGTCCGCCACGCCGGCGCGATCTTCCTGGGGGCCTACAGTTCCGAATCCCTGGGCGATTACTGCGCCGGGCCGAACCACGTGCTGCCCACCGCGCGCACCGCGCGCTTCTCCTCGCCGCTGGGCGTGTATGATTTCCAGAAGCGCAGCAGCCTGATCCAGGTTTCGCACGCCGGCGCCCAGACCCTGGGCCGCATCGCCGCCACCCTGGCCACCGGCGAGGGCCTGCACGCCCACGCCGCCAGCGCCTCGCTGCGCCTGGACGCGCAGCCCTGACCCCGCCCGCCCGGCCCCCACGGGGCCGCGCGGCTCACACCGATCACCTACTCATGTCCATGCGCACCGCCACCATCGAACGCAACACCCAGGAAACCCGTATCCGCGTCAGCATCAATCTGGACGGCACCGGCACCCGCAGCCTGAACACCGGCGTGCCCTTCCTCGATCATATGCTGGACCAGATCGCGCGCCACGGCCTGTTCGATCTGGACGTCCACTGTGACGGCGACACCCACATCGACGACCATCACAGCGTCGAGGACGTCGGCATCACCCTGGGCCAGGCCTTCGCCGCCGCCGCAGGCGACAAGGCCGGCCTGCGCCGCTACGGTCACGCCTACGTGCCGCTGGATGAATCCCTGTCGCGCGTGGTGGTGGACCTGTCCGGCCGCCCCGGCCTGTTCTATTTCGTGGATTACGCCCGGGCGCGCATCGGCGCCTTCGACGTCGATCTGGCGCGCGAATTCTTCCAGGGCTTCGTCAACCACGCCCTGGCGACCGTGCACATCGACAATCTGCGCGGGGAAAACGCCCACCACCAGTGCGAAACGATCTTCAAGGCCTTCGGCCGCGCGCTGCGCATGGCCACCGAGGTCGATCCGCGCGCCGGCGGCGCCATCCCCTCGACCAAGGGCACGCTGTAACCCCGTTCTCATCGCCAGGACTTCCGCATCGTGACCCGCATCGCCATCGTCGATTACGGCATGGGCAACTTCCATTCCGTCGCCCGCGCCCTGCAAGCCGCCGCTCCCGACCACGACATCCGCATCGCCCGCGGCGCCGATGAGATCCGCGCCGCCGACCGCATCGTGTTCCCCGGCCAGGGCGCCATGCCCGACTGCATGCAGACGCTGATCACGTCCGGGCTGCGCGACGCCGTGCTGCAGGCCGCGCGGGAAAAGCCGCTGCTGGGCGTGTGCGTCGGCGAACAGATGCTGTTCGACGCCAGCGACGAGGGCGACACCCCCGGCCTGGGCCTGTTTGCCGGCCGCGTGCGCCGCTTCCAGGGCCCGGCCTTCGACCATGCGACCGACGACGGCGCGCGGCTGAAAGTCCCCCACATGGGCTGGAACGCCGTCACCCAGACCCGCGCCCACCCGCTGTGGGACGGCATCGCCCAGGACACGTCGTTCTACTTCGTCCACAGCTATTACGCCGAACCCGCCGACCCGGCGCTGACCGCCGGCACCAGCCGCTACGGCCTGCCGTTCTGCTGCGCGATTGCGGACGGCAATATTTTTGCCGTACAGTTTCACCCAGAAAAGAGCGCAGCCCCCGGGCTGCAGATGTACCGTAACTTCACCCGCTGGCAGCCCTGAAGCCCCCGGCTTCCGGCACCGCCCCCTTTCCGTACCGACGACGACCATGCTGCTCATCCCCGCCATCGACCTCAAAGACGGACATTGCGTGCGCCTGCGCCAGGGCGACCTGGACCAGGCCACCGTGTTCTCCGAAGACCCCGCCGCCATGGCCGCCCAATGGGCCGCCCAGGGCGCGCGCCGCCTGCACCTGGTGGACCTGAACGGCGCCGTCGCCGGCAAGCCGCGCAACCGCGCCGCCATCCAGGCCATCGTGGACACCGTGGACGACGCCATCCCGGTGCAGATCGGCGGCGGCATCCGCGACCTGGACACGGTCGAATACTACCTCGACAACGGCATCTCCTACGTCATCATCGGCACGGCCGCCGTCAAGGATCCGGGCTTCCTCAGCGACGCCTGCTCGGCCTTCCCCGGCCACATCATCGTCGGCCTGGACGCGCGCGACGGCAAGGTCGCCACCGACGGCTGGTCGAAACTGACCCGCCACGACGTGCTGGACCTGGGCCGCAAATTTGAAGACTACGGCTGCGAATCCATCATTTATACCGACATCGGCCGCGACGGCATGCTCTCGGGCGTCAACATCGAAGCCACCGTGCGCCTGGCGCAGCACGTGCGCATTCCCGTCATCGCCTCGGGCGGCGTCGCCTCGCTGGACGACATCCGCGCGCTGTGCGAAGTCACCGGTGAAGGCGTGGACGGCGCCATCCTGGGCCGCAGCCTGTACGAGGGCACCCTGGACTTCGCCGCCGCCCAGAAACTGGCCGACGAACTGGTCGGCCCCCCGGACGAGGACGGCGAGGACAGCGACGCATGAGCCAGGCCGCCGCTCCCCGGACCGACGCATCGGCCTCGTCGGGCCTGTGCCGCCGCATCATCCCCTGCCTGGACGTCAACGCCGGGCGGGTGGTCAAGGGCGTGAACTTCGTCAACCTGACCGACGCCGGCGACCCGGTCGAAATCGCCCGCCGCTACGACGAGCAGGGCGCAGACGAGATCACCTTCCTGGACATCACGGCCACGTCCGATGACCGCGACCTGATCCTGCCCATCATCGAAGCCGTGGCGCGCCAGGTCTTCATCCCCCTGACGGTCGGCGGCGGCGTGCGCCAGGTCGCCGACGTGCAGCGCCTGCTGGACGCAGGCGCCGACAAAGTCTCGATCAACAGCGCCGCCATCGCCCGCCCCGAACTCGTGGCCGAGGCCGCTCGCCACCACGGCTCGCAATGCATCGTCGTGGCGCTCGACGCCCGCCGTGTCTCCGGCGCCGGCGAAGACCCGCGCTGGGAAATCTTCACCCATGGCGGACGCCGCGCCACCGGCCTGGACGCCGTGCAATGGGCATGCCGCATGGCCGACCTGGGCGCCGGCGAACTGCTGCTCACCAGCATGGACCGCGACGGCACCAAATCCGGTTTCGACCTGGAGCTGACCCGCGCGGTTTCGGACGCCGTGCCCGTGCCGGTGATCGCCTCGGGCGGCGTCGGCACCCTGCAGCACCTGGCCGACGGCATCCTCGAGGGTCATGCCAGCGCCGTACTGGCCGCCAGCATCTTCCACTTCGGTCAGCACACCCTGGCCGAGGCCAAGGCCTACCTGGCCGCCCGGGGCATCCCGGTGCGCTCCGCCGTATGACGACGCCCGGTCCCGGCACGCCCGCCTCCGGCGATTGGCTGGCCGCCCTGCGTTTCGACGATCAGGGCCTGATCCCCGCCATCGCCCAGGACGCCCAAAGCGGCACCGTGCTGATGGTGGCCTGGATGAACGCCGAAGCCGTCCAGGAAACCGTGCGCACCGGCCGCGCCGTGTATTTCTCGCGTTCGCGCGGCCGCCTGTGGCGCAAGGGCGAGGAGTCCGGCCACGTCCAGCAGGTCCACGACATCCGCCTGGACTGCGACGGCGACGTGCTGCTGCTGAAAATCACCCAGATCGGCGGCATCGCCTGCCACACCGGGCGCGAACGCTGCTTCTTCCGCGGCCTGGACCTGAACGGCGACCAACCCGCCTGGGTCGAACAGGATCCGGTGCTGAAGGACCCGGCCGCCATCTACGGCCATTCGCACGGCCACTGAACACCCGCGCCGGGCCGGCTGCGCCCGGCCCGCTCTCGATCACGGATTGCCTACATGACGACTTCCTCCACCGCCGATACCCTGGCCCGGCTGGCCGACACGCTGGCGACGCGCCGGCCCGATCGCGGCGGCGATCCGCAGTCGTCCTACACCGCCAAACTGCTGGCGCGCGGACCGGACGCCTTCCTGAAGAAGATCGGCGAAGAAGCTACCGAACTGGTCATGGCCGCCAAGGACGGCAACCGCGAGCAGATCGTCTACGAGACCGCCGACCTGTGGTTCCACTGCCTGGTCGCCCTGACGCACTTCGACCTGCGTCCCGAAGACGTGCTGACCGAACTGGCTCGCCGCGAAGGCCTGTCCGGGCTGGAAGAAAAGGCGTCTCGCCCCAAGGATTAGCAGGGCCCTGTTTATCTCATTCACACACGCCTCGGCTTGCCATCACCACGTCGCGGCCTGCATGCCGCTCCGATTCGATAGGCATGAAATGGTCCTCAGGACCATTTCATGTCCAATCTCATCCAACCCCCTTAAAAATATGGCAACATATGGGATTGATCGGGTCGATGTCCGGCCCCGCCTCGTAGATTCCCATGAGCCACGATTGCCTGTTCTGTAAAATCGCCCGGCACGAAATCCCCGCCCGCATTGTCCACGAAGACGACGAATTCCTCGCATTCCACGACATCAATCCGGCGGCGCCCGTGCATCTGCTGCTGATTCCAAAACATCACGTCGCCTCCCTGGCCGAACTCGGTCCCGCGGATGGCGACTGGCTGGCTCGCATGCTGCGTCTGGCGCCCGAAATCGCCTTCGCCAACGGCTGCAATCCGCTGCCTGCCGGGGGCTTCCGTCTGGTGGCCAACACCGGCACTGAAGGCGGCCAGGAAATCGATCACCTGCATTTCCACATTCTGGGGGGCGAACGCCCCTGGTCCAATCGCGCGGCGCCCGCCGCTTAAGGAGTTCTCATGGGTAGCTTCAGCATCTGGCATTGGCTGATCGTCCTGGTCATCGTGGCCCTGATCTTCGGCACGAAAAAATTGCGCAACGTCGGTGAAGACCTCGGCGGCGCCGTCAAGGGTTTCAAAAAGGGCATGAAGGACGCCCAGGATGACGCCGCCGCCAAGCCGGCCGTCACCCAGCAGACCCAGGATTCCGATACCGTGGACGTCCAGGCCCGCGAAAAGACCGACGCCTGATCCCCTCCTTCGCGCACCGGATCCACCATGTTTGATGTCAGCTTCAGCGAACTGATGCTGATCGGCGTCATCGCGCTGATCGTCATCGGCCCCGAACGCCTGCCCAAGGTCGCCCGCACGATCGGGCACCTGCTCGGCCGCGCCCAGCGCTACGTGAACGAAGTCAAGTCCGATATCCAGAAGGAAATGGACCTGAAGGAAATCGGCGACATCAAGAACCAGATGGAGGACGCCGCCCGTTCGGTGCAGTCCTCCATGACCTCGTCGGTCGACGATCTGAAGACCGCCGTCACCCAGCCCACGCAGGCGCTCAAGGACACCCTGGATCAGGCCCGACAGGCCCTGGATCCGATGTCGCCCGCCAGCACCGACGCGACGGCGTCCGCCACCGATGCTGCCGGCGCCGCGCCGCCCCTGGCCGCGCCTGCAGCCGACGCGCCCCCGGCCACGATCACGCCCCCGGCTGCCGAACCCACGCCCGAACCCGCGCCCGTCCCCCGGCCCGCAACGGCCCCCACCGATTCCAGCCACTGAAGCACGGCATGACAGACGCTTCCGACGACTCGTCCCAAGACACGTTCATCTCCCACCTGATCGAACTGCGCACGCGCCTGCTGCGGGCCGTGATGGCCGTGCTGGGCATCTTCGTGGTGCTGTTCATCTATCCGGGCCCGTCGCTGATCTACGACATCCTGGCCCAGCCCATGCTGGCCTCGCTGCCCCAGGGCACGCGCATGATCGCCACCGGGGTCATCACACCCTTCATGGTGCCGATCAAGGTCACGCTGCTGGCGGCCTTCGTGCTGGCCCTGCCGGTGGTCCTGTATCAGGCCTGGGCCTTCGTCGCCCCGGGCCTGTACCGCCACGAACAGCGCCTGGCGCTGCCTCTGATCATCTCCAGCACCCTGCTGTTCCTGCTGGGCATGGCGTTCTGCTATTTCGTGGTCTTCCACACGGTCTTCACCTTCATCGCCCACTTCGCGCCGCAGTCGATCACCCCGGCGCCGGACATCGAGGCCTACGTCAATTTCGTGCTGACCATGTTCATCGCATTCGGCGTGACCTTCGAGGTCCCGATCGCGGTCATCCTGCTGGTCAAGACCGGCATGGTCACGGTGAAGAAACTGCGTGAAGTGCGCGGCTATGTGATCGTCGGCGCCTTCGTCGTCGCCGCCGTGGTGACGCCGCCCGACGTGCTCAGCCAGATCCTGCTGGCCGCGCCGCTCTGCCTGCTGTACGAAATCGGCATCCTGGCCGCCGCCGCGATTGAAAAACGCAAACCGGCGCCCGAGGCCGAGGATGAAGCGGACGCCGCCAAGACGGCGGTCCAGGCGGGCGACGACCCCAGCTAAGGTTTACGGGTTCAACACCCGGTCCTGCACCCGGCGAAACGCCTCGGCCTTCCTGAACCCCACCACGCGGGCGTCAGGCAACACCTGGCCCCGGGCATCGAAGAACAGGATCCCCGGCGGGCCGAACAGATCGAAGCGCGCCAGCAGCGCCCGATCCTCGGCCGTCATGCGGGTCACATCCGCCTGCAGCAGCAGCATGCGATCCATGCGCGCCGCCACCTCGGGATCGCTGAAGGTGAATTTCTCCATCTCCAGGCAGGACACGCACCAGTCGGCGTAGAAATCCAGCATCACGGGCCGGTCCGTGGCGGCCAGGCGCGCATCCAATTCCGCCAGGGACGAAACCCGCGTGAAACGGGCGCGGATGGCCGCCGGATCCGCCGCAGCCAGCCCGCTGCCGCCGACGGCCGCGCCGCCCGGCGCCGAGGCCGTGAACGGCGCCAGGGGCCGCAGCATGTCCTGCCCGCCCGCCAGCAGCCCGGCACCCTGCGCCACGCCCCACAGGGCCAGCATCAGGGCCAGGGCGCGCGTCAGCAGCCGCAGCGGCCCGGCCTCACCCTGCCCCAGGGCGGCGGCCGACCAGGCCAGCAGCGCGGCCCACAGGGCCAGCAGGACCCATCCAGCGACGTACAAGCCGTCGGCCAGCAGCGGCCGCGCCATCCACCAGGCGGTGGCCAGCAGCAGCAGGCCGAAACCGGCCTTCAGCGGCGTCATCCAGGCCCCGGCGCGCGGCATCAAAGCACCGGCCCCGGCGCCCACGGCCAGCAGCAGCAAGCCCTCGCCCCAGGCCAGGGCGAACAGGGCGGCGCCCCCCACCACCACGTCGCCGGTCTGCGAGATGAACAGCAGCACCCCGGCCAGCGGCGCGGCCACGCAGGGCCCGACGATCAGGGCCGACAGCAGGCCCATGACGAACACGCCGCCGGCACGGCCGCCCGGCAGGCGCTGCAGGCGGGTCTGCATGGCCGACTGCAGGCCCACCGGGGCCTGCAGCGTGAAGACGTCCAGCATGGCCAGCGCGAACAGCGCCAGCAGCACGGCAAAGGTGCCCAGCACCCAGGGCGATTGCAGCCAGGCGGCCAGACCCGCGCCCAGCAGGCCGGCCGCCACGCCCAGGGCGGTATACACCAGGGACATGCCCAGCACGTAGATCGCCGCTAGTCCCAGGCCGCGCGTCCGGCTCACAGCGCCCCCGCCGCCGGAAATCACGGCCAGCAGAATGGGCACCATGGGCAGCACGCAGGGCGTCAGGGACAGCAAGGCGCCCAGGGCCAGGCTCAGCGCCAGGATCTGCCACAACGGCGCCTGGTGCAGCCAGGCCGCCATGCCCACGTCACCCAGGTCCAGCCAGGACTCCTCCCCCGCGCCAGGCGCCGCAGGCGGGGCGGACGAAGCACCCGCCGCAGCCTGCGCAGCAGTCCCCGATCCGGCTCCGGCCGCAGCACCGCCTCGCAAAGCCGCCGACAAGCCGGCGCTCGCGCCCGATGACGGGCCGGATGCGGCGGAAGCCGGGGTCTCATCCTGCGGCGGCGGCACCTGATCACAGACGTGGTCACCCACCGCCCGATAACCGTCGCCGTCCGCCTGCAGGACGAAGCTTGTCGTCATGGGCGGGTAGCACAGGCCCGCATCGGCGCAGCCCTGGCCGGTGACGGTGACCTGCAAGGGCCCCTGGGCGCCGGCCCGCAGCGCCGCCCGCAGCGTCACCCCCTCGTGAAAGACCTCCATGTCCTTCTCGAACGTGGGATCGTATTTGACCTGCCCGCGCGGCAGCCGCAGGGCGTCGCCCCAGGCCGGGGTCCGGGTCTCGGCATCCGCCGGGGTCAGGTCGGACCGCCGGAACAGCAGCAGGCCGCCCTGGGCGTCCTCGATGCGCACCTCGAACCGATCCTGGTACATGTAATAGTCCGGCGCAATGCGCCAGTGCAGGTCCAGGGTCAGGGGATCGACCATCGCCGCCGACTCGACGAAGGCCTTCTCGGGCGGCAGAAAATCATCCTCCGCCCGAACGGCGCCCGAGGCCAGCAGGCCGCACAGCGTCAGCAGCAGGATGCCCAGCAGGGCCGCCGCCCGCTGCCACGGCAGACGTGGCAGACACGCAGACAGGGACGAGCCCGGCACACACCGCGGGCGAAGGTCCGACAAAGACGACATGGACAACGTTTCCTTGAAGACAGCGACGCCGGCCCGTCAGGCGTCCCGAGCGGCAGTCTGGACAGCGGCCCGGGTGGCCTGGGTCACCCAGTCCAGATAGGCGCGGCTGCCCGCCGGCACGCCCTGCACCACGAATTCGGGGATCTCGTAGGGGTGCAGTTCACACAGCCGCGCATGCAGCGCGGGCAAGGCGTCCGCCGTGGTCTTGAAGGTGAGTTGGACTTCGTCCGTGCCTTCGAGTTCCCCCTGCCACAGGTACATGGACACAATGGCCGGTCCCACCTGGGCGCAGGCCGCCAGCGATTCCTCGACCAGCACGTGCGCGATGCGCTTGGCCAGGAGCTCGTCGGGTGCCGTGCTGAGCACCACCACGGTGTCGGTAGGGGCGCCGTCCTGGCGCACGACCGGGGTGCAATCGCCGCCAGGTGTCTGATCTTTCATGGTTTTCGGACCGGATAGAGTATCGGGCCCATTGTACCCGGGGACACCGTCCAACACCCATGACCCAAAGCAAAACGGACCCATGAGGGTCCGTTTCGTGACATCGCAAAAAACTTATTCGCCGGCGGCGGCTTCAGCTTCCGGGCGGTCGGTCAGTTCCATGTAGGCCATGGGGGCGTTGTCGCCCTGGCGGAAGCCCATCTTCAGCACACGGGTGTAGCCACCGTTGCGAGCGGCGAAGCGCGGTCCGATGTCGTTGAACAGCTTTGTCACGACGTCGCGGTCACGCAGGCGAGCGAAGGCCAGGCGGCGGTTGGCCAGCGTGGGGTTCTTCGCCAGGGTGATCAGGGGCTCGACCACGCGACGCAGTTCCTTGGCCTTGGGCAAGGTGGTCTTGATGGCTTCATGGGTCAGCAGGGACACGGCCATGTTGCGGAACATGGCTTGACGGTGGCTGCTGGTGCGGTTCAGTTTGCGAAGGCCGTGACGATGGCGCATTTCGATTTCCTTTGAATCTATGTAACCCGGATCTTCTATCGGCTAAGCCGCGGCCCAGGTGGGGTGGAGTCCCGGCCGCAGAAACGGCCGAGGCGGGATTTTAGCATGCGCGCGGCCCCGAGGAGCCTCACGCATGCCGGTACAGCAATCAGAACAGATCAGGGGCGCTCGAGGCCGACGGGCGGCCAGTTTTCCAGCTTCATGCCCAGGGTCAGGCCGCGTGCGGCCAGGACTTCCTTGATCTCGTTGAGCGACTTGCGACCCAGGTTCGGGGTCTTGAGCAGCTCGTTTTCGGTCCGCTGGATCAGATCGCCGATGTAGTAGATGTTTTCGGCCTTCAGGCAGTTGGCCGAACGCACCGTCAGTTCCAGATCGTCGACCGGACGCAGCAGCACCGGATCGATCGGGGCCGACTGGCCGCCCACCGGCAGGCTGGTGGTCAGTTGACCGGTGTCCTTGTCGGCCAGCGACACGAACACGGAGATCTGGTCCATCAGGATGCGGGCCGACTGGCGCACGGCTTCTTCGGGGCTGATGACGCCGTTGGTCTGCACGTCCAGCACCAGCTTGTCCAGGTCGGTACGCTGCTCGACGCGGGCGTTTTCGACGGCATAGCTGACGCGGCGCACGGGGCTGAAGGAAGCGTCCAGCACGATCTGGCCGATGGTGGCCGAACGGTCATCGACCAGGGCGCGCACATTGCCCGGCACGTAGCCGCGGCCTTGTTCGACCTTGACCTGCATTTCCAGACGGCCATTGTCCGTCAGGGTGGCGATCAGGTGATCCGGGTTGATGATCTCGACGTCATGCGGCAGCTCGATGTCGCGGGCGCGGACTTCGCCGGGACCCTGCTTGTTCAGTTGCAGCGTGACTTCGTCGCGGTTGTGGAGCTTGAACACCACGCCCTTCAGGTTCAGGAGGATGTCGACGACGTCCTCGCGCACACCGGCGATCGTGGAGTATTCGTGCACGACACCGCTGATCTGGACTTCAGTGGGGGCATAGCCCGACATGGAGGACAGCAGGATGCGGCGCAGGGCGTTGCCCAGCGTGTGGCCATAGCCGCGCTCGAAGGGCTCCATCACGACCTTGGCGTGATGCGCGCCCAGGGTTTCGACGGAGATGGTGCGGGGCTTCAGAAAACCTTGTGCAGACATGAATGTTCCTTTTCAATACCCTCGGCTCGTTACACCGATAAGGCTGACGGAAAAAACAACAAAACCGCCGCCCCGAAGGACGGCGGGTGGCGCATGCCACCGATCGCAGGGATCAGCGGGAATACAGTTCCACGACCATGGATTCGTTGACGTCGTGAGCGACATCCGCGCGATCCGGGGCCTGCTTGAACACGCCCGACAGCTTGCCGGCGTCAACTTCGACCCACTGGGGCAGGCCGTTGCCGGTCGCCAGTTCCAGGGATTCCTTGATGCGGATCTGGCTCTTGGCCTTTTCACGCACGGAGATCACGTCGCCGGCCTTGACCAGCATCGAGGCGATGTCGGCGGTGTGGCCGTTCAGTTCGATGGAGCGGTGGTTCACCAGCTGACGCGCTTCGGCGCGCGTGGAGCCAAAGCCCATGCGGTACACGACGTTGTCCAGGCGCGATTCCAGCAGCTGGATCAGCGTTTCGCCGGTGTTGCCCCGACGGCGCTCGGCTTCGGCGAAGTACTTGCGGAACTGCTTTTCCAGCACGCCGTACATGCGCTTCAGTTTCTGCTTTTCACGCAGTTGCAGACCGAAGTCCGAGGTGCGCGAACCCGAGATGCGGCCATGCTGACCGGGCTTGGATTCGAGCTTGCACTTGGAATCCAGCGAACGGCGGGCGCTCTTCAGGAACAGATCGGTGCCTTCGCGACGCGAAAGCTTGCATTTGGGTCCGGTATAACGAGCCAAGATGGTTCCCCTTAGATACGACGACGCTTGGGCGGACGGCAGCCGTTATGCGGCACCGGCGTGATGTCCGAAATGCTGGAGATCTTGATCCCCAGGGCATTCAGGGCGCGCACGGAGGATTCGCGGCCGGGGCCGGGGCCCTTGATGCGGACTTCCAGCGTCTTGATGCCGTATTCCTGGGCCACGCGGCCGGCGGATTCGGCAGCCACCTGAGCGGCGAACGGCGTCGATTTGCGCGAGCCCTTGAAGCCGGCGCCACCGGACGTCGCCCACGACAGCGCATTGCCCTGGCGGTCGGTGATGGTGATGATGGTGTTGTTGAAGGACGCGTGGACGTGAGCAATCCCGTCGGACACGTTCTTCTTGACTTTCTTGCGGACGCGCGCGGCGCCGCTCTGAGCTTTCGCCATGTTCTTTCCTCAGGTTATTTCTTCAGGGACGCTGCGGCGCGACGCGGGCCCTTGCGGGTGCGTGCGTTGGTGCGGGTGCGCTGACCGCGCACCGGCAGACCGCGCTTGTGGCGCATGCCACGATACGTGCCCAGGTCGATCAGGCGCTTGATCGACAGCTGCACTTCGCGGCGCAGGTCGCCTTCGATCGTGAAGCCGTTGATCTGTTCACGGATCTTTTCCAGTTCCTCGTCGGTCAGATCCTTGATCTTCTTCGAGTACTCGATGCCGGTCGCTTCGCAGATTTTGCGGGCGCGAGTGCGGCCGATGCCGAAGATGGCCGTCAGACCGATCTCGGCGTGTTGGTGCGGCGGAATATTAATGCCAGCAATACGGGCCATGACTGTTCCTCGTGAATTCCGTGATGCCCGGCCTTAGCCTTGGCGTTGCTTGTGACGCGGGTCGGTGCAGATGACTCGCACCACGCCGTGACGTTTGATGATTTTGCAGTTGCGGCAGATCCGCTTTACCGATGCCATTACCTTCATGGTGATCTCCTGGTTCTTGACCGGCCGCTACCTACTTGGAGCGGAAAACAATCCTGGCGCGCGACAGGTCATAGGGCGTGAGCTCCACTGTGACCTTGTCACCCGGAAGGATCCGGATGTAATGCATACGCATCTTGCCCGAAATGTGGCCTAACACCATGTGGCCATTTTCCAGCTTGACGCGGAATGTTGCGTTGGGAAGGTTTTCAAGGACCTCCCCTTGCATCTGGATAACGTCGTCCTTGGACATGTTCTTCAGCGCATGGGTAATCCCGCCGTGCCCTTGAAGTTCGCCTTCCGGAGCAGCGAGTCATACTGTTGGGACATCATGTAAGCCTGCGCCTGCGCCATGAAATCCATTGCGACGACGACGATGATCAGCAGGGACGTGCCGCCGAAATAGAAAGGCACGTTCCAGCGCATCTGCATCAGTTCCGGCAGCAGACACACCAGCGTGACATAGATCGCACCCGACAGCGTCAGCCGCATGAGGATCTTGTCGATGTAGCGCGCGGTCTGCTCGCCGGGACGGATCCCGGGCACGAAGGCGCCGCTCTTCTTCAGGTTGTCCGCCGTCTCGCGGCTGTTGAACACCAGAGCCGTGTAGAAGAAGCAGAAGAAAATGATCAGACCGGAATACAGCGTCACGTACAGCGGCTGCTGCGGCGACAGGGCTGCCGCCAGATCGCCCAGCCAGCGCATGTTCGGGTTGCTGGAGAACCAGCTGGTGACCGTCGCAGGCAGCAGGATGATCGACGAGGCGAAGATCGGCGGAATCACACCGGACATGTTCAGCTTCAGCGGCAAGTGCGAGGACTGGCCGCCGTAGAGCTTGTTGCCCACCTGGCGCTTGGCGTAGTTCACCGTGATGCGGCGCTGGCCGCGTTCGACGAACACCACGAAGTAGGTCACCGCGACCACCAGGGCCAGGATGAACAGCACCGACAGGATGGACATCGAGTCCGTACGCACCAGATCCAGCATGCCGCCCAGGGCGCCAGGGAGACCGGCGACGATCCCGGCGAAGATCAGCAGCGAAATACCGTTGCCCAGGCCGCGTTCCGTGATCTGCTCGCCCAGCCACATGATGAACATGCTGCCGGTGACCAGCGTCACGATCGTGGTGAAGCGGAACAACAGTCCCGGATCGATGACCAGGCCGGGCTGCGATTCCAGCGCCATCGAAATACCGATCGCCTGGAAGGTCGCCAGGAACACCGTGCCGTAGCGGGTGTACTGCGTGATCTTGCGCTGCCCGGACTGGCCTTCTTTCTTGATGGCTTCCAGGGTCGGCACCACCACCGCCAGCAACTGCATGATGATGGAGGCCGAGATGTACGGCATGATCCCCAGCGCCAGCACGGAAAAGCGTTCCAGGGCGCCGCCGGAGAACATGTTGAACAGTCCTAGGATACCGCCCTGGTTCTGCTGGAACAGGTCGGACAGCGCGTCCGGATTGATGCCGGGCACGGGGATGTGAGTCCCCAGGCGGTAGACGATCAGGGCGAGCACGAGGAACAGGACGCGGCGCTTGAGGTCGCCGTATCCTGCGCTGGGCTTATGTGCCTGAGCTTTGGCCACAGCCGCCCCTTAAGCCAGCGAACCGCCGGCCGCTTCGATCGCGGCGCGAGCGCCGGCCGTCGCATTGATGCCGCGCAGGGTGACCTTGCGCGACAGTTCGCCGGTCTTGATGACCTTGACGGTGCGAACCAGTTCGCCCACCAGGCCGGCGGCCTTCAGGACTTGCAGGTCGATCTCGTCGACCGGCAGGGCTTGAAGATCGGCCAGACGGATTTCGGCGACCAGGTGACGGCCCAGCGGCGTGAAGCCGCGCTTGGGCAGGCGGCGCTGCAGCGGCATTTGACCGCCTTCGAAACCGACCTTGTGGAAACCGCCCGCACGGGACTTCTGGCCTTTGTGGCCACGACCGGCGGTCTTGCCCAGGCCGGAGCCGATGCCGCGGCCCACGCGGCGGCGGGGGCGCTTGGCGCCTTCGGCGGGGGCGAGCGTGTTCAGTTGAGTGACGGACATCAGAATTCCTTTAGGCTTCCGAGACGGTGACCAGATAATCCACCTTGCGGATCATCCCACGCACCTCGGGGGTATCGACCAGGACACGGCTGCTGTTGACCTTGCCCAGACCCAGGCCGCGCACGGTGGCGCGGTGGGACTTGTGCGTACCGATCACGGAGCGCACGAGCGTGACTTTGATTTGCTTCTGTGCCATGTCTTACCCCAGGATCTCTTCGACCGACTTGCCGCGCTTGGCCGCGATTTCCGCAGGCGTCGAGCAGGCGCGCAGGCCGTTGAGGGTCGCACGGACCATGTTGTACGGGTTGCTGGAGCCGAGGCTCTTGGCCACGACGTTACGCACACCCATCACTTCGAAGATCGCGCGCATCGGGCCGCCGGCGATCACGCCGGTACCTTCGGCGGCGGGCGAGATCAGCACCGTCGAGGCGCCGTGCTTGCCGACCACGGTGTGGTGCAGCGTACCGTTCTTCAGGGCCACCTTGAGCAGACCGCGACGGGCCTGTTCCATGGCCTTCTGGACGGCGACCGGCACTTCGCGGGCCTTGCCCTTGCCCATGCCGATACGGCCGTCGCCGTCGCCGACCACGGTCAGCGCGGCGAAGCTCATGGTGCGGCCGCCCTTGACGACCTTGCTGACGCGGTTGACCGCGATCATCTTTTCACGCATGCCGTCGTCGCGTTCTTGCTCCGGGGCGTGCTTGCCTTGTGCTTTAGCCATGTGATTCCCTTAGAACTTCAAGCCGGCTTCACGCGCGGCTTCGGCCAGCGCCTTGACGCGGCCATGGTAACGGAAGCCCGAACGGTCGAAAGCGACGAGTTCGATGCCGGCAGCCTTGGCCTTCTCGGCCACGCGCTTGCCGACCAGGCTGGCGGCGGCGGCGTTGCCCCCGTTGGCCTGCTGGCTGGCGAGTTCCTTGCGGACTTCGGGCTCGAGCGTCGAGGCGCTGACGAGCACACGATCGCCTTCCGGCGAAATGATGTTGGCGTAGATGTGCAGATTCGTGCGATGCACCGCCAGGCGATGCACGCGCAGTTCGTGAATCTTGCGGCGGGTGGCCGCGGCACGACGCAAACGGGAAGTTTTCTTGTCCATGATTCGTCCTTGCCTGCGTGCTTATTTCTTCTTGGTTTCTTTCAGGATCACACGCTCATCCGCATAGCGCACGCCCTTGCCCTTGTAGGGTTCGGGTTCGCGATAGGCGCGGATTTCAGCGGCGACCTGGCCGACGACCTGCTTGTTGGAGCCCTTGACCACGATTTCGGTCTGGCTCGGGCACTCGATCTTGATCCCTTCGGGGATGTCGTGCAGGATGTCGTGCGAGAAGCCAAGCTGCAGCTTCAGGGCGTTGCCCTGGACCTGGGCGCGGAAACCCACGCCGACCAGGTTCAGGCGGCGTTCAAAGCCGGCGCTGACGCCCGTGACCATATTGTTCACCAGCGCGCGCACGGTGCCCGACATGGCATTGGCCTGGCGGGAATCGTTGGCAACGGCGAAGGTGAGCTGGCCGTCTTCCTGGGAAACCCGGACGTTGCCGTCCAGGGACTGGGTCAGGGTGCCCAGCGGGCCCTTGACGACGATCTGCCCGGCGCTGATGGTGGCTTCGACGCCTTTCGGCAGCGCAACGGGGTATTTAGCGATACGTGACATTTTGAGCTCCTTATGCCACGTAGCAGAGCACTTCGCCGCCGACGCCGTTGGCGCGGGCCTTGCGGTCCGTCATGACGCCACGGGGAGTCGAGACGATCGCCACGCCCAGGCCGTTCATGACCTGGGGAATGGCGTTGCTGCTCTTGTAGATACGCAGGCCGGGACGCGAGACGCGGTCGATGCGCTCGATCACCGGACGGCCGGCATAGTACTTCAGGGTGATTTCCAGTTGCGGCTTGGCTTGTTCGCCGCCGATACGGAAATCATCAATATAGCCTTCGTCCTTCAGCACGGCGGCAATGGCCGCCTTCAGCTTGGAGGAGGGCATGGAAACCGACGTCTTGTTGACCATTTGCGCGTTGCGCACGCGGGTCAGCATATCGGCGATGGGATCGCTCATGCTCATGTGTGATTCTCCTACCAGCTGGCCTTGGTCATGCCAGGCACTTCGCCGCGCATGGTCATTTCACGCAGTTTGTGGCGGGTCAGCCCAAACTTGCTGAACACGCCGCGGGGGCGCCCCGTCACCACGCAGCGGTTACGCTGGCGGGTGGGGTTGGCATTGCGCGGCAGTGCTTGCAGCGCCAGGCGAGCCTGATAGCGTTCTTCGTCGGATTTCGACTGGTCGGCGATGATCGCCTTCAGCGAGGCGCGCTTGGCGGCGAATTTCTCGGCCAGCTTGGCGCGCTTGATGTCGCGATTGATGAGGGAAAGTTTTGCCACGTCAGCCCCTTAGTTGCGGAAGGGGAAGCTGAATGCGCTCAACAGCGCCTTGGCTTCCTCGTCGGTCTTTGCGGTGGTGGTGATGCTGATGTTCATCCCGCGCACGGCATCGATCTTGTCGTATTCGATTTCCGGGAAGATGATCTGTTCTTTCACACCGATGTTGTAGTTGCCGCGGCCGTCGAAAGCACGACCCGACACGCCACGGAAGTCACGCACGCGGGGCAGGGCCACCGAGATCAGGCGATCCAGGAATTCGTACATGCGCTGGCCGCGCAGGGTGACCATGCAGCCGATCGGGTAGTCTTCGCGGATCTTGAAGCCGGCGATTGCCTTGCGGGTCTTGGTGACCACGGGCTTCTGGCCGGAGATCTTGGTCATGTCGCCCACGGCGTTTTCGATGACCTTCTTGTCGGCGACGGCTTCGGACACACCCATGTTCAGGGTGATCTTGGTGATGCGGGGAACCTGCATCACCGACTGGTAGCCGAATTTCGCCTGCAGGTCGGCCGCGACCTTGGTGCGATAGAAATCTTGTAAACGAGCCATTTGTGCGCGCCCCTTATGCCTTCGCGCCAACGACGGCGCCGTTGGAGCGGAAAATGCGAACCTTGGCGCCGTCCACGACCTTGACGCCGACACGGTCGCCCTTGCCGGTTTCGGGGTTGAAGATCGCCACGTTCGAGATGTGGATGGGCAGGGTCTTGTCGACGATGCCGCCGGGCGTGCCCGCCATGGGGTTGCCCTTGGCGTGCTTCTTCACGACGTTGATGCCTTCGACCAGCACGTGATCGTCGTCGACGCGGGCCACCACGGTGCCGCGACGGCTGCGGTCGCGGCCGGACAACACGATGACTTCGTCGCCTTTGCGAATGTTTTGCATGATCTGCTCCTTACAGCACTTCGGGCGCCAGGGACACGATCTTCATGAACTTTTCGGTGCGCAGTTCGCGCGTGACCGGTCCGAAGATGCGCGTGCCGATGGGCTCGAGCTTGGCGTTGAGCAACACGGCCGCATTGCCGCCGAAGCGGATCAGCGAGCCGTCCTTGCGGCGGACGCCCTTGGCGGTACGCACCACCACGGCGTTGTAGATTTCGCCCTTTTTGACGCGGCCGCGGGGGGCCGCTTCTTTGACGGACACCTTGATGACGTCGCCAATGGCGGCATAACGGCGCTTGGAACCGCCCAACACCTTGATGCACATCACAGAACGCGCACCCGTGTTGTCGGCCACGTCCAGCGTGGTCTGCATTTGGATCATGATTTTTCCTGTTCCAACTTAACAACGAAGCCCAGGGCATGAATCCCCGGCCACGCAGCCAGTTTTGGTCCCGTCAGGCATTCTTGACAGCCGCTTGGGTTCGCCAATTGGTGCGGTTGGCCAAGTACGCCCTGGGTTGAAATTCGAGAACTTCCACTGCCCTGCGCGGGCCCGATGCATCAAAAGATGCGAATCAAACCTGCGCGCTATAGGGCAAGACGGCAATTATAAGATGCCTGCACGGCTAAGGCAAGCCCCTTATGCAAAAAACCGACACGGGCCGGCAAGGCCATCACATCGCGCGCGGCAAAGCCCCATATTCGATCAGCATGCTGCGCGTGCCCGCGTCGTCCGCATCATCGACATAGACACGCATGCCCATGCCGATGGCGGTCTCGGTGACGGCCACCATCATCTGCACCCCGCCGGGACTGGCGAGCAGTTCGCGCACGAAGTTTCCGCCCAGTTTCACATAGGCGAAATCGACCTCGTGGATCTGGCGCAAGGCGTCGGGCTGCTGATCCAGGCCGCGCAGCCCCATGTGCATGCCGGCCTCGATGACGCCCCGGCCAAAGGACCGGAAAGCCTCCAGGTGCCGGCTCAGCCCGTAGGCGTCCAGCTCGATCACCAGGCGGCGCAGCAGTTCGGGATCGGCGTTACTGCAGATCTGGCGGATCTCCTCTATATATTGCGTGTCCAGGACCGAGGCGATCGACATGCGGATGACCAGCACGCCGTCATGCTCGCCCAGCCAGTTCAGCGCCAGGCACAGCGCGCGCAGGTCGCAGGCCGGGGACAGGCCCAGGCGCGAAGCGGCCGGCATGAACAGAAAACCGGACATCCTCGGCTGATCGGGATCGTCTTCCTGCAGCACCAGGCCGGCCTCGTGGCGGTCGGTGATGTCGTCGCCCTCGTATTGGACCCGACGCACGTCCAGCGACAAGCGATCGTGGTCCAGGGCCTGGGTGATCAGGGTGCGCCAGGAGGCCTCGCCCATCAACAGCTCACCGTCCTCGTGGTCGGCGTAGGACAGGAATTCGATTTCCTCGTGGCCGGCGCTCTCGGCGCACATCAGGGCCTGGTCCAGGCGCGTCAGGACTTCCTTGGTCGTGCACTGCACGGTGTAGTCCGTCAGGGCATAGGCCCAGCGCGACAGATTATGACTGTCCAGCTTGACCCGCAGGGTTTCCAGCAGTTCGCGCAGTCTCTGCACCGGGCGCATGACCTCGGGGCCGCCGCCCACGGGGAACAGCACCACGAAATCGCTGCCGGTCAGGCGCGCAGGCAAGGCCCGCGTCTGCGGGTTTTCATTCAGCAGCTCGATGATGCGCCGCCCCAGCAGCCGCAGCCAGTCGTCCAGCTCCTGGCGTTCGGTCTGGTTCTGCAGGCGCGCCATGTCACGGCTGCGGATCAGCAGGACATAGCCGCTGACCGCGCCCTGGCGGGAATCGTCGCGCAGCATGCGCTTGAGTTCATTCAGGAAATAGCTGCGGTTGGCCAGGCCGGTGACCGGATCGCGGTTCAGTTCGATTTCCAGCCGCTCGATGCGCGCCATCTGCTCATCCATCGTGGGCGCGATGCGTTCGCGGACGTCGTCCATCAGTTCGGCGTCTTCGACGGGTTCGGTGCGCTTGATCTTGATTTCGGGCGCATCGACCGCGGCAACGGCGGCCAGTTCGCGCCGCACCCGGTTCACCAGGGCGACGACGAACAGGGCCCAGAAAGCCGCCAGCCCCAGCGCCAGCCACGTCCATTGCATCACGTGCGTCCAGAGCGCGTCGCGCGCGGGCCCCGGGTCCAGGGTCAGCCGCAGCGAGCCGACGCCGGCCACCTGGCGCGAGGCCTGGTGGGGCTGAAGGTCGACCAGGGAGGTGAACCAGCCCGGCGCGTCGCCGGCCAGGCGCCCCGGACGGCGGGACTGGAAGGCGGGGGCCGCCGCATCATCCGGCGTCAGCGCCAGATCGGCATAGCGTCCCTGCTGAAAGGCCGCATCCAACACCCGCGCGCGCGCGGCCGCGTCGGGCTGGGCGCTGACCAGCAGAGCCAGCGTGGCGGCAGCGTTTTCACCATCGGTCTGCAACTGGGCGTCGAGCCGGCGCTCCATCAGGCTGGTGCCCATCGCCAGCATGCCCACCAGAATGCAGGCGATGACCAGAGACGAAATCACCAGTAGCTGTCGCACGGAAGCCATCACGGACCTTTTTAAACCATGGAAACGAATCTTTGAAAGTGTATCCTGGACGCGGCATTTCCCCAACAAGCAATCACCGGCGCACGACTGCCGCCCCAGCCATCCTAGGGGTAACACGGATACCTAATCCGGGCGGATTGTGTATAGTTTTAAAACAAACGTTTGAATTAATTCATGGCCACTTCCCGCTCCGCCCTCACCCGCGATGCCATACTCGATGCCGCCGAACGCCTGTTCGCCGAGTACGGGCACGACAACACCTCCATGCGCCAGATCACCCAGACGGCGCAGGTGAACCTGTCCGCAGTGAATTATCACTTCGGCTCCAAGGACGCCCTGGTCGAGGCCGTGTTCCAGCGCCGCCTGGGTGTACTCAACGACGAACGCCTGCGCATTCTGGACGCACTCGAAGCCAAGGCCGACGGCCAGCCGCTCAAACCTTCCGCCATCGTCGAGGCCTATTTCGGCCCGCTGGTGCGCCACGCCTGCAGCGCCGGCGCCGAACGGCGCGCCTTCATGCCGCTGCAGTCCAGCACCATGTCCGACCCGAACGGCGCCATCAGCGCCCTGTTCGCCGCTGAACGCTCGGCGGTCGCGCACCGTTTCACCCGCGCCCTGCTGACCTCGCTGCCCGGCGTGCCCGAGGCCGAGATCGTCTGGCGTTTTCACTTCATGCTGGGCGCCACGGCCTACGCCATCATGGGGGCCGAAAGCTCCAGCCAGGCCATGAACCTGCCCGGCGACACCAATAACATCGACGCCGAGGCCCTGCTCGCCCGCCTGATGTCCTTTCTGCTGGGCGGCCTGCGCGCCCCGCTGTCGACCGGCGCACCACCTTCGGGGGGGACTCCCACATGACGTTCCTGCTGCTCCTGCTCCTCCTGCTCATCGCTGCGGCGGCCTTTGTGCTGAGCCGCCGCGATCTGCGCATCAAACATCTCAGCCGCCCCCTGTACCAGACCTTCCGCCGCATCCTGCCGCGCATGTCGGACACCGAGCGCGAAGCCCTGGAAGCCGGCACTGTCTGGTGGGACGGCGCCCTCTTTCGCGGCCGCCCCAGCGCCCGCGCCCTGCACGCCATCCCCGCCCCGCGCCTGAGCGAGGCCGAACAAGCCTTTCTGGACAATGAAGTCGAGACCGTCTGCGCGATGGTGAACGACTGGCAGGTCACCCGGCAGGATCTGGACATCCCGGCTGAAGCCTGGGAATACATCAAGACCCGCCGCTTCTTCGGCATGATCATCCCTGAGGCATACGGCGGCCTGGGTTTCTCGGCGCTGGCGCATTCCGCCGTGGTCGCCAAACTGTCCACCCGCTGCTCCGCATTGTCAGTCACCGTCATGGTGCCCAACTCGCTGGGCCCGGCCGAACTGCTGCTGCATTACGGCACCGACGAACAAAAGAACCACTACCTGCCGCGCCTGGCGCGCGGCGAGGACATCCCGGCCTTTGCCCTGACCAGCCCCTGGGCCGGCTCGGACGCGGCCGCCATCCCCGACCACGGCATCGTCTGCAAAGGCGAGTGGCAGGGCCGCGAGGTCCTGGGCATGCGCGTCACCTGGGACAAGCGCTACATCACCCTCGGCCCCGTCTGCACCCTTCTGGGCCTGGCCTTCCGCCTGTATGATCCCGACGGCCTGCTGGGCGACACGCCCGATCTGGGCATCACCTGCGCCCTGGTGCCGTCCGACCACCCGGGCGTGGACATCGGCCGCCGCCATTTCCCGCTGGACGCCATGTTCATGAACGGCCCCACGCAGGGGCGGGACGTGTTCATGCCCCTGGATTTCATCATCGGCGGGCCGTCCATGGCCGGCCAGGGCTGGCGCATGCTGATGGAATGCCTGGCGGCGGGCCGTTCGATTTCGCTGCCCTCGTCCTATACCGGCATGGCCAAGCTCACGGCACGCACCGTGGGCGCCTATACCGTCGTGCGCGACCAGTTCCGCACCCGCATCCATAAATTCGAGGGCGTCGCCGAGGCCCTGGCGCGCATCGGCGGCCACACCTACCTGATGGACGCGGCCCGCGTCATGACGGCCGGCGCCGTGGACCTGGGCGAGAAGCCCGCCGTGGTCTCGGCCATCGTCAAATACCACGTCACCGAACGCGGCCGCATCGTCGTCAACGACGGCATGGACATCATCGGCGGCAAGGGCATCTGCCTCGGTCCGCAGAACTTCCTGGGCCGCGCCTACCAGCAGATCCCGGTGGGCATCACGGTCGAGGGCGCCAACATCCTGACGCGCAGCCTGATCATCTTCGGCCAGGGCGCGATCCGCTGCCATCCCCACGTGCTGGACGAAATGCGCGCCGCCCAGGCCGCCGACCCTGAACAGGGTCTGGCGGACTTCGATCGCGCCTTCTGGGGCCATGTGCGCCACACGACGTGCAACGCGCTGCGCGCCGTCGGCCACGGCTTCACCAACGCGCTGCCGGCCCGCCCCGACACGGCCGTCGCCCCGGAAATGGTCCGCTACTACCGGCAGTTGACGCGCTTCTCGGCCGCCTTCGCCACCCTGGCCGACGTTTCCATGCTGACGCTGGGCGGCGCACTGAAGCGGCGCGAATCGATCTCCGCCCGCCTGGGCGATATTCTGTCGCAGCTCTACCTGATTTCCGCCACACTGAAACGCTACCAGGACGAGGGCCGCCAGGCCGCCGACGCGCCGCTGGCCCACTGGGCGATCCAGGATGCGTTCTGCCGCGCCCAGGATGCTTTCACCGGCGTGCTGGCCAATTTCCCCAACCGCCCCCTGGCCTGGGCCTTGCGCGTCCTGCTGTTCCCCTGGGGCCGGCCCTTCGCCGCGCCGTCCGACACGCTTTCCATGGCCGTGGCCGATGCCATCAGCCAGCCCGGCGGCGCGCGCGACCGCCTGACGCAGGACGCTTACGTGCCGCACGACCCGGCCGAGCCCGTCGGCGCCATCGAAGCCGCCTTCACCGCCGTGCTGGATACGCAGGTCCTCGAAGCCCGCATGCGCGAATTTGAAAAGGCCGGCCGTGTGCCCGCCGCCGACCCGCGCGCCAACGTGCGCGACATGGCCGAGGCCATCCACGCAGCCGGCGGCCTGACCGACGATGAACTGAACCGCATCCGCGCGCGCAATGCGCTGCGCGACCGCGTGATCGGCGTGGACGACTTCGCCCCGAATCTCCAGGGCCCGTCCCGGACCGAATCCGCAGGAGACCGATCCTGATGGCCTTCGAACCCGTCTACCTCATCGACGGGGCGCGCAGCCCCTTCCTCAAGGCCCGCAACGCGCCGGGTCCGTTCTCCGCGTCCGATCTGGCCGTGCAGACGGGCCGCGAACTGCTGCTGCGCCAGCCTTTCGCACCCACCGAACTGGACGAAGTCGTGATCGGCTGCGCGGCGCCCTCGGCCGACGAAACCAATATCGGCCGGGTGATCGCCCTGCGCCTGGGCTGCGGCGACCGCGTGCCCGGCTGGACGGTGATGCGCAACTGCGCCTCCGGCATGCAGGCGCTGGATTCCGCCGCCATGGGCCTGCAGACCGGCCGCCACGATCTGGTGCTGGCCGGCGGCGTGGACGCCCTGTCGCGCGCGCCGCTGCTGTTCCCCGACGAAATGGTCCACTGGCTGGCCCAATGGAACCAGGCGCGCACCTGGTCGCAGCGCCTGCCGCTGCTGCGGCGTTTCCGCCCCGCTTACTTCAAGCCCGTCATCGGCCTGCTGAAAGGCCTGAGCGATCCGGTGATCGGCCTGTCCATGGGCCAGACCGCCGAAAACCTGGTCCACCGTTTCGGCCTGACGCGCGAACAGCTCGACGCCTACGCGGCGCAAAGCCACGCCCGCGCCCTGGCCGCGCGCGACCGGGGCGCCTTTGACGAAATCGTGCCCCTGGTCGATGCCAAGGGCGCGCTGTATGCCGACGACGACGGCGTGCGCGCGGATTCCACCCCGGAAAAACTCGCGCGGCTCAAGCCCGTCTTCGACAAGCCCTACGGCAACATCACGGCGGGCAACAGCTCCCAGGTCACCGACGGCGCGGCGCTTCTGCTGCTGGCCTCGGAACGCGCCGTGCGCGAGCGCGGCCTGCGGCCCATCGCCCGCATCGTCGATGCGCAATGGTCGGCCCTGGACCCGGCCGTCATGGGTCTGGGCCCGGTGCATGCGTCCTCGGCCATCCTGGCGCGCCGGAATCTGGGCCTGAACGATCTGGACTTGTGGGAAATCAATGAAGCCTTCGCCGCCCAGGTGCTAGGCTGTCTCGCAGCCTGGCGTGACGAGTCATGGTGCCGGGAACATCTGGGGCGCGGCGCGCTGGGGGATCTGGACATGGATCGTCTGAACGTGGACGGCGGCGCCATCGCGCAGGGCCACCCCGTGGGGGCCTCGGGCGCGCGCATCGTGCTGCACCTGGTGCGCGCCCTGCAGGCCCGGGGGCTGCGCCGCGGCATGGCCGCCATCTGCATCGGCGGCGGCCAGGGCGGCGCCATGCTGGTCGAACGCTGCGAGGGGATCTGACATGAGCTTCGAATCCCTGGATCTGCGCCATTTCCGCTGCGAGATCGACCCGCAAGGCATCACCTGGCTGACCATCGATTGCGCCGGCAGTTCCGTCAACCGCCTGTCGGGCGAGGTGCTGACCGAGCTGGGCCGCGCCCTGGATTATTTCCAGTCCGCCCCGCCCGCCGCGCTGGTGATCCGCTCGGGCAAGGCCGCCGGCTTCATCGCGGGCGCCGACATCGACGAATTCTCCCAGTTGAACGATGCGGCCACGGCGCGCGCCTTTGTCGAGCGCGGCTGGACGGTCTTCAACCGCCTGGCGGCGGTGTCCTGGCCGACCCTGGCCCTGGTGCAGGGCCACTGCATGGGCGGCGGCCTGGAGCTGGCCCTGGCGTGCCGCTACCGGATCGTCGTCGATCAGCCCGACACGCGCCTGTCGCTGCCCGAAGTCATGCTGGGCATCTTCCCCGGCTGGGGCGGCATGCTGCGTCTGCCCCGGCGTGTCGGCGCCCCGCTGGCGCTGGACATGATGCTGACGGGCCGCGCCCTGAGCGCGCGCCGCGCAGCCGCCAGCGGCCTGGCCGATCTGTGTGTGCCGCCGCGCCTGGCGGCACAGTCCGCCGCACGCCACGTCCGCTCCAACCAACCGGTGCGCGGCCCGCGTGGCAAGGACGCCTGGCTCAGCCATCCGATCCTGCGCCCGCTGCTGCTGCGCCAGGCCCGCAAGACGCTGGAAAAACGCGATCCGCAGGGCCACTACCCGGCCCCGCGCGCCATCCTGGACATCTGGGCGCATCACGGCGGCAACGCGCTGGCGGCGCCCGCGCTGATCGAAGGCATCGTCCAGTCCGACACCGCCCGCAATCTGCTGCGCGTGTTCCGCATGCAGGAACGCCTCAAAGCATTCGGCAAAGGCAGCGATCAGGCCGCCGTGCAGCACGTCCACGTGGTGGGTGCGGGCGTGATGGGCGGCGACATCGCCGCCTGGTGCGCGCTCAAGGGCCTGACCGTCACCCTGCAGGACATGGACCGCGCGCGCATCGCCCAGGCCATCGGCCGCGCCCGGGCGCTGTACACACGCAAGATCCAGCCCGCCCGCGAGGCGATGCTGGCCGCCGACCGCCTGATTCCGGACCCGGACGGCCAGGGTGTCGCCCGCGCCGACCTGGTCATCGAGGCCATCAGCGAAAATCCGGACGCCAAGCGCGGCCTGTACGCCGCCCTCGAACCGCGCCTGAAAGACGGCGCGCTGCTGGCGACCAACACCTCCAGCCTGTCGCTGCAGGACCTGGGACGCGACCTGGCGCGGCCGGAGCGTCTGGTGGGCATCCACTTCTTCAACCCCGTGGCGAAGATGCCCCTGGTCGAAGTCGTGACGACCGGACACACCGACCCGCACGCCCAGGCTGCCGCCTGCGCCTTCGTCGGCCGGATCGGCAAACTGCCCTTGCCGGTGCAAAGCGTGCCCGGCTTCCTGGTCAACGCCGTACTGGCGCCCTACATGCTGGAAGCCATGCGCTGCGTGGACGAGGGCCTGAGCCCCGAGACCATCGACGCCGCCATGAAGGCCTACGGCATGCCCATGGGGCCGATCGAACTCATCGACACCGTGGGCCTGGACATCGCCCGCGACGCCGGCGCGCAACTGACCGGCCAGGCCCAGCCGCCCGCCTGCCTGGCGCGCCATCTGGACCGCAATGAACTGGGCCGCAAATCCGGCCAGGGCTTTTACCGCTGGCGCGAGGGCAAACCTGTCCGGACCGAGGCCGGCGCCGCCCCGGCCGGCCTGGCGCGCCGCCTGCTGCAACCCTTGATCGACGCCACCCGCCGCCAACAGGCGGCCGGCGTGGTCGCCGATGCCGAACTCGCCAATGCAGGTGTGATTTTTGGTACGGGCTATGCGCCCTACACGGGAGGGCCGATACCACGCGAAGCTGATTGATTGTGTGATGCCGGCCTGATTCCGGCGCCCCGCTCAAAGCCTTGAACGTCGCTGCGCGATGACGCAGCGAGGGAGTCCTTTTGTCGCCGATTTACTGGGCGGTAAACGACTGGATGAGCCGGGCGCAAGCGGAAAACGCTCTTTATTGCTCTACCCGTGAGACCGCATGGCGTCCGCCTGCGGCCCGGGGATTCGTGTGTCCAAATTTTACCCCTTATCTCGATAAGGTTAATCGGGAATAACCCAAAGCAGGTGTACCTGCACCACGTTTTTCATCAATGACTCGGAGGTGACACGATGAAAATGCAATACACGCTCAAGACCCTGTCGGCCCTGGTTCTGGGCCTGGGCACGGCGGGCATCGCCCACAGCGCCGGCTTCCAGCTGCTGGAGCAGAACGCCAGCGGCCTGGGCAATGCCTATGCCGGCTCGGCGGCCATCGGCGAAAACGCCAGCGCCAACTACTTCAACCCCGCCAGCATCACCTTGCTGCCGGGCATGAACGTCAGCGCCGGTGTGGTCGGCATCAAGCCGAATTTCGAGTTTTCGGATAGCGGCAGCACGACGCCGACCACGTTCGGCGGCAAGCCGATTGGCGGACTCGGCGGCCGGCCGGCCGGCGGCGGCGACGGCGGCAATGCCGGCGCCTGGGGCGTCGTTCCCAATGCCCACTTCACCTGGCAAGTGAGCCCGCGCACCTGGCTGGGCCTGAGCGTGGGCGCGCCCTTCGGCCTGATGACCGACTACGAGAAGGGCTGGGCGGGCCGCTACCACTCCGAGAAATTCGACATTCAGAGCATCAACATCAACCCGTCCATCGCCTTCAAGGCCACCGATACCCTGTCCGTCGGCGTCGGTCTGAACTGGATGCAGTTGGAGGCGGATTATCGCAAGGCCCAGTTCGTACCGAGCTTTCCGGCAGGCATGATGGCCCCGATTGCCCTGCCCGGCGGCGACCTGCAAGCCCGCGTCAAGGCCAAGGGCGATGCCTGGGGCTGGAATGCCGGCATCCTCTGGCAGGCCACCGAGGACACGCGCTTCGGCCTGTCCTACCGCTCCAGGGTCAAGATCGATGCCGATGGCACCACCACGGTCAGCAACAGGAACATTCCCACCACCGTCATGGGTGGCGCAATGGCAAACCCCCTCCTGGCCCAGCTTCCTCTCGGCGCCCACAATGCCTCGGCCTCCATCGAACTGCCTGACTCCGCGATCTTCAGCGTGGTCCACCAGTTGAATGACCGCTGGACTCTGCTGGGCGACGTGGCCTGGACCGGCTGGAGCAGCATCCCGGAACTGAAGATCGTCAACACCGGCATTGATAATGCCACGCTGGACCTGCGCTTCAAGGATGCCTGGCGCGTCTCTCTGGGGGCCAACTACAAGTACAGCGAGAGCTGGACCTTCAAGGGCGGTGTGGCCTGGGACCAGTCCCCGGTGCAAAGCGATGCCTATCGTCCCTCCGCCCTGCCGGACAACGACCGCTACTGGGTCTCGCTGGGTGCGAAGTACAACTTCAGCAAATCCACCAGCATCGACGTCGGCTACGCCCACCTGTTCGTGAAGAACACCTCGGTGAACAACCACTCGGCCGAAGCGACGTCAGGCGTGCTGAAGGGCGACTACAAGAGCAGCGCGGACATCATCGGCGTGCAGTTCTCGCATCAGTTCTGAGCATGACGACCGTGAGCCTGGCATGAAGTTGTCGCAGTTGAAACGCCTGCCGCCCCGGTGGCGGGCGCGTGCCATGCGCACGGGCTTCAACCTGCATCCGGCCTTCCGCGCGACGGGAGGCCGGGTGGACTATGTATCCCATGATCTGCTGCACGTGCGCGTCCGCCTGGCACTGACGCGGCGCACGCGCAATATCGTGGGTTCGATTTTTGGCGGCTCGCTGTTCGCCGTCACCGACGGCGTGCACGTGGGCATGCTGATGGCCCGCCTGGAACGCAGCGCCATCATCTGGGACAAAGCCGCCGAGATCCGCTATCGCAAACCGGCCTTCCGCACGCTGTACGCCGATTTCGTCCTGACGGAAGCCGAGCTGCAGGGCATCCGCGCGGACCTGGACCGCGACCACGAAACCGAACGGGTCTACCAGGTGGACCTGAAGGACGCCGACGGCACCGTATACACGGAAGTCCAACGCACCATCTACTTGGCCGACAAGGCCTATTACAAACAACGCAAGCCGCGCGTCGACGCGGCGGGAGACGCATCATGACCTATCCGAATCCATCGCTCGAGACCGCACGGCAGGTTCGCGCGCGCATGCGGCCTGCGCGCGCCGGCCTGCTGCATGGCACATTCGCCGCCCTGGCCCTGGCCGTCGCCGGCCTGTGCGCGACGCCGCCCGCCCTGGCCCTGACCGTGGCCAATGTGGACGTGCCCGAGCAGCAGTCGGTCGCCGGCCAGAGCCTGGTCCTGAACGGCGCCGGACTGCGCCAGCGCTTCGTCTTCCACGTCTACGTCGCCGCCTTGTACCGGACCCAGCCGTCCCGGGATGCCGCAGCGATCGTCAGTAGCCCCGAGCCGCAACTGCTGCGCCTGACCCTGCTGCGCGACATCAACAGCAAGGCGCTGACCGACGCGTTGAACGATGGCCTGAAGGCCAACTGCACCGACGCCGAGCTGCGGGACATGGCCGATTCCATCGCCCATTTCGAGGCCTTCATGAAGACCGGCGGCGAAGGCGCCTCGGGCGATCTGGTGGACGTGCTTTTCAATCAGGGAACCGTCTCGGTATCATTCAAGGGCAAGGCGCTGGGAGAAGTGAAAGACCCCCGGTTCGCCGCTGCGCTCCTGAAGGTCTGGCTGGGCGCCCACCCGGCCCAGGAATCCCTGAAATCGGCCCTGCTGGGCCAGGCATCCCAAAGCAATTGATCTGACGGATTGATCCGACGATCTGACAACAAGGAACCGCATCATGGAACGCATCTGGCTGGAGCACTACCCCGAAGGAGTGCCGGCTGACATCACCGACCAGGCCGCCGCCTATGAATCACTGGCCGACCTGTTCGAGCAAAGCTGCAGGCAGTACGCCGGCAACACGGCCTACGTCAGCATGGGTGCGTCCATGACTTACGCGCAGACGCTGGACCAGGCCCGGGCCTTTGCGGCCTGGCTGCAGGCCCAGGGGGTGGGCAAGGGCGACCGCGTCGCGCTGATGATGCCCAATCTGCTGCAATACCCGATCTGCCTGTTCGGCACGCTGATGGCGGGCGCGGTGGTGGTCAACACCAACCCGCTCTACACGGCGCACGAACTGCACCACCAACTGAGCGACTCCGGTACGACCACGGTGGTGGTGGCGGAGAACTTCGCCCACACCTTGCAGCAGGCCATGGCGATGCCCGGCACCCAGGTCAAACGCGTGGTGGTGACCTCGCTGGGCGAGCTGCTGGGCTTCCCCAAGGGCCTGATCACCGATCTGGTGGTCCGCCATGTGAAGAAACTGGTGCCGGCCTGGCACATCCCCGGCGCCCTGCGCCTGCGCGACGTGCTGGCCCAGGGCGCCCGTTCGACCTACCATCGCCCCGCATTGACGCACGCCGACCTGGCGGCGCTGCAGTACACGGGCGGCACCACGGGCGTGGCCAAGGGCGCCATGCTGAGCCACGGCAATCTGGTGTCCAACGTCTGCCAGGCCTATGCCTGGGTGCGCCCCTACTGCACGGGCGACCGCGAATGCATCGTCACCGCGCTTCCTCTGTATCACATCTTCGCCCTGACGGCGAACTGCCTGACGTTCATGCGACTGGGCGCCAGCAATCTGCTGATCGTCAATCCGCGCGACATCCCCGGCTTCATCAAGGAACTCGGCAAGGTCAAATTCACCGCGCTGACCGGGGTCAACACCCTGTTCAACGCCTTGCTGAACAACCCCGAGTTCAGCAAGCTGGACTTCAGCGGGCTGAACCTGACCTTGGGCGGCGGCATGGCCGTCCAGGAAGCCATCGCGGAACGCTGGCTCAAGGCCACCGGCAAGCCCATTGCCCAGGCCTACGGATTGACGGAAACCTCGCCCGCCGTGACCATCAATCCGTTCGACAAGGTCGACTTCAACGGTTCGATCGGCCTGCCGGTGCCGTCCACGGAGGTCGCCGTGCGCAACGACAACTGCACTGTGGCGATCGGCGAATCAGGCGAAATTTGCGTCAAGGGACCGCAGGTGACGGCCGGCTACTGGAACCGCCCCGAGGAAACCGCCAAGGTCTTCGACGCCGACGGCTGGCTGCTGACCGGCGACATCGGCTACATGAACGACAAGGGCTATGTGTTCCTGCTGGACCGCAAGAAGGACATGATCCTGGTGTCGGGCTTCAATGTGTACCCGAACGAGGTCGAGGCCGCCGCCATCGAGCACCCCGGCATCCTGGAAGCCGCCGCCATCGGCGTGCCCAACGGCGCTTCGGGCGAAGTGGTCAAGCTCTATGTGATCCGCAAGGACCCGAGCCTGACCGAGGCCGACGTGATCGCCCACTGCCGCAAGCTGCTGACGGGCTACAAGGTGCCCAAATTCGTGGAGTTCCGCGAGGACCTGCCGCGCAGCAATGTGGGCAAGATCCTGCGCAAGGAACTGCGCAACGAAGGCGAACAGCGGTCGGCCTGAGGCCTCTTAGAAGTTCACCCTGTCACGGCCCTTGAGGCCCAGGATGTCGCGCGCCTGATCCGGCGTCGCGACCTCCGAACCCAGGTCTTCGATGATGCGGCGGATCTTGGCGACCTGCTGTGCGTTCGATTCCGCCAGCTTGCCGCGCGAAATGGACAGGCTGTCTTCCAGACCGACGCGGACATTGCCGCCCATCTGGCTGGCGGTGGTGGCAAAAGGCATTTGCGCACCGCCGGCGCCCAGCACCGACCAGCGGTAGTCATCGCCGAACAGCCGGTCGGCCGTGCGCTTCATGAAAATCAGATTGTCGATATCGGCGCCGATGCCACCCAGGATGCCGAAGATGAACTGGATGAAGACCGGTGCTTTGAACAGTCCGATGTCCATGCAAAAACGCAGGTTGTACAGGTGGCCGACGTCGTAGCACTCGTGCTCGAACTTGATGTCGTGCGGCGCAAGCTGATTCGCCGCGTTTTCGATGTCCGCAAAGGTGTTGCGGAAAATATTGCCGTCGGACTTCGCGACGTAATCACGCTCCCAGTCGAACTTCCACGTGTCGTAGCGCTTGGCCAGCGGGTGAAAGCTGAAATTCATGCTGCCCATGTTCAGCGAGCACATTTCGGGCGAGAAACGCAGGGCGGGGGCGACGCGTTCGTCGATGGTGTTGGTCAGGCTGCCGCCGGTCGAAATGTTGATGACCGCCTCGGTCGACTGTTTGACCCGCGGCAGGAAGGCAGCGAAGACATCGGGGTCGATGGTGACGCCGCCGTCATGGGGGCGGCGCGCATGCAGGTGCAGGATCGAAGCGCCGGCTTCGGCCGCCGCGACGGCCTGGTCGGCGATATCGTCGGGCGCATAGGGCAGCGCATCCGACATGGTGGGCGTGTGAATCGCGCCGGTGATGGCGCAGGTGATGATAACGGGTTGTCTTGCCATGATGCTCTCAAAAACTCAGTTCAGTTCAATTCAGCCGAGCAGCGCCCGATGGGGACGCAGCAGGTCCTCAAAACGATCGATATTCGAGAAGTCGGGTACGCCGCGTACGGCCTGCGCCTCGCCGACCAGCTCGACCACCCGGTCGTTGAACGGGGTTGCCAGACCGTATTCGCGCCCGGTCTTGCAGACGATGCCGTTGATGAAATGGATCTCGGTGTCGCGGCCCTTTTCCAGATCCTGCAGCATCGAGGCACGCAGCTGGCGGTGCTGAGACCAGATCTTGCGGATCAGCGGCAGGACCTCGGGCGCCGAGGCGGGTGCCGCGAGCGCGAAACGCTCGAAATCCTCGCCCTGCATCTCGGCCATCCGATGACCGGCGGCATGCGCAACCCGCACGGTCTCATCCGCGATGAAGGCCACGCACAGCAGCGCGCGCGGATCGTCCATGACCTCGCCGAAGGTGCAGCCCAGCGCCGCAGACATCCCGCTGAAGGTCGCATTCATCAAAACCTTGGACCAGCGGATGCCCATCAGATCGTCGAGCAATGCCGTGCGGCCGACGCAGGCCAGATAGTCCTGCACCGCGCCCAGGCGCGGGCGCATCACGCCGTCCAGCTCGCCAATCTCGAAGGCGAACTTCTGCACGACTTCGGCCGTCGTGGTCAGCCGCGAAACACCCGGTCCGATCCAGGTCGCGCCGAACCCCACCGCACCGCCGATCGTGCGCTCCAGCCCCACCACCGCCGCCACCGACGGCTCCGGGATACCGTTCTGCAAGGTGCAGACGATGCTGTCGCCGTGCAGGAACGGCAGCAGGTGCGACAGCACGGCCTGGTTGGCCGTCTGCTTGCTGAGCAGAAAGACCAGATCGTATTGCCCGCTCATGGCGTCGGGATGCAGGGCGCGCACCGGGACTTTCAGATCCATCTCGCCGATGATCTGCGCACCCTTACGGTTCAGCGCATCGACATGCTCACGATTGCTGTCGATCAGGTCGACCGGGCGACCGCCCCGCGCCATCAGCGCGCCGATGATCGTGCCGAGCGATCCCGCTCCGATGAGGGCGGCTCTCATGCCCGGCTCCCTTCCGCAAGCGGCGCCGCGTTGCCGGGTTCATGCGTCTGGTCGCTTTCGCGGCGGATGCGCAGCGCAACGGCACGGGTCGAGGGACTGACATCGGCGTCGAAATAGGCCTCATAGGCTTCCTTCGGCGGAGCCGAAGTCAGGAAAACCCCGACCAGCGTGGCGACCAGCGACAGACCCGCGCCAATCACAAAGGGGTTGTCCGCACCCATGGCCTTGGCCGTGACGAAGCCTGCTGCCCCCACGAGAATCCCGGCATAGGCGCCGGCGCGGTTCATCCGCTTCCAGAACAGCCCGAACCAGACCGGCCACATGAAGGCCGCGCCGAAAGCGCCATACACATAGGTAAAGCCCATGGCCAGCAGCATCGGCGGCTTGATCGCGCTGACCACCGACAGCAGACCGAGGGCAAGCACGCAGTAGCGCAGATGGCGCGTGGCGCGGGCATCATCGAACTGGCGATCGGGATAGAGTGAGCGGTAGAGATCGTAGTAAAGCGAAGTGCCGCAGTTCAACAGCATCGAGTTCGCCGTCGAAACCGCCGCCGCCAGCAGCGCAATCAGCGTCATCGCACCGACGAAAGGCGGGGCATAGTCCTGCACGATCAGCGGCATGATGTAGTCGGTGGTCTTGTCGACGGGCAGGCTGGGCAGCAGCGCCTTGGCGCCCAGGCCGATCACGATCAGGCAGACAAAGATCGGAATCAGCGCGATCACGGTCCACATCATCTGCAACACGGCCGCCTTGCTGTTCTTGGGCGCCATGAAGCGATTGATCCAGTGCGGCGCGACCGATGCGCCGATGGCGTTCGACATGAAAATGCCCAGCAGCACCGACCAGCCGAAGGTGCCAGCAGGCGACAGCAGGATGCCCGGCTCCAGCGGCGCGCCACCGATATTGGTGGGCGCGGTGGTCGTCGCCACGGCGTCGATGATCGGACCAATCCCTCCGGTCGCGTACAGAATGGCGCCGGTGCCGAAGGCCAGACCGATCAGGATCAGCGTCGCATTCAGCGTGTCGGTGGCGGCAACCGACCAGAAACCGCCCAGCGAGGTCAGCGCCAGCAGGATCAGGAAGGCGAAGATGGCATATTCATACTGGATGCCGGTGATCGTGTGAAAGACGATGCCGAAGCCCACGACCTGAAGGTGGCAGAAGATGAAATAGCCCACCAGCATCAGCACGGCGACGATCAGTTGCAAGCCGCTGACACGCGCGAACGGCTCGAAGCGCATGCGGATGAATTCAGGAAAGGTCCGCGCCGGCAGTTCAGGCCGGCGCACCTTGTAGGCCAGGATCGGCATGACCGCCGTGGCCAGGAACCAGCCCGCCACCCAGCCGATGATGGCGGCGACGCCGGTGCGGTAAAGCTGGCCCGGCACGCCCATCACCGAGGCCACGCTGACCCAGGTTGCAACCGAGGTGCCGACCCCCAGCAACAGCCCCATCCGGTGGCCGCCGGTGGTGAAATCGGACAGCGACTCGACCTCTTTCATGCTCTTGAGACAAGTCCAGAGCAGAAAGGCCAGATAGCCGCCAAAGACGATGAAATAAGAAAGACTCATTTCGCCCTCACTCGTACCGCAGCAGATCGCCGGTCGCGCCCCAGCGGCGCACCCCGGAGGCTTCGATCTTGCTGCACAAGTAAAGCGACACTGCAACGCATACGACGATGCTCGCTCCCCAAAAACCCAATGCGATCCCCATGGATCTCCTCCTTCTTTGTTGGACGCCGTGATGCGGTCCTTCGATGGCGGGGCGCCGCTCCGTGCTCCGCACGGATCCTGCCGCCAGTCAACGGCATGCGTCTCTACCTGCACACTCTTGCCCCGATGCTGCTCAGATTAGCGTTGCCAACCCGGTCAAACAAGGTTATTTTCGGACTCAAAGAGGACTTTCAAGGACAATCAAGGATCACCGACATGCATTCCCTGCTGCCGCTTCCCGACGAGCGGATCTATGCGCCCTACAAGATCGGCGCACTGGTAGAGGTTCTGGCCGAGCAAGGCATCCCCCCCCATGACAGCCTGATGGGCAGCGGCGTGGATGCGGACCATTTGCAGGACCCGTCCACCCTGACCTCCATCCGCCAATACCTGACGGTCTGCATGAACGCGCTCGCCCTGTCGCAGGACCCCGCCACGCCGTTCTTGCTGGGCGCCCGGCTGCGCGTCTCGGCCTATGGCATCTACGGCTACGCCCTGCTGTCCTGCCTGTCGATCCGTGATTATTTCAGGCTGGCGCTCAAGTACCGCCGGCTGGCGACGCCCCCCATGGCGATCGAATGGAACGAGCATGACGACCTTGCCACATGGAGCTTTCCCGACATCTTCGTCCTGGACCCGGCGCAGGACCTGCGGCGATTCCTGATCGAACAGCAATTCAGTCTGCACGTGACGCATTTACAGGATGTGGCGGGCGCAGCCTGCCCGCCGCTGCGAGCCAGCTTCTCCTATCCGGCTCCGGATCATGCCGGGATCTATGAAGATTATCTTCACTGCCCTTGCGCCTTCGGGCAAGCTCGCTGCGAACTGGTCTACGACCGCGCCGTGCTTGACCGCAAGCCCATGATGGCGCACCCGCTGACTGCTGCGCTCATGCAGGAAACCTGCGATCGTCTGCTGGGGCAGGCGAAAACCGAGCAAGGTACCGCCGGCTCGGTTTACCAGATTCTGATGACCCGTCCCGGAGAGTCTCCTGACATGGAGTCCGCCGCGCGCATGTTGAACATGACCAGCCGGACGCTTCGACGGCGCCTGCTGGCCGAGAACACCACATTTCAGGCCATTGCCGACGATGTGCGCTCGACATTGGCGCAAGAATATCTGCAGACCACAAAAATGAGCATCTTTGATATTGCGATGCTGCTGGGATTCAGCGATGCCGCCAGCTTCCGCAGGGCCCTGAAGCGCTGGACGGGGAAAGGACCACGGCAATTTCGTCCATAACCTGACCGATCATCAGTACCCCAGTGCAGCGCCATCCGGGTTGCGCGGATCCGAGGCGCCGTACAGCATGCCGTCGCGGATCAGGATGGTCTGGGTGCGGCCCATGGCGGGTTTGACGGCCACGTGGTGCCCATAACCGCGCAACAGGTTCAGGGTATCGGGGCTGAAGCCCTTTTCCACCCGGAGCTCGTCGGGCTGCCACTGATGGTGGAAGCGCGGCTGGGCGGCGGCTTCGGCCGGGTTCATGCCGAAGTCGATGGCGTCGACCACGGTTTCCAGCACGGTGGTGATGATGCGCGCGCCGCCCGGGCTGCCGGTGACCAGCCAGGGCCGGCCGTCGCGCAACACGATGGTGGGCGTCATGGACGACAGCGGCCGTTTGCCGGCCTGGATGGCGTTGGCCTCGCCGCCGGTCAGGCCGTAGACATTGGCCACCCCCGGCTTGGCCGAGAAATCGTCCATCTCGTTGTTCAGCAGGATGCCGGTGCCTTCGGCCACGATGCCGCTGCCGAAGTTCGTGTTCAGCGTATAGGTGACGGCCACCGCATTACCCGCCGCGTCCGCCACCGAGAAATGCGTGGTCTGGTCGCTTTCATAAGGCTGCGGCTTGCCCGGGCGGATATCGGCCGCGGATCGGGCGCGGTCCGGCGCAATGCCGGCGGCCTGATGCCGGGCGTAGGCTTTGGAGATCAAACCGGCCACCGGCACCGTCACGAAATCCGTGTCCCCCAGGTATTGCGCACGGTCGGCGTAGGCCAGTTTCATGGCCTCGGCCATGTGGTGGAGGGTCTGCGCGCTGCCCGCGCCCCATTCGGCGACGGGCCAGGCCTCCATCATGTTCAGGATCTGCACCAGATGGATGCCGCCGGAGCTGGGCGGCGGCATGGTCACGATCCGGTGGCCGCGATAGTTGCCGATGATGGGCGGGCGCTCGACCGCGCGATAAGCCGCCAGATCCTGCACCGTGATCAGGCCGCCGTGGCGCGCCATCTCCAAGGCGATCTTGTCCCCGATCGGTCCCTGGTAAAAAGCGTCGGCCCCGCGTTGCGCGATCTGGCGCAGGGAACGCGCCAGATCGCGCTGGACCAGCCGTTCGCCCGCCTGCAGGGGACGGCCGTCGCGCCAGAAGATCGCGCGTGTCGCCGGCCACCGGCTCATGGGTCTGGCATTATTCGCCAGCGTGTCCGCCAGGGTCGGACTGACCGGATAGCCCTGTTCCGCCAGACGGATGGCGGGTGCCATGACCTGCGATAGAGGCAGCGAGCCCCAGCGGGCCAGCGCATGCGTCAGGCCGGCGACCGTGCCCGGCACGCCCACGGCTTGATGCGTGTGCAGCGAGCGGCCGTCCACCACCTGGCCGTTCGCGTCCAGGTACATGTCGCGCGTGGCCCGCACCGGCGCCTTTTCACGGAAGTCCAGGGCGTAATCCCCGCCGCCGCGCGCCTCGTGCACCATCATGAAGCCGCCGCCGCCCAGGTTGCCCGCGTTGGGCAGCGTCACCGCCAGGGTGAAGCCAACCGCTACCGCCGCATCGACGGCGTTGCCGCCCGCGCGCAGGATCTCCAGGCCGGCACGCGTGGCCAGCGCCTGCTCCGACACCACCATGCCGTGCTTGGCAGCGACCGGATGGAAGATGTCCAGGCCGGCATCATAGGCGGCAGCGGCCGCCTGGGTGACGGGCGCGGCCTGGGTGTAGACGGCCGCCGGTGCGGCAGCCGTCGCGGGCGTCTGTCGAGGCGCCGCGCAGGCGGCCAGCAACCCCAGCAGGCTCAGGCCGAACCAACGCAAAAGAGAGGATTTCATGGGAATTCTCCAGATGCCATGGACCGGCATCGTCACCCCCGAGGGTAACAGGTATCCCACGCAGCCCCTATCGAGACCCTTGGAATTCACCCGCTGCCGTCAAAGGTCGAGGGCGGGCGTAGCGCGTCAAACGGCCCTCAAGCGGCGCCGAACACGATGGGGTCGCCGTCCCGGTCGAAGGCCAGCAGGGAGCCGATGGTGCCGTACTTGATCATCTGCGTCATGCGCTGAAAGGCCTGATCGACGTCTTTGTTGTCCGGCAGATAGGCCGACTGATCGGCCATGGCGGCCACAAACACGACCTGCCAGTCCTGGCCGGTTCGGCGCGATTCCTCGACCAGCGTGGCGAATGCATCCAGTTCGCCCGGGGTCTTGTCCACGCACAGCATCGGCGTGAGTTCACCGCCTTCGCCCCGGGCATGGCTGGCCTTCTGTTCCGGCGTGGCGTCATCCGGCACCGTGCAGGCGGCAAAGACGAACAGCAGGCGCTGTGGTTCGGGCTGCAGGCGCGCAGCCTGCAGCAGATCGTCGAAACAGGTGATGTCCATGACGGCGGCCCTTGGAGAAAGCCCTATCCTACAGGATTGCGCCACGCGTCCCGCTTGCGCGGGATCATGGCCGCGGTGATCTGCGATCTGTCCGCCGCAGCGGCCGGGCGCCCGGAACGACTGAACCCCGCACGAGGCGGGGTTCAGGGGTGCACGGCAGCCGGAGCTCCATGCGGGGTCGAGACGGGCGGCAGCAGGACTGCCCCCCGGTCATGCGGCATCAGATGATGCGCACGGCCTCGACCAGGCGCACCACCGTCCAGGACTTGGACTTGGAGATGGGGCGGCCTTCAGCGATTTCGACGGTGTCGCCTTCGTTGTACTGGTTGGCTTCGTCATGCGCCTTGTACTTCGCGGTGCGGTTGACGAACTTGCCCAGCACGGGGTGCTTGACACGGGTCTGGACGCTGACAACGACGGACTTGTCCATCTTGTTGCTGACGACCTTGCCGACCAGCGTACGCTGACGCTTGGCGGTGTCTTTCTGGGTTTCGGTAGTCATGTTACTTTCCTGCGTTCTCAGTCATGATGGTGCGGATGCGCGCGATGTCGCGACGCACCTTGCCCAACTGGCTGGTGTTGGAAAGCTGCTGGGTGGCACGCTGCATGCGCAGGTTGAATTGTGCCTTCAGCAGACTCTCGAGCTCGGTCTGGAGCCCGGCGGCGTCTTTGGCGCGCAGTTCACTGGCTTTCATATCCTGATCTCTCTTAGGCGCCCACGCGGCGCGACACGAAGGTCGTGCTGATGGGCAGCTTGGCGGCGGCCAGGCGGAAAGCTTCGCGTGCGAGTTCTTCGCTCACGCCTTCCATTTCGTACAGCACCTTGCCGGGTTGAATTTCCGCGACCCAGTATTCCGGGTTGCCCTTACCGTTACCCATCCGGACTTCGGCGGGCTTTTGCGAGATGGGCTTGTCCGGGAAGATCCGGATCCAGATGCGGCCGCCGCGCTTGATGTGACGGTTGATCGCACGACGAGCGGCTTCGATCTGGCGAGCGGTCAGGCGGCCACGACCCGTGGCCTTCAGACCGAACTCGCCGAAGGAAACCTGAGCGCCACGCGTGGCCAGGCCGGTATTACGGCCCTTCTGTTCCTTGCGGTACTTCCTGCGAGAGGGTGACAGCATGTTTTATTCTCCTTCAGGCGCCGGAGCAGCAGCATCACGGCGCGGGCCACGGCCACGACCGCGGTTGTCACCGGGACGGCCGGGACGATCGCCACGCGGCGCACGGCGCGGGCGGCGTTCTTCGTCACGCGGGGCGGCGGTTTCCGGGGGCATTTCGCCGTTGGGCAGCATGTCGCCCTTGTAGACCCAGACCTTGACACCGATGATGCCGTAGGTCGTCTGCGCTTCCGAGAAGCCGTAGTCGATGTTCGCGCGCAGGGTGTGCAGGGGCACACGGCCTTCGCGGTACCATTCGGTACGGGCGATTTCGATCCCGTTCAGACGGCCCGAGGACATGATCTTGATGCCCTGGGCGCCCAGACGCATGGCGTTCTGCATGGCGCGCTTCATGGCGCGGCGGAACATGATGCGCTTTTCGAGCTGCTGGGTGATCGAGTCGGCGATCAGTTGCGCGTCGGTTTCCGGCTTGCGGATTTCCTCGATGTTGACGTGCACGGGCACGCCCATCAGGCGCTGCAGGTCGGCCTTCAGCGTTTCGATGTCCTCGCCGCGACGGCCGATCACCACACCCGGACGAGCCGAGTACACAGTGATGCGGGCGTTCTTGGCGGGGCGCTCGATGACGACGCGGCCCACGGAAGCCGATTTCAGTTTCTTCTTCAGGTATTCACGGACGCGAATGTCTTCGGCGAGCATGCTGCCGTAGACCTTGTCGTTCGCATACCAGCGAGAAGTCCAGTTGTGGTTGACCGCGAGGCGGAACCCAATCGGGTGAATTTTCTGTCCCATTGCGACTCCTTACGCCCCGACCTTGACCACGATGTGGCAGGTCTGCTTTTCGATGCGGTTGCCGCGGCCCTTGGCGCGCGCGGAGAACCGCTTCATCGATTGAGCCTTGTCGACGTAGATCGTGGTGACCTTCAGTTCGTCGATGTCGGCGCCATCATTGTGTTCGGCATTGGCGATGGCCGATTCCAGCGCCTTTTTCAGGATGCCGGCGGCCTTCTTGGGGCTGAACGTCAGGATGTTGAGGGCGTGCGCCACGGATTTCCCACGGATCAGATCCGCCACCAGGCGGGTCTTCTGCGCGGAAATATGGACGCCGCGGATGACTGCGGTAGTTTCCATGGCTTACCTCTTGGCCTTCTTGTCCGCCGCGTGCCCCTTGAAGGTGCGCGTCAGGGCGAATTCGCCGAGCTTGTGGCCGACCATGTTCTCGTTGATGTACACGGGAACGTGCTGGCGGCCGTTGTGCACGGCAATCGTCAGCCCAATGAACTCGGGCAGGATGGTGGAACGGCGCGACCAGGTCTTGATCGGCTTCTTTTCTTTGCCCCCGACGGCGGCATCGACCTTCTTGATCAGATGCGCATCGACGAACGGGCCTTTCTTGATCGAACGTGACATAGTGTTCGCCCCTTATTTGCGCTTGCGGCGGGAGACAATCATATTGTCCGTCCGCTTGTTACGACGGGTCCGGTAGCCCTTGGCGGGAGTACCCCACGGGCTGACGGGTTCGCGGCCTTCGCCGGTGCGGCCTTCGCCGCCGCCGTGCGGGTGATCCACCGGGTTCATGGCAACGCCACGGACCGTCGGGCGGATACCACGCCAGCGCACTGCGCCGGCCTTGCCGATCTGGCGCAGGCTGTGGTCGCCGTTGCCGACTTCACCAATGGTGGCGCGGCAATCGATGTGGACGCGACGGACTTCGCCGGAACGCAGGCGGACCTGGGCGTAAACGCCTTCACGGGCCATCAGCACGGCGGACGCGCCGGCCGAACGGGCCAGCTGAGCGCCCTTGCCCGGCTGCATTTCGATGCAGTGGATCGTGGAACCGACCGGGATGGCACGAATCGGCAGCGTGTTGCCGGCGCGGATGGGGGCATCCGAACCGGACACGACCGTGGCGCCCACAGCCAGACCGCGCGGCGCGATGATGTAGCGGCGCTCGCCGTCGGCGTAGCACAGCAGCGCAATGTGCGCCGTGCGATTCGGGTCGTATTCCAGGCGCTCGACCTTGGCGACGATGCCGTCCTTGTTGCGACGGAAATCAACGACACGGTAGTGCTGCTTGTGACCGCCGCCACGGTGGCGCACGGTGATGTGACCGTTGTTGTTGCGGCCGGAGTTCTGCGATTGCGGTTCGAGCAGCGGAGCGTAGCCCGGGCCCTTGTGCAGCTCAGGGTGCACGACCTTGATCATGCCCCGGCGGCCGGCGGACGTCGGCTTGACTTTAATCAGCGGCATTTTAGTTCACCTCCGTAAAGTCGATTTCCTGCCCGGCCTTGAGCGAGACATAGGCCTTGCGCTCATTGCGGCGACGGCCCATGAAGCGGCCGAAGCGCTTTTCCTTGCCCTTGCGATTGGCAACCTGCACGGACTCGACTTCGACCTTGAACAGCAGTTCAACGGCGGCCTTGATTTCCGGCTTGGTGGCGTCGGCGACGACGCGGAAAGCGACCTGGTTGTTCTTTTCAGCGATCATCGTGGACTTTTCAGTCACGACGGGCGCCAGAATGACTTGCATCAGACGTTCGGCATTCATCCCAGCAACTCCTCGAGTTGGGCGATCGCCGGCTTGGTGATCAGCACTTTCTTGTAGTGGACCAGGGACAGCGGATCGGCGTAGCGCGTTTCGATGACCGCCACGTGGGGCAGGTTGCGCGTCGCGAGATAGACGTTTTCGTCCAGGGCATCAGTGATGATCAGGACGGGTTCGGCGATGCCCAGATCCTTGAGCTTGGCGGCAGCCAGCTTGGTCTTCGGGGCCTCGAGGGTGAAGCTTTCGACCACGGCCAGGCGGTCTTCGCGGACCAGCTGCGAGAAGATCGCGCGCAGACCGGCGCGGTACATCTTCTTGTTGACCTTGTGGCTGAAGTTCTCGTCCGGCGAGTTCGGGAACGCACGGCCACCCCCACGCCAGATCGGCGAGGAAGTCATCCCGGAACGGGCGCGGCCGGTGCCCTTTTGGCGCCAGGGCTTCTTGGTGGAGTGCTTGACCGTCTCGCGGTTCTTCTGGGCGCGGTTGCCCATGCGAGCGTTGGCCTGATAGGCCACGACGATCTGGTGAACCAGGGCTTCGTTGAAGTCGCGGCCGAAGATTTCGTCGGCGGCGGCCACGGTGGCCGAGGACTGACCCTGATCATTCAGGAGCTTGAGTTCCATGATTAGGCTCCTTTCTTGGGCGTCGCCTTGATGGCGGGGCGCACGATGATGTCGGCGTTCTTGTGGCCGGGGACGGCGCCCTTCACCAGCAGCAGGCCGCGCTCGGCGTCCACGCGCACGACGTCCAGGTTCTGGACGGTGCGGGTGACATCACCCAGGTGACCGGACATTTTCTTGCCGGGGAAGATGCGGCCCGGATCCTGGGCCTGGCCGATGGAGCCCGGCACGCGGTGCGACCGCGAGTTGCCGTGCGAAGCGCGCTGGGAACCGAAGTTGTGGCGCTTGATCGTGCCCGCGAAACCCTTACCGATGGTGGTGCCGGTGACGTCGACCTGCTGGCCGACTTCGAACACGGACTCCACGGCGACCACGGCGCCGGCCGTAAATTCGGCGGCGCGGGTGGGATCCAGGCGGAATTCCTTGAGGATGGAACCGGCTTCGATGCCGGCCTTGGCGTAGTGGCCGGCCTGAGCCTTGGCCACACGGGAGGCACGACGCTCGCCGTAGGCAAGCTGGACCGCCGCATAGCCGTCGATTTCAGGCGTCTTGACCTGGGCGACGCGGTTATTGGACACGTCCAGCACCGTGACCGGGATGGACTCGCCTTCCTCGGTAAAGATGCGGGTCATGCCAACCTTGCGCCCCACAAGCCCGAGGCGCCAGGCCGCGGGCGTAGGTGTCGAATTCGACATTGTTTTCTCCGGGGGGTGTTTCCCCACAGTTTTCATTCCCGACTGCGATTGGCCGGGGCTTGATCGTTCGCCATCCGTTTTCCTAAAAACAGAAATGGACGACGAAGCCCTTGATTCTAACATAGAAAGTGCCCCCACGCTACGCCTTCGGCTTGCTGCCCCCCAAGGGGGCGTTTTTCATCTTGGGGCGGCCCGACGATGAAAAAACCGCCCTGCCTAGAAGGCAGGGCGGTTTCGTCCGAAGGAGCCGCGCGAAGCGGCCCGGTCGGGGATTACTGCAGGGCGATCTCGACGTCCACGCCGGCCGGCAGATCCAGACGCATCAGGGCGTCCACGGTCTTGTCGGTGGGATCAACGATGTCCATCAGACGCTGGTGCGTACGCATCTCGAACTGGTCGCGCGAAGTCTTGTTGACGTGCGGCGAACGCAGCACGTCGTAGCGACGGATGCGCGTGGGCAGCGGCACGGGACCACGAACCACGGCGCCGGTGCGCTTGGCCGTTTCGACGATCTCAGCGGCGGACTGATCGATCAGCTTGTAGTCAAACGCCTTCAGGCGGATGCGGATTTTCTGGCTTTTCATGGGAATCCCTAAAGAACGAAAGAGGCGGGGGGAGTGCTCCCCCCGCCGGTCCATCAATTACTTGATGATTTTGGCGACGACGCCGGCGCCCACGGTACGACCGCCTTCGCGGATGGCGAAGCGC